>CAIMCI010000001.1 GCA_903839465.1 uncultured Pseudomonadota bacterium
CGCGAGTCTCGGTGACGGCGTCTTTACCGTGCACTTCGCCGGCGAGCCGACCGTCGGCACCTTTGCCCTCGACTGGCTGGAGAACGTGCTCAGGCCGTCGCCGTCCGCCGCACCGCGCGCGCAGCCCTGGCGCCTCGGCGCCACGCCGCCGGCTCGCCACGACTTTGCCTTCGTGACGTTCGACAGCTGGCGCACGGACGATGCCGTGCGTTTCGGATGGTTGCGTCGCGTCTGGACCGACGGGCTGGCCTTCCTGGACCACGTGCCGCCCGAACCCGGCGCGCTGGCCGAGACGATGGCGATCGTCGGTCGACCGGTGGAGACCAATTACGGCGTCGTGTTCGACGTGAAGAGCGTGCCGCAGCCCGAGAACCTGGCCTACACGGACCGGGGCCTCGGCCTGCATACCGACAACCCGTATCGCGAGCCGGTTCCGGGTTTCCAGGCGCTGCACGTGCTCGCCGCCGCGCCGCGCGGCGGCGACAGCCTGTTCGCCGACGGTTTCGCGCTCGCTGCCGAACTCCGCCGCCAGGCGCCACAGCAGTTCGAGCTCCTGACGCGCACGCCGGTGCCGTTCCTCTTCCGTTCCGGCAACGCGGAGCTCTATGCCGAGCGGCCGCTGATCGAGCTCGCGCCCGATGGCGAGATCCGGGCCGTCCACTACAACAGCCGCTCGATGGCGCCGCTGCCGCCCGACAGCGGCGGACTCGCCGCGTTCTTCGCCGCCTACCGGCTCTTCGCCCGGTTGCTGCTCGAGGAGCGTTTCCAGCTCAGGCTGCGCATGCAGGTCGGGCAGCTGGTGCTGTTCGACAACCGGCGCATCCTGCACGGCCGGGCCGCCTTCACGGCCGGCGATGGTACGCGCCACCTGCGGGGTTGCTACCTCGCCCGCGACAGCGTGCAGAGCGAGACGGCCCTGCTGCGGCGACGCCTGGCCGGACAGTGATAAAGTCGGGGTTCTGACCGGCACCGTCGTTCGCAGAGGATCATGCACATGCACAGGTATCTCGGGCTCAGTGGCATCGTCCTCCTGCTGGCATCCGCCGTCCCGGCCGGCGCCGACGCCCCGCTGCGGGCCGACCAGGCGGCCTTTCGGGCGATCTACCAGGAGCTGCTCGAGACCAACACCGCGCTGTCGAACGGCAGCTGCACCGAGGCGGCAGCGAAGATGGGTGCCCGGCTGCGCGCCGCCGGATTCGCCGACGCGGACCTTCACTATTTCAGCGTGCCCGAGCATCCCCGGGATGGCGGGATCGTCGCCGTGCTGGCCGGCCGGGACCCGGCCGCGAAGCCGATGCTGCTGCTCGCGCACATCGACGTGGTCGAGGCGAAGCGTGAGGACTGGACCCGCGATCCGTTCAAGCTCGTCGAGGAGGGCGGCTACTTCTACGCTCGCGGCGCGATGGACGACAAGTTCGAGGCCGCGGTCTGGGTCGATACGCTGATCCGGCTACGCTCAGCCCCGACCCGGCCGGCGCGGACAGTCAAGATGGCGCTGACCTGCGGCGAGGAGACGAGCGGTGCCTTCAACGGTGCGGCCTATCTCGCCAGCCACGAGCGGGCGCTCATCGATGCGGAGTTCGCCCTCAACGAAGGCGCCTGGGGCGTCCTCAACGAGGCCGGCAAGCCGGTCGCCCTGGAGATCCAGGCCGGCGAGAAGGCGTCGCAGAACTACACGCTCGAGGTGACCAACCCGGGCGGCCACAGTTCCCGGCCACGCAAGGACAACGCGATCTACGAACTGGCGACTGCGCTGACCCGGGTCAGCGCGTACGAGTTCCCGCTGCAGTTCAACGCCACGACCACGGCGTATTTCAAGCGGATGGCGACCATTGTCGGTGGCGAGATGGGCGCGGCGATGACCGCCCTCGTCACGAACCCCGCGGACGCGAAGGCGGCAGCCGTGCTCGAGCGCGATCCCAACTACAACGGCCTGCTGCACACGACCTGCGTGGCGACCATGCTCAGCGGCGGGCACGCCACCAACGCCCTGCCGCAGCGTGCGCGCGCGAACATCAACTGCCGCGTGTTTCCGGGCATGCCGCTGGAGGCGGTCCGGGCCCGGCTGCAGGAAGTCGTCGCCAGCCCGGCCGTGGGCGTGACGATGGAAGCCGCGCGCGGACCCGAGGTTGCGCCGCCGCCGCTGACGCCCGGGATCCTCGCGCCCATCGAGGCCATCGCCGCCAAGTACTACCCCGGCGTCCCCGTCGTGCCGGTGCAGCAGTCGGGAGGCACCGACGGCATTTACCTGATTGCGGTGGGCATTCCGACCTACGGCGTACTGGGGGCCTTCGTCGAGCCGGATCTCGGGCACATCCACGGCCTGAACGAACGGCTCGCCGTGCGCAGCGTCTACGACGGACGCGACTACCTGTACGACCTCGTCGCCGCGTTGGCGGAAAAACAACGCCTGTGACCGCACGTGGGTTGCGCTGCGGGCCAAAGTGGCCGCCGATACAGGAATTAAAAGTCTTGTATGTCGCTATTCAGGTCGGTTTGACTTAAATACGAGGTTAGATGAAGGAAAAATAAGGTAATTCCTTATATGCCGTCATCAAAATTTACGGAAATTTCATACAAGCTCGACTATCATGCGCTGCGTCAAAGCGGGATCCGGCGACTTCACGCCGGGCTGCGACCCTATCACTAAAGATTTAGACTAAGGATTCACACCCATGCGCAATCATTCCATTGCGGCGGCCGTAGCGACCACGCTACTGGCATCCGTCGCGTTCACGTCAGTCCACGCCGCGGATGCCGGCAAGGACTGGAACGACGGTCCGTTCCAGCTGCGGGTGCGCGGCGTATGGATGGGCACGGAGTCCAAGTCCGAGGCGTTCTCGATTCCGACCAACACTCCGGGCACTTTGTTCCCGGTCGAGACGGATGCCCTCAAGACGGAAAGCGGCACCTACGCCGAGCTGTCGGGCGAGTACTACTTCACCCCGAACTGGTCGACCGAACTGGCGCTCGCCTGGCCGACCAACTTCGACGTCAAGTTCCAGGGCAACAAGGTCGGCAACCAGAAGCTGATGCCGAACACCTGGACCGTCAAGTACGGCTTCATGCCGGAAGAAGACTTCCGTCCGTACCTGGGCGCCGGCGCGTCGTACACGACGATCGGCAACCAGCACCTCTACCTGCCGTCGAACGCCCAGCATCTGGCCGAGGACCTGCAGACGGACAGCAACCACAAGATCGGTTTCGTCGGCCAGGCCGGCTTTGACTACCGTCTGGCCCGCAACTGGTTCTTCAACGCCGACTTCCGTTACATCAGCAACCTGACCACCGACGTAAACACCGCGGCCGGTGCCAAGGTTACCCAGCTCAAGGTCACCCCGCTGCTCGTCAGCATCGGCATCGGCTACCGCTTCGGCGGCTCGCCGATCGTCGCGGCCGCGCCGGTTGCCGCCGCCGTCGTTGCTCCGCCGCCGCCGCCGCCGCCGCCGCCGCCGCCGGCCCCGGTTGCCAAGGTGGATCCGGACAGCGACGGCGACGGCGTGCCTGACAGCATCGACCAGTGCCCGAACACCCCGCGCGGTGCGAAGGTGGACAAGGTTGGCTGCCAGTGCGACGTCACCCGCGAGGTGCACTTCGCGACCGGCTCGGCCGAGCTGAGCGCCGAAGACCGGGCAATGCTCGACGACGTCGTTCCGCAGCTGAAGAAGCTGCACTTCATCAACGGCGAGATCGAGGGTCACACCGACTCGACCGGCGGCGCCGCGATGAACCAGCGCCTGTCGGAGCGTCGCGCCAAGGCCGTTGCCGACTATCTCGCGGCCCACGGCATCTCGGGCGGTCGCGTCACGACGGTGGGCTACGGCGAGACGAAGCCGGTTGCCGACAACACGACGAAGGAAGGCCGCGCGCACAACCGTCGCGTCGTCATCCGCCGCACGGACTGCAACCAGTAAGACGCAGCCGCGCTCAGCGTGAGTAAAGGTCCGGCCCCGCGAGGGGCCGGATTTTTTTTGCCCGGCGCAATGCCGCCTGGGGCCGCGCGCTCAGGCCGCCGTGTTGACGAAGCGATCCGCCCATTCGATCGCCTCGACGTAGCAGGCAGCGAGGGCATCGGACGGCAGGTCGGCATAGCGCATGCCGCCCGGGTCGCCGAGTTCCATGGCGATGACCGCCTTCAGTGCGCCGCCATGGTCGCCGTCCTGCTCGCTGATGGCGGACTTCAGCGCGGCGGGCAGCGGCAGCTGCTGCAGCAGCCCTGCCATCGGTGCCTCCATCATGACGTCGAGCGCCGAGAAGAGGCCAACCGTGAAATAGGCGGCCGGATTGTCGCGGTGCGCGCGTGTCGCGAGCAGCTCGCAGGTCCTGGCACGTATCAGCACGGTCGTCACCAGGACCGTCGACCGGGTGCCCATCCTGGCCAGCGCGATGAGGCCGAGCCAGTTCTGGATGGTGTGGACGCCGAGCGCGATGATCGCCCGGTCCACCGAATCGACCACCGACGTCAGTCCGGTACCCGCGGCATTGGTCCAGCGCAGCAGTGCGATCGACAGCGCGACGTCGTTGCGGACCAGGGCCGCGAGATCCCCGATCGTGACATCCGGATCGTTGACCCGCACGAGGAGCTGCAGCACGGCCGCGCGGTTAGGACGCAGGGCGCGGGTGCTGTAGAGCTCGGGGCGCGCGAAGTAATAGCCCTGGAACAGGTCGAATCCGAGGTCCTTGAGATGCGCAAACTCGGCCTGGGTTTCGACCTTCTCCGCCAGCAGCGTGCAGGGGTAGCGACGCAGCTCGCCAACGTAGCGCTCGATCTGTGCCGGGGTGAGACTCTGGACATCGAGCTTGACGATGTCGGCGTACGGCAACAGCGTGGCGCTCTGCTCATCGAGCACGAAATCGTCGAGCGCGATCGTGAACTTCTTGGCGCGAAGTGTCGTCAGGCGCGCGGTGAGCGCCGGCGTGGCGCGGACGGTCTCCAGCACTTCGAGCACCACGTTGGCCGGCGGCAGCGCATCGATGAGTTCGCCGAGGAGCAGCGTCTCCGTGACGTTGATGAAGGTGCAACGCGACTTGGTCAGCCGTTCGAGACCGATGGTCAGGATGGCATCGAGCAGGACCGTGGTCGACTGGCGGTCGCCGTTGCCCGCGATGGCCAGCCGGCCCGCGGCGTCGCGGCACAGGAGCTCGTAGCCGTACAGGCTACCCGAGGCATCGAGGATCGGCTGTCGGCCAATGAAAATGCTTTGCACGACTCGGGGCTCCGGCTGTCCGCCGATGAAACGGCGCGGTCCAGTCGGGCAGTATAGGTCGGCCCGCGGGCCGCCACTGTGAGCGAGTTCAGGCTGCCGACTGTTCGCGGCGCCGGAGTTTCTCGACCAGGGTCGTCCGGCCGATGCCGAGCAGGCGCGCCGCCTCGGCGATGACGCCTTCGGCACGATCCATCGCCTGGGCGATGAGTTCGTCCTCGAAGCGCTGGACGAGGTCGCGCAGGTGAACACCGCCGGTCGGCATGACGAATGCCGCCGGATCCGGGCCGTTGGCGAGCGGCGCGGCGCCGGTGTGCGAGGGGCGGTTCCCGGCGAAGCGGTCTGGCAGGTCGCCGGTCCCCAGATGCGCGCCCGGGCTCAGTATCGCGAGGCGCTCCAGGAGGTTCTCCAGTTCGCGCACGTTGCCCGGCCAGCGGTAGCCGGCGAGCGCGGCGATCGCCGGCGCGCTGAAGCTGACCGCGCCGTGGCCGCGCAGGCTGAGCGCCTCGTTCAGCGTCTCGATCAAGAGCGGCAGGTCCTCCCGCCGTTCGCGCAGCGGGGCAAGCTCGATCGGAAAGACGTTCAGCCGGAAATACAGATCGCCGCGGAACCGGCCGGCGGCGACTTCCTGGTCGAGATCGCGGTTGGTCGCGGCGATGATCCGCACGTCCGCCGAGCGCAGTTCGCCGCTGCCGACCCGCTCGTAGGTGCGCTCCTGCAGGACGCGCAAGAGCTTGGCCTGCAGCTGCGGCGACATTTCCGAGACTTCGTCCAGGAACAGCGTGCCGCCGTCGGCGAGCTCGAAACGGCCGCGGCGCAGGGCGACGGCGCCAGAGAACGCGCCGCGCTCGTGGCCGAAGAGCTCGCTCTCCATCAGCTCCGACGGGATCGCCGCGCAGTTGACCGGCACGAAAGGCCCCGTTGCGCGGGGCGACAGGCGGTGCAGTTCCCGGGCAACGCCTTCCTTGCCGGTGCCCGATTCGCCCAGGATGAGCACCGTGGTGTCGAAGGCCGCAACCTGCGAAATGAGCTTTCGCACGCGCACCGCCGCCGCCGACCGGCCGGTGGGGTGTGACGGGTGCCGGGCATCGGGCACGCCGCCCGCGCCGACGCCGGCCCGCGAAACGGCGCCTGCCGCCGCTTCTCCCGCCGTTTTCAGTGCTGCACGCTCGCTCGTCATACCGTCCCGTTGCTATCGCCCGGCCGCGTTGCCGGGCGCGACGAGGTCAGTCGTCGTGGAGCCGAGTTAATCGGAGCGGCAGCGCCGGCACGATGAGGGCAACCCTGAATGGCCCGTGAGCAAGGCAGGCAAAGCCCGCCGGGTGTGACGTGCGTCACGCGAATCAGGCCAGCGGCTGGTTTTCTCCGGCCCAGCGCACCGCGTAGCGGACGAGTTCGGTGGCCGAGCGCAGACCGAGCTTCTCGCGGATATTGCGCCGGTGCGAGTCGACCGTCTTCGCGCTCATCTGCAGGACGGCGGCGATTTCCTGGGTGCCGAGGCCCTTGGCGATCGCGCCGAGTACTTCGCGTTCGCGATCGGTCAGGCCACCGCTCTGTACCTTGGTTTCCCGGGTGTGCGTCACGAGCTTGCTGAGGAGCCGGCTGCCGAGGGCTGGGCTGACGTAGAGTTCGCCGCCGGCGACCTTCGTCAGGGCACTGAGGAACACGTTGGCGGACTCGTGCTTCATCAGGTAGCCGTGGGCGCCGAGCTGCAGCAGCCGTCCGGCATACAGCGACTCGTCGTGCATCGACAGCACGAGGATACGCACGTTCGGGTAGCGCTGGGCGGCAAACCCTATCAGCTCCACGCCGTCTTCGTTGCCGAGCGTGAGATCGACGACGATCACATCCGGACGCTGCTCGTCCAGTGCGGCCTTCGCCTCGGCAATCGTCTCCGCTTCGCCGGAGACCTCAAAGCCCGACCCGGGCCCGAGCAGTTCGCGCAGGCCTTCACGGAGCAGCGGATGATCGTCGACGAGTAGGACTCGGGTCTTCATCGAGCAGGCGATTCCTTAGTGCAGCGTAAAGGATACTCCTACAGTTGGTCGTGCGGGCAGCCCCGCCCGCAGCCGGCATGCGATTTTGTGGCATCGCTTCGGCCGATATGGCAAGTCGTCCCACGGCCCTCGCCAGCCACGGATTTCCGGCACGGCACTTCCGGCGGCGGCGCGGGTTGCCGTCACACCGCAGACGCTATTAGGGGATTTGCTGGTACCTCCCCCCGGGGTTTGCGCCGACACTGATCGTAATGAGCACGCAGGTCCGCTCGCTCGCCCTCGACGAGCCCAGCCACGCGTACGCCGCGCTGGACGCGGCGGGCGATGGCGTACTCGTGGTGGAGGTCGACCACCTCGGCGCGACCGTAAGCTATGCGAGCCCGGGCTTCGCCGAGAATTTCGTCCAGCGCCGGGACGCGGGCGGGCGTCCGTCCTGCGTCGAGCTCGTGGACGGCCACGGCGACCTCGCGTCGCTGCTCGAGAATCCCGCGCTTGTGCTCCCCTGGCACGGCACCGCGCTCGTCCATGGCCTCGACCTGCAGCCCCGGAACGCGGCGCTGGTCGTGCGCGCCCTGCCGGGAGGCGCGACGGCGCTGCGCGTCTGCTGCACGTTCCTGGAGCTCGAGGACGTCCGGTCGGACCGCCTGCAACCCTTCGGCGACGATGCGCGCGCCCACCGCGCCCTTGTCAACCGCCTGTCCGGCGTGACCACGGTGGTAACCGCCGACGGCACGATCGTCCACCAGTCGGAGGCGATGACGGAGATCACCCGCTACACCCGCGCGGAGCGGCTCGGCCGGCCGATGTGGGAAGTCGTCAATCCCGACGACCAGACCAACGTCCGTGCCTGGCTGATCCAGATCGCCGGAAGCGCCGACGGCCAGGTCTTTGATAACGAGTACCGCATCCGGCGACGCGACGGCCAGTGGCGCTGGGTCCACGTCAAGGCGGCGAACCTCCTCAACGATCCGATCGTGCACGGCATTGTCCTGCACGTCGCCGACTGCACCGAGCGGCGCGTCGCGCAGATGCTCCTCAGCCAGGCCCAGGAATCGCTGCAACTCGCGGTCGAGGGCGCGCGGATCGGCTTCTGGGAGTACACACCGGCCGGCGACCGGTTCGTCGCGAGCGGCGAATACCACCGGCTGCGCGGCGTGGACCGGCTTGACGGGCCGCTCTCGGACGGTGAGTTCTGGTCGTCGTTGCACCCCGCCGACATCGCGGCGACGCGCCTGGAGCTCGCCAAGGTCATGGACGGCAGCAGCGACATGTGGGACAGCGAATACCGGCTGCGCGCGGCGGATGCGACGTGGGTCTGGGTCCAGCAGCGTGGTCGGGTAGTGGCGCGTGACGCCAGCGGCGCACCGGTCCGGCTGGCCGGGATCCTTTTCGATATCGACCGGCGCAAGCGCGCCGAGGTCGAGCTGCGGGCCACCGACGAGCGTTTCCGGCTGGCGGCGATCGCCTCGCGCGGACACATCTATGAATTCGACGCAGCGACCGGTGCCGTCACCCGCTGGCATGGCACGGCGCAGCTTCTCGGTCTGGCTCCGGAAGATCTCGCGCCGAATGCCGAAGCCTGGTACTCGCGGGTGCATCCGGAGGACCGGGACTACGTGCGCCACCACGAGCGCTGGACGGTGTCCAGCGAGGGTGCGTTCGAGGCGTACTACCGGGTCAAGCACGCCGACGGTCACTACATCGACGTCTGGGACCGGGCGGTCTGGGCACCGACCGGGGACTCCGGCGAACGGCGCATGCTGGGTACAGTCTTCGACGTGTCCGGCCAGCGGCGCGTCGAGCGGCTGCTCGCGAATGCCGAGTCGGTCGCCCGGGTCGGGTCCTGGGAATTCGACACGATCACCCGCGAGACGCGCTGGAGTCACGAGACCTACGTGCTGCACGGCGTGACGCCCGAATCCTACACGCCGAGCCAGGACACCTACGCCCGGTTCCTGACCGAGCAGGGGTACGAGCTGCTGGCCGCGCACAACGCGGCGTGCATCCGCGAGGGCGGCAGCTACGAGCTCGACCTGCAGATCGTCCCGGCGACGGGCCGCAAGATCTGGGTGCGCCTCGTGGCAGTGGCCGAGACCGTCGATGGCGTGGTCCGGCGCCTCGCCGGCGCTGTACAGGACATCGACGCCCTGAAGCGGCGCGGCATCCGCCTGCAGCGGCAGAGCCAGTGGCTGACGCTGGCGCTGGCCACCAACGCGCTGACGACCTGGCGCTGGTATCCGGACACCGACGATTTCGTGCTCGATCACCGCAGCGAGGCCTACGTCGCCGACATGCCGGCGCGGCAACCCCTCGCCGAATGGCTGCAGTGGCTGGCGCCCGACTGCCGGGAGCGGTTGCGCGCGGCGATGGCGGCCACCGCCGCCACCGGCTCACCCGTCGACGTCGAGTGCCGGCTCGAACGCGCCGGCGAGTCGCGTTTCATCGAGATTCGCGCCGAGCGGGTCATTTCGCCGGACGGCACCGCGCTGATCGGCACCCTGCGCGACGTGACCGCGAGCCTGGCCGCCGAGCGCTACCTGCGCACGCAGGCGGAAGTGCTTGCCCATATGAGCGAGGGCGTGTGCGTGGTGGGTCCCGACAACGCCATCCGCCTCACGAACCAGGCCTTTGACCGGATGCTGGCGATGGAACCGGGCGCGGCGATCGGCCGGCTGTTCGACGAGCTGATCGACCTGCCGGAGAAGATCCAGGCGATTTCGGATATCGAGGTGGCGCGCGTGGATGGCTCGCGCTTCTCCGCGGCGCTGGCCAGCAGTCCGCTGGTCCTGCACGGCGAGGCGCTGCGCATCATCATCGTCCACGACATCACCGACCGCAAACAGCTGCAGGAAGAGCTGCTGGAGACCGCGAACCGTGAACAGCGGCGGATCGGCAGCGACCTGCACGACGGACTCGGCCAGGAACTGACCGGCATCGCCCTCATGTTGCGCGGCCTCGAGGAACGCGCGGTCCGTGGCGCCACGCTCGCGCCGGCCGACATCGGCGAGATCGTCGGCCTCGTCAACCAGGCCATCCAGAGCACCCGGACGCTCGCGCGCGGCCTGTCGCCGGTGGAGATCGAGCGCGGCGGCCTTGCCTATGCACTGCGCGCCCTGGTCGGGCGCGCCCGCGACCTCTACGGTCTTGACGTGCGCTTTCAGGCACGGAGCGCCCAGCCCATCACCCTGGATGCCGCCACCAAGACGCACCTATACCGGATAGCCCAGGAAGCGCTGACCAACGCCGCCAGGCACGCCCGCGCCACCCGGGTCGTGGTCCGGCTGCGCGTGCAGGGGCGGCGCGTATC
The DNA here is from genome assembly GCA_903839465.1 of uncultured Pseudomonadota bacterium. Lineage (GTDB taxonomy): Bacteria > Pseudomonadota > Gammaproteobacteria > Steroidobacterales > Steroidobacteraceae > CAIKMS01. Next base: position 10,509 of record CAIMCI010000001.1, read on the forward strand.
GCTGTCCATCGAGGACGACGGTGTCGGTCTCGGCCCGTCGGCCGATGCCGGCATGGGCCTGAAGATCATGCACTACCGGGCGGCGATCGTCGGTGCGACCTTGAAGGTATCGGCCGTGCGCCCGAGCGGTACGCGCATCTACTGTACGCTCGAGCAGCCGGACACGCCGCGCGCGGTCGGGCAGCGGACGGACGGAGCCGGCGACGGTTACGGATCGCCGGCCGGGGCAAACCCGGCCAAGGGGATGTAATATGTCTGGTATGAAGCGCCGAGTACTGATCGTCGACGACCACCCGATCGTGCGCCAGGGCCTGCGCCGGCTGATCGAGCAGGAAGAGGACCTCGCGGCCTGCGGCGAAGTCGAAACCGCCCGCGACGCCAAGCTCGCGATCCGCGACCTGAAGCCCGACGCGGTCATCGTCGACATTTCGCTGCGCCAGGGCGACGGTATCGAACTGGTCAAGGACAGTCGCGCCCACTACCCGAGCCTGCCCATCCTCGTGCTGTCGATGCACGAGGAAACGATCTACGCCGAGCGCATGCTGTCGGCCGGTGCCAACGGCTACATCATGAAGCAGGCCGCCAGCGACCAGTTCCTGGTCGCCCTGCGCCGCGTGCTCGACGGTGGCATCTACGTCAGCGAAGCCGTTGGCAACAGCATGATCCAGAAGTTCGCCTCGGGCGGCTCCTACATCTCGGCGAACCCCATCGACCGGCTGTCGAATCGCGAGCTGCAGATCCTGCACATGATCGGCAAGGGACTCTCGACGCGCCAGGCTGCCGAGGCGCTCAACCTGAGCGTGAAGACGGTCGAGTCGCATCGCCAGCGCATCAAGCGCAAGCTGAACCTGAACACGGGCTCGCAGCTCGTGCAGTACGCCGTGAACTGGTTCTCAGGTCGGGAAGCCACCGCCCGCTGACCGTCCGCCGGTGCGGGCCAGTACGCTGCCCGTCGTACCGCCCGGTCGCCACAATAAGAAAAATGCGTGATCCCGTGCGCAGCCGGTTCGGCGGCGATCCGCCATCCTCCCGGAAACTGTGAACTCGGTTCGGTCGTTGGGGCTTTCTCCCAACCAAGAAGGCGAGTTTTCAAACCGCCGTCGACTTCAAGACGACGGCGGCGGCGCCGACAAGAAGGCAGTTAGACCAAAGCCTTTAACCGGGACGCGTAGTCATCGGATGCACGCAGCGAACACAATGCCCGCCTTCGAGCCTCTCGCCGCACCCGCCGGCGACGTGCTCGACCTGCTCGATGCCGCGGTCCACGACGCGCCGGCAGGCGTGCTCGTGGTCGGTGGCGGAGCCGGCAGCTGGCGGATCGTCTACGCCAACGTCGCGATGCAGGCGCTGACCGGGTTCCTCCTGCCCGAGCGCAGCGACATGCGCCTCGAGGACCTGCCGCTCTTCGGCGAGCCCTTCGACGACATCCTCAACGACGCGGACGCCGCCGGCGGCTCGACCGAGAAGGATCTCGCGCTGCGCGATCGCCATCGCCAGCTGTCGCTGCGGGTCGAGGTCGCCTCGCGGACCGGTGGCCTGAGGCTGCTTCGGGTCCACGACGCGGCGGTTCCCGCCGACGAACGGGCGCCGCTCGCCACGCTCGAGCGCTGCGCACTCGCCGGACGCCAGGGCCACTGGGAATGGGATCTCGTCGCCGGCACGGCCTGGTATGACGCCACGGCGGCGCGCCTGCTCGGCGGCCCGAGCCGCGACCTCGCGCCGTCGCCCAAGACGCTGCACAGCCGTGTGCACGACGATGATCGCGCACTCTTCCTCAATGCCATCCGGCGCCACCTCGAGCAGCAGCAGCCGTTCGACATCGACCTGCGCCTCAAGGACGCGCAGCCCGACGTCTGGCTGCGCCTGAAGGGCGAGGCGAGCCGCGACTCGGCCGCGCTGCCGATGCGGATGTGCGGCACGCTCGAGGACGTCACCGACCGGCACCGCCAGCTCACCGATGCGCGCGCCGACCAGGCGATGCTTCGCGCCACGCTGGATGCCCTGCGCAAGGGCATCGCCGTCCTCGATCCGACCGGCCGGATCCTTGAAATCAACCGCGGCTGGGCCGACTGGCCCTCGGCTTCCGGCCTCATGGGCCTGCGCTTTGGCTTCTCCGAGAACTACGCCGCCCTGTGCCGCTCCGCCCAGGACCGCTGCGCCGCCGCGACCGCCGCCGCCGACGGCGTGGAGAGTGTCCTGTCCGGCGCGGAAGACGAATTCGTACTCAACTACCGGTCGCTGGATCTGGACGGCGTCGACCGCGCCATGCAGATGCGCGTGCAGGCTTTTGACCGCGCCGACGGCCGCGGCGCCATCGTCACGCATATCGATGCGACCGGGATCGACCTTGCCGTGCGTGCGCTGCGCGATAACGACGCGTTCTACCGGATGGTACTCAACTCGGTGCCGCTCTATATCTCCTACGTGAACAACCGCTCGGAACTCGCCTTCGTCAATCGCATCGGCGAAGAGTGGCTGGGCCAGCCGCTCGAGGTCCTGCGCGGCCGGCGGCTGGACGAGCTGAGCGATGCTGAAAGCTACAGGGCGATCGCGCCGCGGGTCGACGCCGTCCTCGCCGGGCGGCGCGTCGACTTCGAGACCCAGCTGGTCCGCGACGGGGTGGCCTCGGTCGTGGCCGTGTCCTACGTGCCGCACGTCGTGGACGGCGAGGTGATCGGGTTCTTCTCGGTCGCCCGCGACGTGACCCAGGAAAAGCGCCTGGAGACCGAGCTCCTGCAGGCGCAGAAGATGGAAGCCATGGGCCGCCTGACCGGCGGTGTCGCCCACGACTTCAACAACCTGCTGTCCGTCATCATCGGCAACCTGCAGCTGCTCGAACGGGAGGCGGGCGCCGGCTCGCCGTTCAGGAACCGGATCGGCACGGCGCTGGGTGCCGCGAACCGCGGCTCCGACCTGACCCGCCGCCTGCTCAGCTTCTCGCGGCGCCGGACCGTCGATCCCAAGCCCATCGACGTCAACGCCGTCATCGCCGGTCTCGAGGATCTGCTCGAGCGCACGATCAGTTCGTCCATCCAGTTCAGCATCGCCTCGCAGGCCAACGTCTGGCCGATCTGCGTCGACGCCGGAGAACTGGAAAACGCGCTGCTGAACCTGGCCATCAATGCCGGCGACGCGATGCCGAACGGCGGTTCGCTGGTGCTGACGACCCGCAACCTGTCGGCACCGGCGATCAGTGCCGCGCAGGCCGCCGCCCTGCCGCCGGGCGAATACGTCGAGATCGCCGTGACCGATACCGGTTGCGGCATGCCGGCCGAGGTCGTCAGCAAGGCCTTCGAGCCGTTCTTCACGACCAAGGAGCCCGGCAAGGGCACCGGCCTCGGCCTGTCGATCGTCTACGGCCTGGCGGTACGTGCCGGCGGCACGGCCGTCATCGACACCCGGCCGGGCGCCGGCACCTCCGTGAAGCTCTACTTCCCGCGACACGTCGTCGATACCGCCGTGGCCGACGGCCGGGTGCCGCGCGGTCCGGCGCCCGCCGGCCGCGGCAGGGTGCTCGTCATCGACGCCTCGGCCGTGCGCGCCGGCGAGACCCGCCGCGTGCTCAGCGAAGGCGGCTTCGACGTCGCGGTGCTAGGCCGCAGCGCCGACGTGCTCGCGGCCGCGACCTCGCCCGAGGCCCCGGATCTCGTCCTGATCGGCGATCTGCCCGGCGGCGACCTCGCGCCGGTGGCGCTCGCCGATCGGCTGCGCCTTCTCAACCCCTCGATACGCGTACTGCACGCAGCGGGAACCGGCCTGCGGCAGGGGACGACGCCATCCGTCCTGCCGGCCAACACCCCGGATCTGGTCGGCGCCGTACGGTTTGCTTTAGCCAAGGAGTCTGCTTCCCATGTCTGACATCAATCGCCTCTTGGTCGTCGACGACCAGGCCGACATCCTCGACTTCGTCGCCACGGTGGCGGAGCTGGTCGGCTATCGGGTTGCCACTGCCGACAACGCGCAGCGGGCCTTCGCGCTGCTGCGTGAGTTCGACCCGAGCCTCGTCATACTGGATCTGCAGATGCCGGACATGGACGGCGTCGAGGTCATCCGCGAGTTCGCGACCTACGGCACGCGCGCCCCGATCCTGATCTCCAGCGGCATGGATCCGCGCGTGCTGACCAGCGTCGAGCAGCTGGGCCTGACCCAGGGTCTGAACATGATCGGCACCCTGCAAAAGCCCCTGTCGCTGCCGGATCTCGAGGCGGTCCTCAAGGGGCAGCTCGTCAATGCGCAGGAACCGACCGAGCGCGATCTGCGCCAGGCGGTCGAGAAGGACGAACTCACCGTCTACTACCAGCCGCAGGCCGACCTGCTGCTGGATGGCGGCGTGGTTCCGGTCGGCGTCGAGGCGCTGGTCCGCTGGAATCACCCGGTGCTCGGCCTCGTCATGCCGGACCGTTTCATTTCGCTCGCCGAGCAGACGGGGCTGATCGGCGCGCTGACTGACTGCGTGCTGAAGAGCAGCATCGCGCAGCTGTCGGCCTGGCGCGGTCAGGGCCACAAGCTCAGCCTCGCCGTCAATCTCTCGCCGCTGCTCGTCAAGGACCTCGACTTCCCCGACCGCCTCTCGGAGCTCATGCGCAGCAACAAGGTCCCGAACTCGGAACTGACGATCGAGATCACCGAAACCGCGGCGCTCGAGGATCCGGGCCTGACGCGCGACATTCTCACCCGCCTGCGCGTCAAGAACTTCGGCCTGTCGCTGGACGACTTCGGCACCGGCCATTCGTCCCTGACCCAGCTCTACAAGATGCCGTTCAACGAGATCAAGATCGACCGCTCGCTGGGCATGGAACTGCACGCGAGCTCCGAGGCGCGCACGATCACCCGGTCGATCATCGACCTTGCCCATAACCTCGGCCTCACGGTGTGCACGGAAGGCGTCGAACAGTCGGCGACGGTCGATTTCCTGCGCGAGGCGAAGTGCGACCGGATCCAGGGTTACCTGATCGGCCGGCCGATGGCGCCGGCACTGATTCCGACGGCGCTCGCCCGTATCGTCGAACACAGCCGTCCGCGGGTCGCGACCGCCTGAGCCGGCACGCTACACTGCGCCCGTGAGGGCGCACGGCAGTCGGCGGCAGGTTGTTCGGTCGGGACGGCACGTCGGGGTCGGCCGTATCGACGCTGCCTGCGTGACGCCGACCCGCGGGCCGCCGCGATGACGCCGGCCGACTTCGCCCCGAACCTGCTCGCGTGGTTCGACCGCCACGGCCGGCACGACCTGCCCTGGCAGCTCGAGCGCACGCCCTACCGCGTCTGGCTGTCCGAGGTCATGCTCCAGCAGACCCAGGTCGGCACGGTCATTCCCTACTTCGAGCGCTTCGTGGCGCGCTTCCCCGACCTTTCGAGCCTGGCGCACGCCAGCGCCGACGATGTCCTGCACCTGTGGTCCGGCCTCGGCTACTACGCCCGGGCCCGCAACCTCCAGCGCGCCGCCCGGCAGCTCGTGGCTGAGCACGGCGGCCGGTTTCCGGACACCGTCGAGGGCTGGGTCGCGCTGCCCGGTATCGGCCGCTCGACGGCCGGTGCGATCCTCGCGCAGAGCAGGGGTGAGCGCCACGCGATCCTCGATGGCAACGTCAAGCGGGTGCTTGCCCGCTGGTTTGCGATCGGTGGCTGGCCGGGCGAGGCGGCGGTACTCGCCGAGCTGTGGCGGGCGAGCGAGTCGGTTACCCCTGCCGATCGGGCCGCCGACTATACCCAGGCGATCATGGACCTCGGCGCTACCCTCTGTACCCGCAGCCGGCCGCGCTGCGGCGAGTGCCCGGTGCGCGCAGGCTGCCAGGGGTACGCGTCCGGTCGGCTGGCGATGCTGCCCGGCCGGCGTCCGCCCAGGGCCGCGCGCCGGCTGCGGACGGTGACCTGGCTCGTCGCCCGGGGAACGGACGGGGTCTACCTCGAGCAGCGGCCGGCGCGCGGCATCTGGGGTGGCTTGTGGAGTTTCCCGGAGTACCCGGACGCGCCGAGTGCGCTCGCGGCGCTCGCCGAGCGGTTCGTCGTCACCGGCGCCCCGGTGATCCGGCCGGTGATCGATCACGCCTTCAGCCACTTCGACCTGCGTATCGAGCCGGTGGTCGCCGACGTGGCGGGGGGAGCACCGGCGGTGCAGGAGTCGCCGGCGGTCTGGTATAACCCCCTGGCGCCGGTTGCCCTCGGGCTGGCCGCACCCGTCGCCGGCCTGCTCAGGGAACTGGGCGACGCGGCCGTCCCCTCCGCTCCAAGGGTGCCCACGCCATGACCCGAACCGTGCACTGCGTGCTGCTGAAGACCGACGCCGAGGGCCTCGACCGGCCGCCGTTCCCCGGGGCGCTCGGCGAGCGGATCTACGCCGCCGTTTCCCGGGAGGCCTGGGACCGCTGGCTCGCCCACCAGACGATGCTGATCAACGAGTACCGGCTGACGCCCTACGAACCGAAAGCGCGCCGGTTGCTCACCGAGGAACTGGAAAAGTTCCTTTTCGGGGGCGGGTCGCGGGCGCCCGACGCCTTCGTGCCGCCGGCGCCTTGACGGGCCCCGGCGGCCCCCGGTCTAATACGCGGCCCCGCGCAGACCGCGGGTCGTCTCTGGCCGGGTAGCTCAGTTGGTAGAGCAGCGGACTGAAAATCCGCGTGTCGGTGGTTCGATTCCACTCCCGGCCACCATTTCCCCAATATTTTCAAACGACTAGCGGCGCTTTCGCGCGGCGCCTGGTCGTCGCGCACGCATGCCGCCGGCCGGATCGCCACGGATCTGGCCGGGTTGTGGATCTGGCAGCCACGGCGGCTGTACAGGTGTTATCGAATTCCGATAATATGACGACATGATCGAATCCTTCGGGAACGCCCTGGCCGAAGATTTGTTTCTCGACCGCAGGACGCGCGCGACGCGGGCATTCCCGACCGACTTGCTGCGAGCGGCGCGTCGCAAAGTCCTCTACCTCCACGATGCATCGGAGATCGCGGACCTGCGTGTGCCACCGGGAAACCGGTTGGAATTGTTGAAGGGCCGCTGGAAGGGCTTCTATTCGATTCGGATCAATGACCAGTGGCGTGTGGTATTCAAGTTCGAGCGTGGCGCGGCGTTTGACGTTGCCGTGATCGACTATCACTAGGAAAGCAGCATGGCCGCTACCCTGAAAGGACAGCCGAGCAACCCGTTCCACCCCGGCGAGATCCTGCTCGAAGAGTTCCTGTCGCCGGGACGAGTGACGCAGACAGCCTTCGCAGCGCGTCTGGGATGGACCCGCGCGCGCCTTAACGAGCTGATCAAAGGCAAGCGGGGGGTCACCGCAGAGGCAGCACTCGATCTGGCGGCCGCACTGGGAACGTCCGCCCGCCTCTGGATGAACCTGCAGGCTACCTACGACCTCGCGGTCGCCGTCAAACGACGCGCGGCCTGACAGCGCCGACGGACGGCGCTACGGCCTACTTGGTGGCGAGATACCGGACGAGGTCGATCAACTGGTCGTAGCCGCCCGCCGATCTCACGTCGGTGACATAACGGCCGTTGATGACCAGGGTCGGCGTGCTCAGCACCTTGTAGGTCCGCAGATAGTCGTCGGCGCGCTTGACCTGCGTTTCAATGCCGAAGCTCTTCGCCATCGCGATGAAGTCCTCGGCTTTCACGCCCGTCTGCTTCGCGTACCAGCGTGCCGCGTCCTCGATCGTCGGCTGCGGCGACTTCAGGCGCTGCGTGACCTTGTCCATCGTCGCGAGCTCACCCGTCGACCAGACGGCCTTGTACATCGCGTCGTGGGTCTTGTCGGAAATCTTCAGCGCCTGGGCCGTCAGAAACGCACGCTGGAACATCGGCCAGTCCTCGGCCGGGATGAAGCCGGCCGGGACGAGCTGGAACTGCGTCGTCGCCGCCGGCATCGACGCACGCAGTTTCTGCATCGTCGGCTCGAAGGCGTTGCAGGCCGGGCAGCCGTAGGAGAACACCTCCGTGATGAGCACCTTGCCCGGCGGTGGTGACTCGCGGTTGGCGGTATCGGCGACCGTGTAGTGCACGCCTTCCTTCCAGGCGATTGGCGCGGCGCCAAGCGGCGCACCGGCGAGCAGCGCGAACAACGCAGTCAGGAGGGCAATCGGGGCCGGCAGCTTCATCGCGGGTTCTCCGTCAGTCAGCCCGCCGCCGTGGCGGCGACAGGCCGCCCGCCGGCGCCGGGCGGCAGTGATCCGTTGGGACTCGGGCAAGCCTAGCAAAGTTCCCGGCCTGGCCGAACGGCCAGCCGCGCCCGGCCGGTGCTCCCGCCTCCGCCGGTGGAGCGGGTAGACTGACCGAGGCGGCGGGTTGCCCGTCCTGTCGAGGAACAGTCCATGGCCGACATCTACCAGTTCACGGCGAAGACCATCGACGGCGGCGAGCGGTCGCTCGGCGACTACCGCGGCAGCGCGCTCCTGATCGTCAACGTGGCGAGCAAGTGCGGCTTCACGCCGCAGTACGAGGGGCTCGAGGCGCTGCACAAGAACTATGCGGCGCGCGGCTTCGCGGTGCTCGGCTTTCCGTGCGACCAGTTCGGTCACCAGGAACCCGGCGACGAGGCGCAGATCCGGGAGTTCTGTTCGCTGACCTACGGCGTGAGCTTCCCGATGTTCGCCAAGATCGAGGTCAACGGCGAACGCGCCCATCCCCTCTACCAGTTCCTGAAAAAGGCCAGGACCGGCATCCTCGGCACCGAGGCGATCAAGTGGAATTTCACTAAATTCCTGGTCGACAGGCAGGGCCAGGTGGTCGAGCGCTACGCGCCGACCGATAAGCCCGAGAGCCTGGCCCCGGCGATCGAGGCGCTGCTCTGACCCGCTGCGGCCGACCGGATGGCAGGCAGCCGCGCCGCGCGGCTGCCTGCCGTGCCGGTCAGTTGCCAAGCACCCAGCGGTAGGACATCGACTGCCAGGCGCCGACCGGCGTCGGCCCCGTTCGCTGCGGCGTGAAGACCCGGCCGGCCTCCTGCACGCAGGCGATGCTGGCCGCATCGAGGCGCGGGAAGCCGCTCGACGCCTCGACCCGGGCCTCGCCGGCATGCCCGTCGGGTGCGACGTAGACCAGCAGCCGGACGGCGCCCTCCTCGTTCAGTCGCCGCGACGCCGCCGGGTAGCGCGCGCCGCAGATGTCCGTGAGCGTCTGCCGTCCCGTCGCCGTCACCTGCACCGCGGTCACGACCGGTGCCGGTTGCGACGGCGCCGGCCGCGCCGACGGCGCGGAAGCCGGCGCGGGGCCGGCGATCGCCGTGTCCGACGGAGGTCCGATCACGGCGATGTCGGTGGGCGGCGGCGCCGTGACGTCGCCGGGCCTGAAATCGACCGGTCGCGGTGGCGGAATCTTCGGCGCGACGACGTCGTCGGGCTTGACGTCCACCAGCCTGATCGCTGGCGGTGGCGCGGGCCTGAGGGTGATCGCGGTGCCGAGGAGGAGGCCGACGCCGAGGACGGCATGCAGGCCGGTCACGGCGCCGACGATGACGGTACGGCGGGCGAGGGGTCTCGAATCGGGATAGACGCGGTCCATGGGGCGAACCTCCGTGGGGACCCGTGACGGGTCGCTCGGTGTGTCTCCTTCCCGCCGTCCGGCCGGCGCCGTCAACGAAAGGCGCCGTCATGCGCCGCAATTGGGAACGCCTCCCGCGTGTCGGAGGCCTGGGCGTCGCGCGCGACGGCGCTCAGTGCTGGCTGGACAACAGCGTCGTTGCGATCACGGCGACGATCGCTGCCGGGCACACGTAGCGCAGCAGCACGCGGCAGAGCCCTGCCACGCGCCGGTCGCGGTCGCTGAACTCGGCGTAAAAGCGCGCGCGGTCGAGGCGCCAGCCGGTAAACAGGCAGGTCAGCAGCGCGCCCAGCGGCAGGAGCAGGTTGCTGGCAATGAAATCCGCCGTGTCAAAGAAGGTCCTCGCGGCAAAGAGCTGCAGGAAGCCGAGCGGATGCCAGCCGGACAGGACGTTGAATGACAGCACCGAGGGAATGCCGGCGACCCCGAGGGCAAGGACGGTGACGATGCTGGCCCGCGCCCGGGAGATGCCGCGGCTTTCGCACCAGCTGACCACCGGCTCGAAGACGGCCAGCGACGGCGTCAGTGCGGCCAGGATCAGGAGCGCGAAGAACACCGTGCCGAAGAGCCGCCCGGCCGGCATTGCCGCGAAGGCCGTGGGCAGCACGTCGAAGACCAGGGCCGGCCCGCCGGCCGGGTCCATGCCGAAGCGGAAGACGAGCGGAAACACCAGTAGCGTCGCCAGCAGCGAGACCGCCAGGATCGAACCCGTGATCACCAGCGCCGGTCGCACGAGCGGAGCCTCGCGGTCCATGTAGGAGCCGTAGGTGATCATGATCGCGATCCCGACGCCGGTCGCGTAGAAGGCCTGGCCGATCGCGGCGAGCACCAGTTCGCCGGAGAGCGACGCGGCATGCGGCGCGAAGGCGAAGGCGACCGTCCGGCCCACGTCGCCGGTGGCCAGCGCGTAGCCGTCCAGTACGAGCAGGAGCAGCAGCAGCGCCGGCGCCCGGACCTTGCTCGCCAGTTCGATGCCGCGACCCAGGCCGCGCGCCGAGATGTAGCCGACCAGGCCCAGAAACACGAGCTGCCAGCCGGCGAGCGCCCACGGATCGCCGAGGAACCGCTGCCACTCCGCCTGGACCTGGGGCCGGGCGAGCCCGCTGAGCGTGCCGCTGGCGCACTTCCAGGCGTAGGCGACGACCCAGCCGGCGATGATCGTGTAGTAGCTGCCGATGATGAAGGCGGCGGCCGTGCCCAGCTGGCCGATGATGTTCCAGCGCGCGCTGGCACCGATGTCGCGCGCCATCGCACCGCTGGCCCTGAGGGGCGCCACGCGCCCGTAGCGGCCAATCATGAATTCGGCGACGAGCAGCGGTGTCGCGATGAACAGGGCCGCGACCACGAACACGGCGATGAACGTGCCGCCACCGTAATTGCCGGCGAGGTAGGGAAAGCGCCAGATACTGCCGAGTCCGACCGCGGCGCCGACCGTACCCAGATACACGGCCAGCTGTGAGGACCACTTCGGTGTTTCGCGTGGCGTGGTCATGGTCTCTCCGGTGATTGAGCGTGCGGCGTGCGGACCGGTGCGGTGTGCGGGGCCGTTCGTGCACCGGCCGCGGGGGCGGGCCGCACTCAGGGTGCCGGCGGGGTGTTGCGCGCGGCGACCTGCGCGATCGCGAGGCCGATGATCATCAGCACGAGCCCGCCGAGCCGCAGCACGCCGACCGGCCGGTGCGGCGCACCGAACAGGCCGAAATGATCGAGGGCAGCCGACGTGACTATCTGCGCCGATACGGCGAACAGGATCGAGTTGCCGATGCCGAACCGCGGCGCGAGAAAGGTGATGCTGAAGGCGTAGAAGGCAAGGATCGCGCCGGCAAAGCGGTCCGGCAGCGGCGCGCCGCGCAGCGAAGCGGGCGTCGGCAGTCCCCCGGTCAGGACGAGACTGAGGACGACGGCGATGGCGAGCGCGACCGAAAAGAGGACCACCGAGGCGTGGACGGGCTCTGCCATCGACCGGCCGAGGCGGGCATTGAGGACGCCCATCACGGGGATCAGGGCGCCGGCGGCAAACGCCCACAGCGCAAAGCGCAGTCCTGGCATGGGTCCTCGCAAGCTCCCGGTCGTCCCCGCGCCCGGCCCCACCGGTCGGTCCGGGATCCGCAGCGCACCGCGCGGCAGGATGAACCACGCCGGCGGCGCAGGCAAACTTTCCGGCCCCGGAGCGGTCCAAGGGACGCCTGCCCGGTCGGCGGGAGCCGGCGGGGCCGTCCGTAACGCGTATGATGCGCGCCGGACCGGGCAGTGCCGCCACCGTCGCGACCGGCCGTTTCAGCCTCGATCGGGACAGCCGTCGCTTGCCAGCCGCTACGCCAGCCCTTGCTCCCCTCGCTGCGGTGCTGCGCGCCTTCTCACCGCGCTTTGCCGCGCGCACCGTCACGTGGCGCAGCCGGTCGATCTACATCGCCGTGGTGGCGTTCTGGCTGTTCGCGCTTTTCGGCGCCTGGCGGTTCAGCGGGATCTGGGCCTGGAGTGCGGGCCTGATGTACGTCGTCTACGACACGCTGCTGCTCGTCCACGTGGCGCGCAAGACGACCTACCTCCTCGCGCCGGCGCCGGCCGGCGCCGGGAGCGCCGTGGGCGAGACGAGCCTCGCGGTCGTGATCGCCGCGCGCAACGAAGCCGGTGCGCTGCCCGGCACGGTCGAGCGGCTGCTGCAGCAGGAGGACGCGGCGGACGAGGTGGTGATCGTCGATGACGGCTCGACCGACGGCACGGCCGAGGTCCTCGCCGGGCGCTACGCGATGGCGCCGGATGCCGCCGGGCAGTGGCGATCCGCGACCCATCCGGCCCTGCGCCTGTTGCGCGTCGGTGCCGGTGGCAAGGCGCGGGCGTTGAACGTCGGACTCGGCGCGACCCGCTCCGAGGTGGTGCTGACCGTCGATGCGGATACCGAACTCGGGCCGGGCGCCGTGCGCGCGATGCGGCGTGCTTTCGCCGCCGACCGCTCGCTCGTTGCCGCCTGCGGCGTGCTGACCCCGCGCTGCGCCGGCGGCGCGATGGCTGCGCTCTTCCAGTGGTTCCAGACCTATGAGTACGTGCGGGCCTTCATATCGCGGCTCGCCTGGATGCGCTCGGGCTGCCTGCTTTTGGTCTCCGGCGCGTTCGCGGGCTTTCGGCGCGAGGCGCTGCTCCTGGTCGGTGGCTTCGACGAGGACTGCCTGGTCGAGGACTACGAGGTGATCCACCGCCTGCACCGCTACGCCCACGAGCGCGGCGCCGACTGGCGGGTGGAGGTGGTCGGCGAGGCGCGCGCCACGACCGATGCGCCGGGTAGCCTGCTCGGCTTCCTGCGCCAGCGGCGACGCTGGTTCGGCGGCTTCCTGCAGACGCAGTACTGGAACCGCGACATGACGGCGAGCGCCCGCTTCGGCACCCTCGGCACGGTCATGTTGCCGATCAAGGCGCTGGACACGATGCAGCCGGTCTACGGTCTCACCGCGTTCGTCCTCCTGGTGTGGTTCGGCGCTACCGGCCAGCTGCGGGTCTTCCTGCCCGTCGCGGTCGTCATCGGCGTCAAGATCGTGATCGACCTCCTCTTCTATCTTTGGTGGGTGCGCCTCTACGCGCGCTGGCTGGGTGAGGCGCTGACGGGCCACCGCCTCATGATGGCGGCGCTGGCCGCACTCGCCGAGCCGTTCAGCTTCCAGCTCCTGCGCCACAGCGGCGCGGTCTGGGGCTGGCATGCCTTCCTGACCCGCTCCGGCAGCTGGGGACATGCCGGTCCGACCGGCTCGCCGCCGGCGGTTCGCATGCCGCCCCGGCCGGCCTGAGTCAGAAGCTGTAGCCGAGCGAGGTCGCGAAGCCGAAGTCGTTGTTCGTGGTCCGCGCACCGGGTGGCCGGTTGTCGTAATCGTCGTACAGCGACAGGATCACGGTGAAGTCGGAGGTCACCTTGTACGACAGCGACGTGTCGACCCGCGCCCGCACCCGGCCGGTGTCGGTCAGGCTCGGGAAGACCAGCAGCGAGGTGTGCTGGGACAGCTCGGGCTTGCTGAACCGGTAGATGCGCCAGTCAAGGCCGAGAACGCCTTCGACGCTGAACGTGCTGGCCTGCGTGTCCTTGGCCCACTCCTCGTTCACGGCGAGGCCGGCGTAGCCGGCAAGGTTGCTGTCCGCACGCTGGATGAAGCTGGTGCCGCCGGTGAGGCCCGCCTGGAGGCGCCCGTCGATGCCCAGTTCCTGCATGCGCTCGAAGGTCCCAAGGCCCATGACGAAGCGCCCGTTCTCCATCAGGTAACGGTCCTGGTAGTCGACGCGCAGCCGCTGGTTGTTGCCGCTGCCCGGATTGGAGGTGACGTCCTCGGAGGCGGACAGCGTCTTGATCGACGACGGGCTGCGATAGACCGTGTCGAGGCGAAAGCTGCTGGTCTTGATGCTGGTCGACTTCGCGTAGTTCAGGCCGACCGACATCGTGCCGCGCAGCCGGTCGCGGAAGCGCTGTTCGGAGGGACCGAACTGCGAAATGTCGTCGAGCGCGAGGGTGCGCGGGACGTCCTCGCCTTCGAGTGCGAGCCGGCCGTCGGCACCGTTGAGGGTTCCGTAGATCTTCTCGCCGTTCAGCCGCTGGACCAGGAAGCGGTGGGAGCTCGTGATGCCGCTGACGTCGGGCCATTCGATCGAGACGGTGCCCATGGCCGATGTCTTGACGACCAGCGTGCCGTACTCAAGGCTGATGATCTCGCAGGTGATGCGGTCGCCGTTCTTGAAGTAGACGACGTCGTCCTTTTCGCGTGCCGTGCACACCGCGGCGGCGAGCAGCAGCCAGGCGGTAGAGGCGAGACGGACAGTGCGGCCGCAGTGATACATCGGTGACGACTCCCTCGGCAATCTCGCGCCGCGCCCCGGCATCCGCAGAGGTCCGGGAACGCGATGGCGCCGCTCAGTTCGTGACGCGGATCCCGCGCGCCATGACGAAGACCGGGTGTTCGGTGGCGCGGATGTCGGTAAGGACGTTGCCGGCGACGGCGACGATGTCGGCGGACTTGCCGGCCTCCAGCGTGCCCGTCTCCTTGTCGACGCCCAGCAGGCGCGCGGCGTCGCGGGTGGCGGCGAGGAGGGCCGCCGCGGGCGGTATGCCGAGGTCGGCCAGCAGGCCGAATTCGCGCGCATTCATGCCGTGCGGCGAGACACCGGTATCGGTGCCAAACGCCATCGGCACGCCCAGCCGGTAGGCATTGGCGACCATCTCGCCGTGTGCCTTCTTGACGGCCCGCGCCTTCACGGCGATGGCCGGCGGGAAGGTGTCCGCCTGCTGGTCGACCCAGACCGCCGCCAGCCGGGTCGGCACGAGGACCGTGCCCTTGCTCTTCATGAGCTGCAGCGTGTCGGTGGTCAGGAGCGTGCCGTGCTCGATCGAGTCGACCCCGGCCTCGACGGCCAGGCGCGCGGCATGGTCGCCGTGCGCGTGCGCGGCGACCTTGCGGCCCCAGGTATGCGCCTCGCTGACGATGGCCGCCATTTCCGCGGGCGTGAACTGCGCGGCCTCGAGGGGGTCGGATTCGGACAGCACGCCGCCGGACGCGCAGAACTTGATCACGTCCACGCCGAACTTCATCTGCAGGCGGACGGCCTCGCGGCACTGGTCGGCGCCGGTGCAGATGCCCTGCAGCGGGCCGCGCGCGGCGATGTTGTCCGCCTTGCCGGACGGAAACGACGTGTCGCAGTGACTGCCGGGCGAGCCGAGCGCGTAACCGGCGCCGATGATCCGCGGTCCCGGCACGTCACCGGCGGCGATCGCCCTGCGCAGCGCGACGTCGACGAATTCCTCGCTGCCGACGGCGCGGACCGTCGTGAAGCCGGCCGCGACGGTCTTGCGTGCGAATCGCGCGCCGTGCAACGCCCGGTCGGCCGCCGTGTCCAGCAGGTTGTCATGGAAGTGGCGATACGGGTTGTCGGTGTCCTCGTCGTCGATATGCACATGGGCATCGATGAATCCGGGCAGCAGCGTCGCCTCGCCCAGATCGATGACCTCGGCGCCGGCCGGCGCCGCGAGATCGCTGCCCACGGCGAGGATTTTGCCGTCCTGCACCAGGACCGTGGACGCCCCGCGCAGGGTGCCGGTCGTGGCGTCGAACAGGTGGCTGGCCCGGATCGCGACCGGCGGACCGGCGAGCGCGAACGCACAGGCGAGGGCGAGCGAAACGAAGGCGGCGGCTTGTCGAATCATGGATCCCTCCACGGTGGGCGGTGCCGGGCGCGCCGTTCGGTCGGCAGGGCGGGCCCCGGCTTGCCGCGCAGCATAGGTCCAAGGCGCCACGCAGTACCAGCCAGATAGCCCGCCGGCGCCGCTTGGCGGATAATCCGCCCCTCTTCCGCTCGGGGGCCGCCGTCATCGGGCGGCAGAACCTGCCTTGCCATGAGCCGCGCCTTCGTCAAGGAAACCGACCAGGATCCCGGGACGCTCGCCGAACTCGAGATCAGCCCGCACCCCAACTTCGTGACGCGCCGGGGGCTGGCAGCGCTCGAGGAGCGGGTCCGGGACATAGAGCAACAGCGGGTCACGGCGCGCGCCGCCGGGGACGCGGCGACGCTCGCGCGCCTCAACCGTGACCTCCGCTATTACCAGGCGCGGCGGGAAAGCGCCCGCCTGGTGGTGCCCCCGGCCGATCCCGCCGTCGTGCGTTTCGGGATGCGGGTGACGCTGGCGATGGAGGGCGGCGGGACGCGCGTCTACCGGATTGTCGGCGAGGACGAGGGTGAGCCCGCGGCCGGCCTTATATCGTATGTCTCGCCGCTCGCCCGGGCCCTGATCGGCCTCGGGGTCGGCGACGAAGTCGCGGTGGGCGGAGGGCGTGCGACACTGGTGGCCATCGATGCCTGACCGCGGGCCGGTTGCGAGCGCCGCGGCCATCGACAACACTGGCCCCTCCCGCTGGCCGTCCAGGACCGCCGGCCGGGGTCGTGGCCGGCGCAACGCAAACGGTGGGTAATAAAAATGGCTGGCGACCGGTCTACCTCCTCGGTGACGTCGATTCTCGCGCGAAACCCCCGGGCTCGTTTCGAGGCCCTGTGCGCCGAGTTTCGCCCGGACGTGTTCCGGTTCGCTTTCTGGTTGTCGCGCGATCGGAGCATCGCCGAGGACGTTGTTCAGGAGACTTTCATGCGGGCGTGGCGATCGATCGACAAGTTGGCGGAACCGGGCGCCGCGCGGCCCTGGCTGCTGACGATCGCCCGGCGCGAGCACGCGCGCCTCTACGAGCGCAAGCGGCTGGAGACGGTCGACATCGACGATCTCGCCGTGCGTGACGATCCGGCGCTGGCCGCCCAGCCCGGCGAGGACCATTCGGATGTCACCGCGGCGATACACGCGCTCGACGCCGAGTACCGTGAGCCCTTGGTGCTGCAGGTGCTGATGGGTTTCTCGACGGAGGAGATCGCGAGCCAGCTCGGCATCAATCCCGGCGCGGTGCTCACCCGGCTGTACCGCGCGCGGATGAAGCTGCGGGCCGCCCTGACCGGCAAGGCGGTGCAGCCGTGACGCACGACGAGTTCGAACTGGAGATCGGTGCCGATCCCGAGCATCCCTCGGCCGCGGCGCTCGAGCACATGGCGAGCTGCGCGGACTGCGTGCAGCTGCACCGCGAACTGCTCGCGCTCAATGCGCGGCTGCGCACCGCGCTGACGATTCCGGTTCCGCCGGCGACTGCGCCCGTCCTCGGCCGCCGCCCGATCCTGCCGTATGGCCTCGCCGCGGCCGCGGCGCTGGGTGCGGTACTGCTGGCGACGCTCTTCGTCGCGGCGCCACGCGATGCCCTGGCGCGGGCCGTGGCCCTGCACGCGGACCACGAGCCGGCGGCCTTCACCTCGGTGCAGGACGTGCCGGATGCCAGGGTCCGGGAAATCCTCGCCAAGTCGCACGTGGAACTGCTGCCTGGCGGACCGGCCGTGGCCTACGCCAGCAGCTGCGCGCTGCGCGGGCACACGGTGCCCCACCTGGCCGTACATGCCGCGCACGGCAACGTCGTCGTGATGGTGCTGCCGGAGGAACACGTGGCGGCGCGCCAGGAGTTCGCCGAGAGCGGCTACCGCGGCGTGCTTGTGCCGGCCGCGCGGGGTTCGATTGCGATCCTCAGTCCCCGGGCCGACGATCTCGACGAAGTCATCTCGGAAGTGGCGTCGCGGGTCCGTTACCTCGACTGAGCGCGCGGCGGCAGGCGGTCGAGCCGCGATCCGTGACGGTGCCGTCGGTGGTCAGAAAGCGCCAGGAATACCGGTCGGCGCCGAGCGTGAGCCCGAGCACGCCGTGCCGGCGGGTGAATGCCCGATGCTGCCAGGGCGCCAGCGACACGTCGCCAAGGCGACCGCCGCCGGTGCCGACGATGAATTCGCGGATGCCGTCCGCGGCTGCCTTGCCACGGCCGTCACGCGGGCCGTACGCCTCGTAGTAGTGTTCGTGGCCGTTGAGCACGAGGTCCGCTCCCGCCGCATCGAGTGCCGCCCAGAACGGCCGCATGCGCTCGCCGTCACCGCTGTGCAGGCCGGTCGAATAGAGCGGGTGATGCCAGGCGGCAACGAGGCAGCGACCGTCGCCGTCCAGGGTGCGCAGGGTCTCTTTCAGCCACCGCAGCTCCTCGTCGAGCGCGGCACCGCTCAGGTTGCTGTCAAGGCCGATGAGCCACCAGTCGCCAAGCCGCGCGCGGTAGCGGTGGACGTTGCCGTCGGCTAGGCCGGCGGGCATCGAAAAGTACGCGGCGACATCGTCGGGTGTTCCGCCGACGAGATCGTGGTTGCCGAGCACGAGGTAGGCCGGACCGAGGTGGGCGCCCCAGGTCGGGCCGTAGCACGCGGCGAGCGTGTCACGGTCGGCGCGCGGGTAGGCGACGTCGCCCAGCACGATCACGGGCGCGCCATCGGCGAGCAGGCGCGCCGTTGCCGCGGCCGCGCTCGCCGC
>CAIMCI010000002.1 GCA_903839465.1 uncultured Pseudomonadota bacterium
CGGCCGGGATCGTCGCCCAGCTTGTTCAGCGCCGGCAGAAGCACGCTGCTCAGGTTCAGCGTGATGAGCCGGAACACCTGATTCATCACGTTCTGGGCGAAGAAATACACGGCGACGATGGCCGGCGCCGCGAAGGCACCGAGGAGCAGCGGGTCGGATCCCGACCGCGCCCAGCTGGCCGCGCTCGCGCCGAAGACGAGGCGCAGCCTCGCAGCCAGCGGAATCCAGTGCGACAGGCGCGGACCCCGTCGGACATGGAATCCCGAGGCCCGCCACAGCGCCAGGGCATAGAGCGGCTCGACGATCAGGCTGGCGAGCGCGAAGCAGCGCTCGCCCCAGCCCGCGTAAGCGAAAGCCAGGCTCGCCAGGGACACGGCGATTCCCGTAATCACGAGCAGGCCGTGGTGCAGGCGAAAGCGCATTGCGTCGAATACGTCGATCGTCGGTCCGACCGACACCGAGCGGATCAGCGGCACCGGCGCGCACAGACCGATCAGCTGCGCAAGGCGCGGATCACCGAGCACGATAAGGACGAACACGGCCGCCGCCGCGAGGACCAGCGTGCCGATCGCACCCAGAGCCGTCGAAAACCAGAACACGTCCGCCCGCCAGAGCCGGAAGCTCGCGCCGCGCCCGAGGAGCACCTCGCGGAAGCCGAGTTGCTGGAACAGCATCGCCACGTTCAGCAGCGCGAAGGCCTTGGCATACGTGCCGTACTCGGTCCGGGTCAGGAAATAGGTCAGCGCCGCCTGCACGAACAGCGACACGAACTGGATCGCCAGCGCCCCGCCGGCGCCCCAGGCCGCACCGCTCGCGGTGCGCTGGGCGAGGGACGCGGGTGGCGCGGTCATGCGCTACCTGCCGGCGACGGGTCGGCCGGGAACACGGGCGCGGACTCCTGCCTGGCGGGCGGGAACACGATCAGCGGCGCCCGGACGCGGGGGCCCCGCAGATCGTGTGGGTGGCCAGGAAATTGCGGGTCACCTGCCACCACGGGGCGTCTTCATGCCACTCCTGCGGGCGGTTGGAGTGCAGGTCCTCACCGCCCCAGCCACCCCAGATCACCGCGCCGTCGGCGTATTGAAGAACGAGGTGCAGCTGCCTAGACCAGAACGCCTCCGCGACATACCGGGAGCCGAGCAGCCGATTCGAATCGTGATACTGCGGCATCAGGAAGGCGTACACCGGCTTGCCCGCGGCAAGGCGCCTCGCCTCGGCCAAATTTGCAATCGCGTACCGCTCCCAACCGGGCACGTCGTCATAGAAGGCGTACAGCGACGGAAAGAGCACGTCGACGACGTCGGCGAGCGGCCGCAGGCGATCGTTCTCCGCCTGCCATTCGCGGTACTCCCTCGACTCCGGCGGCTCTATCGCGCGCCAGTAATCCTGAACCGGCGGCGCGCCGTAATAGCCTAGCGGGTCGGTGTAGCCCTCCTTGCGAACGGCCGTGACCACGGTGACGTAGCGGCTGACCGACTCGGTTACCGTGGCGTCGGTGCCGCGCAGCGGCCAGTGCTCTATGTCGATGATCAGGTGACCCGGTCGAGTGCGGATGCTGGCGACCCAGGAACGGTAGACGGATTTCTCGGGCAGTTCCGCCGCCTTGTCGAGCCCGGGCCACAGCCTGTCCGGATCGAACAGCCGCGCGGGCTCGAGGCCGAATGGCGCGAGATCGGGCTTGTGCGCGTAGGCCGTCCCGTCGAACATCCGGAAACAGCGCGCCCCGGACGCGGGCGCCTTCGGTGCCGGTGCGGCGTAGCCGCCGGGCGCCGGCACGCCGAGCACCAGCGTGACTGTCACGAGGGTTAGCAGTCGTGCCCGCATGGCGTGCCCCTAGCTCAGGATGTTGGGAAACGGGCGGGAGTCGCGCACGGCAGCGACGGGCGTCGCCTCGGGCGCCGCGCTCGCACGGGCCTCGTAGCTGAACCACAGGTTGCCGATCAGCATCGAGTACATGAAGAACTCGATCGAGCCGATCATGCTGCCCTGCTTGAGTGAAATGATGAAGAAAAAGAGGTAGATCGCACCGATCGCGGCAACCGCCGCCCGGTCCTCCGCGGACTTGGCGGTGGCACGGACAAGCCGGTAGAGGGCGCCGACCGTTGCCGCCACGACGGCGCCGTAGAGCACGATGCCGACCAGACCCTCTTCGGTGAGCACCTCGACCACGACGTTATGCGGGTAGATGCCGAGCACGCGCGGGTCGTATGCGGCCGAATTGCCGAGTCCGAAAATCAGCGTCGGCACGCTCCTGCTCCACAGCGAGAGCATCAGCAGCGAGTTTGCCAGCCGACCCGTGGTCGCATCGGTGGCGTCGGCCTCGGCCCAGCGCCCCGCCTCGTCGTGGCCGACGACGTAGGTGGCAAAGCCGAACTTGAGTGCAAAGACGATCGTCACCGCCGCCACCGCCGCGGTCATCACGCCCCGGCCACTGAGCAACCGGTACGCCACGGGCATCATGACCAGATCGGGAAGAGCGTCGTGTAGGGAAAGAGTGTGTC
>CAIMCI010000003.1 GCA_903839465.1 uncultured Pseudomonadota bacterium
CGATCCGGGCATTGCCCGCCTGCTGCGGATCAAAGCCGCGGACCCACGAATCGGAATAGAGGCCGACCGCTTCGGTACCCTTCGTCAGGCCGAAGGCATCCTCGGCCGAGGTCAGCGCGTTGTCCGCGGCGTGCTGGGCGACGGCGGCCGGCGGACAGAGGCAGGTCGACACCAGGACAGCGGGCCACAGGCTCGTCCGCAACTTTCGCAATTCCGGCGTCCCCTGGCGTTGAAGGCCGCAGTGCCGGCCGCGCAGGCGGGAGTGTTGCACAGTTGGCGGTGCGGGGCCTCGCCCGCACGCCGGTACCTGCTCAGGCCGCGGCCGCGCTCGCGCGGCGACGGGCAGCGGCCCGGAAACACCAGATGCCGGTCACGACCATCGCGACGCTCGACGCGCCGAGCTTGAGCTCGAACTGCCAGACGTGGGCGACGGCCTCGCTCGGTATGAAAGCGACGACGGTGCCGAACACCGTCGTCGCGAGCCCGACGCTACCGGCGATGGCGAGCAGGCGGCGCGGGAAATGCGTTGGCATCGCGCGATGGCGGAACACGAGCGCCAGGAGCGAGGAGTACATGAAAAGATACTGCGCGAGCGTCAGGATGACCGCGAGGTCGAGGATCGTCAGGAAGGCCTCGTTGAGCGTCGCCCCGGCGAAGCTCATCGCGAGCGATACGGAGCACAGGGCGGCGAAGGTCAGAAGCGCCACGTGCGGGGTCAGGTAGCGGCTGTGCAGGCGCGCGAAGATGCGCGGCAGGTGACCGTCCACGGCCGCGACGTACGGCACGCGGGCGGGCGAGGCGATCCACGCCGCCGCGGCACCCGCCACCGACAGCGACGCGAGCCCCGCGATCCCGGGTACCAGGCCCGACAGGCCCGCCTGCGCGGCGACCCGGGCGACCGCCGGCATGAGGCCTGAGATCAGGGACACCTGGCCGGCGGGCAGCGAGACCAGCATCGCGATCGACAGCACCACGTACATGACGGCCGAGATCAGCGCGCCGTAGGCGACGCCCCGCGGCAGCACGCGCCGCGGTTCGCGGATCTCGTCGCCGAGGTTCGAGGCAATCTCGAAGCCCGTGACCGAATAGCAGGTCAGGCTGAAGACACCGAGCAGCTGCCAGTTGATGTCCGTGCGCTGCCAGACGAGCGCGCGGGGGTCGGCGCGGCCGGTCGCGGCCAGCCAGCCGGCGAGCGCGAGCAGGATGCCGCCGGCGAGGAGCGTACCGGCGGCGGCGGCGTTGACCAGCCATTTCTCGGCCACGAGCCCGCGGATGCTGAGCGCCACGAGGAGCGCGAGCAGGAGGAACGAGCCGAGTTCGACGACGAGCCCGTCGGTCGGCAGCGTGCCGACCCCGCCGATGAAGACGTACGCACCGAGTCCGACCGAGGAGACGATCAGCGCCGGCACGTAGACGACGTTGCTCATCCAGTAGCACCAGCCGGACAGGAAGCCCTGCGCCTCGCCGAGGAGTTCCCGCGGCCACACGTAGACTGCGCCCTCGCCCGGGAACTGCTGCGACAGCTCGATCACGGTGATGCACTGCGGAACGAGCAGCAGCGCGAACGTCAGCGGCCAGACGAGGAGTACCGCCGGTCCGTGCGCCACGGCCGGCGCCAGCGTGTTCAGGTTCAGGATGCCGGCGACGATCATGAACACGACGTCACGCAGGCCGAGCACCCGGGCGAGGCGCGGCCGCTCCGCCGTCGCCAGCGGCGCGGCCTCAGTCACGGGCGGGATCGCCGGGTCGGCCCGATGAGGGACGTGGATGCCACGACGGACGGACGGGGACGTCAGCGGATGCCATGGAGCCTCGTGATGCCGGCGCTGGCGCGCCACCCGGTCCTCATCGTGCCATATTTCAGTGGTGTGTCGCGGGGCAAGCGGATCGGCGGCGGGCATGGCATGGACGCTGCCGGCGGCGGTGCCGTAGGATCCGCCCGGGCACGACGGCGCTGACCGTGGCCAGGCACTCCTCTTCACCTTCTCCCGAGATGCAACACCCATGGCCACCGGATCAGTCGCGACGGATCGGATCAACCGGGACAAGCTCGCCGTCGTCCGCCGGCAGGAGGACGCCGAGTTCCTGCGCCGCACGTCGAAGTCGGCGACGCTATGCGAGCGCGCCAGGGCGCACATGCCGAACGGCGTGCCCATGACCTGGATGACCGGCCTCTACCGGACCCCGCCGATCTACATCGACCACGGCAACGGCGCCACCTTCACCGACATCGACGGCAACGAGTACCTCGACTTCAACGTCTGCGACCTCAGCATGACGGTTGGCTTTGGCAACGAGATCATCGCCGAGGCGGTCGCCCGGCAGGCGCGTCGGGGCGTGCATTTCCTGCTGCCGGGCGAGGACGCCGTCGTGGTCTCCGAGCTGCTTGCCGAGCGGGTGGGGCGCCCGCACTGGCAGGTCACGCTGTCGGCGACCGGGGCCAATATCGAAGTGATGCGCGTCGCGCGCTTCATTACCGGCCGGCACAAGATGGTCATTTTCGCCGGCCACTACCACGGCCATCTCGACGAGACGCTGGTGCGTGACGAGGGCGGGCACAGCGTCGCCGATACCGCCGGCCTGCCGCCGGGTTCGGCGGCGCACACGATCGTCGTGCCGTTCAACGACCTGGCGGCGCTCGAGAAGGTGCTCGCGACCGGGGAGGTGGCGCTCGTCCTGACCGAGCCCGCGCTCACCAACTGCAACGTCATCCTGCCGGAGCCGGGCTTCCATGCGGGCGTACGCGAGCTGACGCGTCGCTACGGCACGCTGCTCTGCCTCGACGAGGCCCATACGTTCCAGTTCGCCTATGGCGGCCTCGTGGGCGCCTGGCAGCTCGCATCCGACTTCGTCGTCGCCGGCAAGGGCTTCGGCACCGGCATTTCCCTAGGTGTCTACGGGATGACCGACGAGGTGGCCGAGATCTACACGCGCCACAGCGACGTCGACATCGGACCGCGCGGCATCGCGACCGGCGGCACGACGTTCGGGACGGCGCTCGCGCTCGCCGCCGCCCGGGCGGTCCTCGAGCGGGTCCTGACCCCCGCCGCCTATACCCACGTGCGCGAGCTCGGTGCCAGCCTGTCGGACGGTCTGGAGACGGAGTTCGCGAAGCGCGGTCTCCCGTGGCGCGCGTTCCGCGCCGGCCCGCGGTCCGGCTATTGCCTCTTCCCGGAACTGCCGCGCAACGGAGCCGAGGCGGCACTTTCGCTCGACGTCGACCTGATCGATGCCCGTCGCGTGTACATGGCCAACCGCGGGATCTGGGACTCGGTCATGTCCGCCGGCCCACAGGCCGCGCTGGCACACACGGAAGAACACATCGCCCGCTACGTTCATACCGCTGGGCAGTTTCTCGACGCCATCCTTTGAAACGGAACCCGGGCTCGCGTCCGCGCGGTGTTCGCAAGCGAGGCCGTGCCCGACTTTCTTGCCCTCCTGCGGACGCCCCGGGTACGCTCCGACGGGCGTTGGGTGCGAAGGCCCGGCAGCGAGCCGTTCGGCCCATCCGCCGTGTCGACGGGATGGCGGCTCAGCGCTCACGACAACTCTGGCTGGATCGTTTCGGGGAGCTCGGTATGACATGTTTTCGCCGCGGTCTCGGTGTCATGCTCACGCTTTGCGCGGGAGCGGTCGTGGCGCAGCCGACGGCACCGGTCGATCCGGCGGTCGCCTTTGGCACGCGTCCCAACGTCATCTCGGCGCGCCTGTCTCCCAACGGGCAGCAGCTCTCGTATATCTCGGGCACGAAGGGGGCTGGTTCCGCCCTGATCAGCGTTACCCTCGGCAGTGATGCCAAGCCCCGCGTGGGCATGGTCACCGACGGTAAGCTTGGCCGGATGAGCCACTGTGACTGGGCATCGGATTCGCGCCTGGTCTGCCTCGTCTACGGCGTCACGCCTGGCAATCCGCCGCTGCCGTTCACGCGCCAGATCGCGGTGGATCCCGACGGCACGAACCCGCGGGTCTTGAGCACCGAAAGCAATTCCTACACGCGCGGATTTGCGCTCGGTGGCGGATCGATCATCGACTGGCTCCCGGACGCCAACGGCAGCGTATTGATGAGTCTCATGACGCTGCCGGATGACCACACCGGCACTCGGACCGGGTCAAAGGACGAGGGACTGCGCATTGACCGGGTTGATACCCGAACCGGCCAGGGGCGGGTCGTCGAGCCGCCGAACCGCAAGGCCGAGGAATATTTCAGCGACGGTAATGGCGTAGTCCGTGTCATGGGTCTGTATACCACGGACGGTGCCGGGCAGGACGTGACAGCGGTCAGTCGCTACCTATACCGGCGCAAGGGACACCGCGAATGGGAGGAACTGAGTACCTACAATTCCTCGACGCGCGAGGGATTCTGGCCGCGCGCCGTCGACAGCGATCTTGACGTTGCCTACGGTTACAAGGAGCTGAACGGGCTGCGCGCCGTGTATTCAATGTCGCTTGACGGGTCGAATCGCCAGGAGTTGGTCTATGCCAACGACACCGCGGACATCAAGAGCCTGTATCGCATTGGTCGGCGCGAGCGCGTGGTGGGTGCGGCCTACTCGCTCGACTACTCGCACGTCCATTACTTCGACCCGGCGTTCGATAAGCTGATGGCCGGTCTGCATCGCGCGCTACCGGGAGTCACCCTGGGAATCGTCGATTCCAGCATCGACGAGCAGCGCATCCTCGTCATCGCGTCCAGCGACAAGGACGCGGGCGTCTACTACCTGATGGACCGTAAGGCGCACGAGCTGAAGACCCTGTTCGTGACCCGACCGCAGCTCGAAGGCGTGCCGCTTGCGACGGTCAAGCCGATCAGCTTCCGGGCGGGCGATGGCACGTCGATTCCCGGCTACCTGACCCTGCCGCCGGGCAGGGAATCGGCCAAGGGGCTGCCTGCGATCGTGATGCCGCACGGCGGACCCGAATACCGCGACGAGTGGAACTTCGACTGGCTCGTGCAGTATTTTGCCGCGCGCGGCTATGCAGTCCTTCAGCCGAATTTCCGTGGCTCGTTCGGCTACGGCGAGCAGTGGCTCAGGGAGAACGGCTTCAAGTCGTGGCGCATCGCCATTGGCGATGTGCTCGATGCCGGGCGCTGGCTGGTCAGCGAGGGCATTGCCGATCCGAAAAAAATTGCCGCGGTCGGCTGGTCCTACGGTGGCTACGCATCACTGCAGTCGGCCGTCGTTGATCCGGCGTTCTTCAAGGCCGTTGTCGCCATCGCTCCGGTAACGGATCTCGAGGAGCTCAAGAACGAGCGACTGCACTGGACCGACTATGCGCTGCGAAAGGAATATGTCGGTGAAGGGCCCCACGTTAAGGAAGGCTCGCCGGCGCAGAACGCGGACAAGATCCGGGTCCCCGTGCTGCTTTTCCACGGCACCGAAGACATCAACGTCGATTACCGCGAAGCGACACTGATGGATGCCAGGCTGACGGCGGCCAAGGTGCCGCACGAACTCGTGACGTTCAAGGGCCTCGATCACGCGCTGGACGACACGGATGCCCGGGTGCAGATGCTTCGCAAGGCCGACGCGTTTCTGACTGAAGCGTTCGCCAAATAGCCGTTGCCGGCCGGGGCGATTGCGGTTGGGTGCCCTGACGGATTCCGGATCCCGCCCCTCTTAGGCGGAACCAGCCGTCGTCGCGATGCCCGACGGTGCGCTGCTGCGCGCGGCGATCTGCCCGGCGAGGTACTTGGCGTCGTGCCAGACGCCCCAGATGAACGGGGACGCGCGCCGGGACAGCCAGGCCAGGCCCAGGAAGTGCAGGCCGGGCACGATGGACACGCCGCGCTCGTGCGCCGGCCGGCCCTTGTCATCGAACGCGGGGACTTCGAGCCAGCCAAAATCCATGGCGTAACCCGTCGCCCAGACGATCGACGTGATGCCGGTCTCCGCGAGGTTGAGGCGTGCCAGGGGCCGGGTAATGCAGTCGGGATCCGGGCCGATGACGTGCGCCTGCGGCTCTTCCGGGAAGTCGAGACCTTGCTCCGCGACGTAGGCATCCGCCGCCTTCAGCACCGACAGGTAGTTGGCATCCCCGGCGGCAATGTTCCTGGCGAGGTTGGGCAGGATCTCGAGCGCGCCGTCGGCGTACGCGCCCGCCGTGCCGAGCAGGGTCACGCCGCGCGAGGCAAGTTCACGGAAGTCGACCGTATGCCCGCCGCGGGCGCCGCTGACCGCGATCGTCACGTGCTCCGTGCCGGGCGCAACGACCTTCGCGTCCCACTCGCCGAGCGCTCCCAGCCACCAGACGAAGTCACGGCCACGGTAGCGGCGGGGTGGGCGATTGTGCGGGCCGACCGCGAGATAGACACGGCGGCCCGCGCGGGCGAGTTCGTCGGCGATCTGCACGCCGGAGGATCCCGCACCGACGACCAGCACGGCGCCTGCCGGTAGCTGCGCGGGATTCTTGTAGGCCGCCGAATGGAGCTGTTCGACGCCCGCCTCCGGCGGAACGATCGTCGGGATGATCGGCCGCTGGAACGGGCCGGTCGCGACGACGACGTTGGCGGCCTCGATCACGCCGTCGGAGGTGTCCGCGTGAAAGCCACCACCCGTCCGCTGGCGGAGTGCGTGGACCTCGACGCCGCAGCGGATCGGCGCCGGGATGCTGGCCGCGTAGGCCTCAAAGTAGCGGACGATGTCCTCCTTCGAGGCAAAGCTGTCCGGATCGATGCCCGAAAAGGTCAGCGTGGGGAAGCGGTCATGCCAGGCCGGGCCGTTGGCGACCAGCGAATCCCACCGCTCCGAGCGCCAGCGTTCGGCCAGACGGTGCCGCTCGACGACGACGTGCGGCACGCCTTCCCGCGTCAGGTGTTCGCTCATGGCGAGGCCCGCCTGGCCGCCGCCGATCACCAGCGTATCGATTTGCGTTACTGACATCGTTCACACCTTTCGCGCAAGCCCAAGCGCCGTCAGCCCACGGACCACGGTGACGTTCGCTGCAGAGTATTGCGGCCGGGCCTGCTTTTGGAAATTATTATTTTTGTAGTCTTTGCTTTCGAATTGCGGAAGCAGACGTCGCCGCCCTGCGCCTAGACCGACGGTAGCGGCAGCGTGCGCCGGGTCGAGAAGTCCCGCGCCGACCCGGTCACGGGATCGGCGAACCGCAGGCGCTGCGCGAGGAGCGCGAG
>CAIMCI010000004.1 GCA_903839465.1 uncultured Pseudomonadota bacterium
CCCGACCGTGCATAAGATAGTTAAAGAGATACCCCGCTGCGCCTGTGGTGAAGCCATCCCTAAAATTGCCTCCGCTAAGTGCCGCCGTGCCTCCACCAACTAGGCCGACTTCGGCCGCCTGAATGACATCACCCCAGTCACCGAGGGACTTGCCAGACAACGGGTTGCTATCATCCCGCTTTCCATCCTGGTTCTTGGTCGAGCTGGGGGCACCGATGATCGTCGCGTCGACGATGGTGCCCTTGGTGATCTTGATGCCAGTCCTACGCAGGTGGTCGTTCACCGCCGTCAGCAGCACCTTGCCGAGCTTGTGCTTCTCCAGCAGGTGCCGGAACTTGCAGATCGTCGTCTCGTCCGGCGCGCCTTCCACGCCCAGATCGATGCCGACGAAGCTGCGCATCGCGACGGAGTCGTACAGCGCTTCCTCGACTGCCGGGTCCGACAGGTTGAACCACAGCTGCAGGAAGTAGATCCGCAGCATCCGCTCCAGCGGAATCGGCGGACGACCGCCGTGCTCGCCGACCTTCGGATACGCCGTCTGCACCGCCGCCGCCAGCTCCGGCCATGGAATGATCTTGTCCATGTCCGCCAGGAACTGCGCTCAGCGCATCGTCTTCCCGTACTTCTCAAATCCCGTCAACGTCGGCTGCTTCATCGTCACGCTCGCACGTACCCGAATGCTCAGTAAGACACTACAGGTAAATCAGAGTTTCCCTTAGTCATGTACACTTTTAAAGCTCCTATCTCCCGCGTTTACACTCAAAGGCTATGTTTCGTAATATGCGGTCGGACCTTTTGGCTTAGAAGGTTGGGTTCGTGGGGGCTTGACTGGGAATGCCTACTGGCCATCGCGCGGTACAGTGGCCTGCCACAGTTTGCTGCGTATGACCTTGCCGTTCTCGACGAGCTCGCGCTTGTATTGCACGTAGAAGTACTGTTGGTCGCTGTGCGTGTCGAGAATGCCGCGCCAGACCAGTGCACGCTCTTTGAGCGCGACAGCCATTTCGGCTTCGCCGTGTACGGAGCTTGTCTCCGGATGCACGTCATCTGCCCGGTAGACCATGAGCTCGCGGGTGTCCTCCTGGCCCCACGGGTAGTCATTGGAACTGCCGCCGCGCCATTCGACGGTTGCCTGCTGGTGGACCGGGTCGCGACTCACCGTCCAGCTTAGAGCTGGCACATTCGAGCTTATGTTCATTTCCGACGGCGCCTGTGCTTCGGCCGAGCCGGTCGTGGCAGCCTCTGGGGCACGGAACTGCGGTATTGGCAACGGGCCCTGGTCCGGCACCACCGGCAGATCGATCCGTGACCCATCGACCCCGCCGAGCCGCAGCGAGGTCGTCATTGGGTACGGAGTCGGCCAGATCATGGGCCACATCGCGTTCGAGACCGCCACTCGGATGCGGTGATCCGTCGGGAACACCCAGGACGTGAGATGCAGATCGAAGCAGAGCGCGTAATCGTGGTTCGGCGCCAGCGGCGTTGGATTGCGCGGTGACTCACGCTGGGCGCCGTTCAGGCCGGCACCGGCGACCAGCGTCGTCACCCCATCCGGTGCCACGTCCGACACACGCACGAACCATTCAGCCGATGGCGCACTGGCCGCTGCCTGCAGGCAGACCCGCGGCTGGCCGAGAATGGAAAGTGCTTGCCGCAAAGGCGCCGAGTCGTAGATCAGGCTGTAGGCGTCGACCGATCGTTGATCTCCATTGACGTCTCCCCACCAGAAGTCCGGGCCTCCCGCCTCCAGCGCGGCGGCGGGGCGATAGGCGAGCTCGTGGCGGGTGGGCTCAGCCTCGCCCAGACGCAGCGAGTGGTCGCCGCCAAAGTAAAAGGACTGTGCGTGAGCGTCCTTCGGCGGCCAACCGTCTTCGGCGCGCCACTCTCCGGGGATCTCTCGGATGCGAACATCGGGCGGATACCAGCGGTTCATGTACACGGCGAGCTTCGGCCCCTGCAGAGTGGATCTCGAATTCGGCTTCAGCCAATGGGTCCACCACTCGACGGCCTGGTCACGCCACTCGATGGCCGGACCCGGTACCGCGTCGTGCGGCTCGCTGTGGTTCCATGGCCCTAGCAGCGCCTTGGTCGGCGCCTTGATGCGCTCGAGCATGCGCGGAATACTGTCCCGATACCCATCGAGCATGCCGCCGATCATGAATACCGGTACCCTGATCGACTCGAGCGGGCGAACCGGTGCATCCCAGAACGCGCCGGCGCGGGGGTGTTGTTTGTACATGACGAACCATGGCGGATTGTCGAAGCGCTCGGCGAGGCTCGCTTCATTCGTGGGAAAATCGGGAGAGCGGGTCATGGAGTTCTGCAGGTCGACGTTCAGTTCGTATTCGTCGTCATGCATCATTCCATCGATGAAGTGGACGTCATCGTGAAATAGTTCCTCGGTCGCGCAGATCGCGATGATCGCCTTCAGGCCCGGCGGATTGCGCATCGCCATCTGCACGGAGTTAAAGCCGCCCCACGAGATGCCGAACATGCCGACGTTGCCGTTCGACCACGCTTGGTGGGCGAGCCATGCGATCACCTGTTCCGCGTCCTTCTGTTCCACTTGCGAGTATTCACGGTCCGGGGCATGACCATCACTGCGTCCGGTGCCGCGAATGTCCACGCGGGCGGAGACGAAGCCATGACGCGCAAAATAGTCGTGGACAAGCGCATAGCTCTTCAACTCGTCCTTCCGGTAGGGCAAATACTCGAGCACGGCTGGGAACTTCTCACCGCGCCGCTTCGACGTCGGGACGTAAAGCGTCGCCGACAGTCGGACGCCATCCTTCATGGGGATCCATACTTCCCGGACCGCAACGTCGTAGAGAGGCTCGGCGACGGGCGCGCCTATTGCGAAGCATTTCGCGCCGGTCAGCAGTAGGATCATTGCGACGAGAGCACAAGACGCGAGTTGCATGCAGCGCGGATTCATGATCGGCCTCTAAATTACGGTCACGGTTATCGACCTACCGGCATTCGTCAACGCTCGGGCACAGCCAACTGGTCGTTCACTCTTGCGGCCGTGCAAAGACCACCTTGCCGCCGAGCAGTGTCATATCGACTTGTACTTTGTGGATGTCGAGTGGCGCCGTTTCGAATATGTTCTGGCTCAGAACGACCAGATCCGCCACCTTTCCCACCGACAGGGTGCCTCTCGTCGTTTCGTCATGCATGAGATAGGCTCCCGCACTGGTGTAGGCCACGATTGCCTGCTCAAGGTTGACGCGTTCCTGAGGATGCCAACTTTGATCCTCCTTCCCAAACTGATCCTTGCCGCCCGGATAGCGGTGCGTGATCGCCGTCTCGAGGCCATCCATCGGGGATACTCCCGTGACAGGCCAGTCCGAGCCCCAAACGAGTGTGGCTCCGGCGTCGAGGAGCGAGCGGGTCGGGAAAATGTGCTGGCTGCGCTCCGGTCCGAACATGTTCGGCGCATCGACGGTCTCCCACGTGTCGCCGAGACTCCAAATCGGCGTCATGTTCGCGATCACTCCGAGGGATCGGAATCGAGGAATGTCTTGCGGATCGACGAGCCAGAGATGCGCGATCGTGTGGCGATTGTCGTGAAAGCCGTTCTGACGCCTTGCCTCAGCAAACGAATCGAGCCCAGCGCGCACGGCCCAATCGCCTTGAGCGTGCATATGGACCTGAAAGCCAGCCGCGTCGAGGCGTGAGACCAGGCGGTTGAGCCGCGGCTGTTCCACGAAAAGCTTGCCTCTGCCGAACGAAGGGTCGTCGCTGTAAGGTTGTAATAGCGCGAGTGTGTGAGCTGCCGCGCCATCGTTGAAAATCTTGACGCAGGTTGCCCGCAGCAAGCGGCCCGCTAGAGCGGTTCGCTGCGCGATGAAGTACTTGAGCTGCGCGTCGTCGTCTTTCTCAGGCTGATGAAAAAAGCAAAGGTTGACGTGCTG
Source organism: uncultured Pseudomonadota bacterium (assembly GCA_903839465.1). Taxonomy (GTDB): domain Bacteria; phylum Pseudomonadota; class Gammaproteobacteria; order Steroidobacterales; family Steroidobacteraceae; genus CAIKMS01. The sequence continues at coordinate 3,915 of CAIMCI010000004.1, forward strand.
TTGCAGAAGGCCCTTCTCATCGAGCGTCTTGTACGCGCGGGCGATTTCGGGAGTCGCCATCGCATCTTCGAGCGCCGTGAACCCCAGACGAGTCATCTCGTGCAGCGACCACGACAGATTCGCCAGCTGCTCCTCGGGCGACTTCGGCGGAATCAAGGATGCGACAAGATTCATCGCGGCGTCTTCGTGCAGCATGCCCGTCGGTTGACCTTTGGCATCGCGCTCTATGCGGCCATTCGGCGGATCGGGAGTTTTTGCAGTGATGTGGGCGGCGGCCAACGCCCGTGAATTGACCCACGCGTCATGGCCGGAGTTATCGTTGATGAATGCCGGGCGGTCTGGGACCAAGGCGTCGAGCATTTCTAGAGTCGGCATGCGACTCGGTAAAAATGCGACTTCGTCCCACCCGAAACCCGTGATCCATGTTTTCTCGGGATGCGCTCGCGCAAACTGCCGGATCCGGTCGAATACCTGCTCGCGAGTCACCAGGCCCAGGAAGTCCAGCGAGGTCGCGGGATTCGGTGCATCGGCTGGATGCACATGCGAGTCCTGGAAGCCCGGGAGCAACATTCGATGCTTCAAATCGATGACGCGGGTGGTCGACCCGACGAAAGTTCGTGCTGTCGCATCATCGCCGACGTAGGTGATGCGATCGCCCGTGACGACGAGCGCCGAGGCCCAGCTGCGCGCGGCATCGACCGTGTAGACTGGGCCGTTCACGAAAACAAGATCGCCCGGCGATGCCGCTAAGCCAACTGCCGCATAGAGCAATCCCAAGACGCCACATAAAACTCGACATCCCATTAAAGCGACCGCTTTCCTAACTCCCGAGAAGCGTTCAGTGCACCTTTTTTAAAGATAACACGTCATTGACTTGATTTGGGGTCCCCTCATTGCTCCGCCAGGCCAAGAGGTACGCCTGCGGTGGGGAATGACCAGGCTAAGGCGGCTCTGCAATCCTATTAGCCAGGGCGTTCATTCAGCGGCAGCGCGCCTTTAGGGCGGACTAACAGGGAATGCCGCGAGGGCGTCGTGCGCGAGCAGGATGCGGATGTCGCTGAACGTGCCGAGGTCCAGAAGGTCGCGATCGCGCGTAACGATGATCGCTGCGTCGGCGCCAACGGCGCAGGCAAGCACATGATCGTCGTCCGGATCGCGCGCGGTCACAGCTGGTCCCGGTTCTTCAGACAGATTTCTTCTTCGGTTAAGTGGATTCGTCTTCCGTCTGATTGATCTCTTTGCCTTTTGTCCTCGTCAATCATCCTCCCCAACCGCGGTCTGACGCACAGCGTCAGAAGCTCTTCGGGTCTGATCTGGATCTCGATCATGCCGCCGCCTTCAGCGTCGGACGATCATAGTAAACGTCATCGGGTCGTCGGTAGTCCAGCGCCTGGTGCGTGCGCTCGACGTTATAGAACTCGAAGTATTCGGCGAGACCTTGGCGCAATGCCGAGCCCGTTTCATACGCCTTGAGATAAACGTTCTCGTACTTCACGCTGCGCCACAGCCGCTCGATGAACACGTTGTCGATCCAGCGACCTTTACCGTCCATGCTGATCGCAACGCCCGCCGCCTTCAATTCGTTCGTCCAGTCGTCGCTCGTAAACTGCGATCCTTGATCGGTGTTGAATACCTCTGGTCGTCCGTGCGTCGCCAGGGCCGCCTGCAGCGCCTCCACGCAAAAGTCCGGCGTCATCGTGTTGGACACGCGCCACGACAGCACCTTGCGGCTCCAGACGTCGAGGATCGCCACCAGATACTGGAAGCCGTGTGCCATCGGGATATACGTCAGATCCGCCGCCCAGACCTGATTGGGACGCTCGATGACCAGACCCGTCAGCAGGTACGGCTTAATCGCCGCCTGCCGCGCCGGGATGCTCGTGCGCGGCTTGCGATAGATCGTCTCCATCCCCATCCGTCGCATCAGCGTTCGCACGTGCCGCAGACCGACCGCATGGCCGTCAAACATCAGCTCGCGCCTGAGCTTGCGCGCCCCGTAGAACGGCCACTTCAGGTGCAGCTCGTCCATCCGACGCATCAGCACCAGATCCCGCTCAGACAGCGGCCGCGGCTCGTAGTACACGCTCGAGCGGCTCAGCTCGAGCAGCCGCGCCTGACTCGTCACCGGCAGATCCGAGCCCCGATCAATCATCTTTTGCCGCTCAGGCCGGGGAGCTTCCCGAGCGCGTTCTCTAAAAAATCATTCTCCATCATGAGCTGGCCGATCTTCGCTCGCAGCTCATGGATCTGAGCCTTGCTGTCATCGTCCACCGCCGTCTTGGTGAACGCCCCGGTCATACTCTCCAGCGCCTGCGTCTTCCAGGTCGTCACCTGGTTCGCGTGCACCTCGTGGTGCGCCGCAATCTGCGCTACCGTCTTCTCGCCCCGGATCGCCTCCAGGGCCACCCGGGCCTTGAACGACGCCGAGTGATTACGTCTTGGCTTCCTCATGAGTCTCGTACCTCCGGTTATGTTGCCGGCAAGCCGAAATCCACCTTATACCCGTGTCCGAAATTCCGAAACCAGCTCTGCCCTGTCACTGGCGGCCAGCCTTGGCGTAACGCCGCTTGCCGTTGCCACCGAACCGTGGCCGATGGTGGCGCTGGATCCGGTAAAGCTCGAACTGGTCCTGCAGCTCGTCGTTACCTGCTCGAATCCGGAGAAGGTGGGTGGCTCACTGGACAGCAAGGACGGCAAGCGACAGGAAATCTGGCCGATCGTTGGCGGTCGTTTTGAGGGCAAGGGAATCCGCGGTACGGTAATTCCTGGCGGGGGTGATTTTCCCGTGCTTCGCCCCGACGGAGTCGAGGTCGTTGATGCGTTGTACCGCATTCGGACCGACGATGGCGTCACCATCATCATCCACAACGTGGGCCTGACCTATCCGGGTGCGAAGCCGGGGGACGAGCGGTATCGCCTTGCACCTCAATTCACCGCGCCAGTCGGCAAATATGACTGGCTGAACCGAAACGTGTTCATTGCGACGCTCAGTGATGTGCCGAAGAGCATGCAACTCGCCAAGGGTCCGGGCGAGAACGATCGACTGATACAGGTCTACCGCGTGTACTGATCAATGACTGGACGGAACTGCAATGAAGCCACCGAAGCAATGCAAACGCCGGTAATCCGCTCGTCGTGACGAGTATTAGAGAACCGCACGCGACAGCTAGCATTAGCTCAAAAAGGTGCTGGGTCCTCCCGACTACGTCTACCCAAGGGTACGCGCCCTCACGGGGATAAATGACAGCGATCAGTGCAAGTGCAGGGGCGAAGGCCGCCACAACGAAGGCCGCAAAGAAAGACTTCCACATAAGCACGCCTTCTAACGAATGTAAGGGACTTCCCCGTCCCTAACGGGCACGTGAGTGCCAAGATTGGGCTGCGAGGTCAATCCATTAAGAAGGCGAAGTCCCACGTACCTGGTTTCTACGGTTGGAATCGACTTGGCAAAGAATCTGTTCTCCGTGCATGCGGTGGACGCCCGGGGCAAGGTGGTACTGCGGCGGACGGTGCCGCGAGCAAAGCTCAGTGATCTGATTGCGCAACTTCCGCCCTGCCTGATTGGCATGGAAACCTGCTCCGGCGCCCAACAATGGGCCCGGCGATTCGTCGAGTGGGGCCATAACGTTAAATTGATCGCGCCGAAGTTCGTGACCCCGTACCGCAAGGGCGGCAAGAACGGCGGTAACGACGCCGAGGCGACCTGCGAGGCCGTCGCGCGCCCTAATATGCGGTTCTTTCCGGTCAAGACACTAGAGCAGCAGTCGGATCTGACGCAGCACCGCGTCAGGCAAGGCTTCGTTGCGGAACGTACGGCTACGCTGAACCGGATCCGCGGTCTGCTCGCCGAGTTTGGCCACGTGATGGCGCAAGGCGCCAACGAAGTCGCTCGACACGCGCCGCTGCTCGCCGCTCGGATACCGACTCAGGCAGCGGCTTGCGTGCGTGACCTGCTTGAGAACGCCGCGCGACTCGAAGCCAAGGCCCTCCAATACGAACGCGAGATCAAAGTGCACGTTCGACACAACGAGCTCGCGCGGCGCGCGGTAGTAGTACAGAAATATGGTGAGAACATCCCCTCGCGAAACCTGCATTTCATCATGAGGAACATGGCCATGCGGCCATGGCAGTTCATCGTCATCAGCCTGCTGCGCTCAGGCCTCGATCCAGATCAGCTCGCGCGCCAGAGGGTGCTGTTCTAGGGCAATCCAGCCCAAATTGCGGATGCCAGTTATCCTCCCTTAATCCTATCATCGGGGAGCCGGGAGCGATGTAGTTGGCACTTGATTCGCTCACCACAAGTCTTGCACCGCAAGAACCTGTACCGAAATATCGGCAAAGCGCCCGCCGCGCCTCGGCAGAATGGGCACTTTGTCGTGTACAGCTTAATTCCGGGTATGTATAGCATTAACGCGCTGCTATAAAACGCAGCGTAGGTAGGCAAGTCGGAACCGTGGTCGAAGTAACTGCTGACAACGGCGATAAATACCGCCATTCCTACCCATCACGCCAGCACCGCATACCAGCACGCTCTCTGGCGACGCTTGATTAGCTCAAGAAACGCGCAACTATCCGGCGACATACCTGATCTCACTTTGACCCCGCGCAACCGATAAGCGCCCCGATTCCCCGGCTAACCCAAGCGAATAAATTCATCTGCGTCCCCAGGCCGGGTACCCACTCGGTATGTAGCCTGGCGTGGCGCCGATATTGAAATACGTCGCAATGGCGTCCAGCGCAGCCGCTAGCGTCGGTGATAAAGCCGTCGACGTGAAGGTCGTTCCGGTGAACGCTCCCAGCCCTAGCCCGACTCCCGACTTAAACCCTTTGATTCCGCCGACGTCTACTCCGCCACAACTGCTATTGGTGAGGCTAGCCCCAAGGCCGCCGACAACTCCAGCGTCAATCTCCGCGTACTGAGCGGAGTCAAACCCGGTCGTCGGCGCGTCTGCATGTGCCAGCTGGAGATTTAAATCGAGTCCAAGGAACATCCCGCCAGCATTCAACGATCCCACATTTGCTTGGTCCTGAATGTATAGCGACGAATTGAAGCCATCGATATTCAGGCCCATATTGAAATTGAGACCGCCACCGAATCCCGGCGTGATGATCGTGCCGCCAAAGCCAGCGACGAGCTGCCATGCAAGGCCAAGTGGATCTACGCGCATGGCCGGATTTCCGCCGGCATATGCGTAGAGGTTAAGCCCGCCGTGTATTCCGATCGGATCTTCGCTGATGAACCGCCCTAGTTGTGGAGAGTAATAGCGAGCGCGGTAGTAGTACAGCCCCGATGCGCCATCATTCTTGCGCCCCGTGTAGTCCAACGGCGTCGAATCCGTTCCGGTCCTCGCCGTGTCGCCGTACGGGCGAGTACGCGTACGTCGCCGTGGTAGCCGCGAACGGGCTGCTCAGCACAGACGTACTACCAAGTCCGTCGGCAAGCATGCTCGTTGCAACACCAGACGAAACGCGGGCGTAATTCTCATCCAATCCCAACCCCGCCAGCATGAAATTGCCGCCCAACATGACAGCATTCAACCCATCATATTGGTAGGAGGTCGTTGACCCACCCACAACCGCCGAAGTGCGCCGCCCAAGGGCATCGTACGATAACGTGCTGGCCCCAGCGCTGGTCGAGACTAGCTGGTTGCGGGCATTCCACGTGTATGTCGCTGCGCCCATACCGGTCAAGTTTCCGTCTGCGTCATAGGTCAGCGTTGAGCCCAGACGACTGGAAAGACGATTGGCCCCATCGTAGACCGTGCCAGGTGAAGCCGTCGGTGTCACGAACGCCGCCAGCGTCCCACTCAGCGATGTTCTCCGACCCCCCACATCGTACCCGTTACGTTCGGCTCGAATCCGGCAACACCTCTTACCCACGCTCGGAGACGGACCTCGTGCGCTGGGGGCCGCCGCCGTCGCGGGCCTCACCCGCGATCTCGCGCCAAGCCGTCAGGGCCCAAGGCAAGGCCAGTCCCCGATTTTAATTGTTCGCTCAATTATCATTGACCGGCCGATATTCCCCAGTTAGTCTAATAACGCAAGTGGCTCGCACGACATCCACCGGCGACGGTGTCCGGCCTGACGCGCCACGCGCCGATCCAGTTCCCGCGCTTTGGTTCTAACGCATGACTCTTGTGGCTCTATCACGCCCGGTCGCCGGCGGCGGCCGACCCGTCGCCTTCGGGTGCCGGTGGCAACGGATACAGCCCGCGCTTTGGAGGCACCACATGTCCAGTCTTCGCCGCTCTGTCCTGAGTGTTGCCGTGGCCGTCAGCGCATTGGCGCAGTCCTTCGCCGCCAGCGCCGCCGCGCCCGCGGACTCGGCGCCTGTCGCCGGCGACTTGGAGGAAATCCTGGTCACCGCGCAGCGTCGCTCCGAATCGATCATGTCTGTGCCCGTCTCGATCACCGCCTTCGGCGGCGACGTCCTCAAGTCGCTGCAGATCAAACAGCCCGCCGATCTGCTCGGTCAGGTGCCCGGACTCCAGGTGTCATCGCCCACCGGGGACGCCGGTCCGATCTATGCGATTCGCGGCGTCAGCGAGAACGACTACTCGCCTAACCAGTCCGGACCGATCGCCGTCTATACCGACGGTGTCTACGCCAGTGGTCTGCACTTTCTCGCCGACCAGACCTTCGACCTGGCACGCGTCGAGGTACTGCGTGGCCCGCAGGGCACGCTGTACGGACGCAATGCGACGGGTGGCGCGATCAACTTCATCACGGCCAAGCCGGACTTCACGACCAGTGGCTACGTCACCGGCCGCGTCGGCAACTACGGGCGCACCGAGGGCGAAGGCGCCTTCCAGACGGCGCTCAACGACGAGCTCGCGGTGCGCGTCGCCGCGAACTGGATCAACTCGCGGGGCTTCGTCGAGGACACCGTCACCGGGCAGCGCTTCGGCGGCAACCGCCAGTACGGCGTACGCCTGACCTTCGTCTACAAGCCCAATGACCTGATCGAGGCGACGCTGCGCGCCACCGAGGGCAAGTTCGGCAAGGATCCCTACGCGGTCGCGACCGTGGCGGCCGGCCAGTACGGCTTTGCCGGCGGCAGCAACCCGATCTATCCGTCGTTTCCGACGATTCCGCAGGTGCCGGCGAATTTCAACTACTTCCAGTCCTACGGCGCCAACAACCGCACGACCCAGGCCGTGGATACCCCGGCCCTCGGCGCCAGCAGCTATTACGGGCGGACCGGACAGGTGTCGCTCGACCTCCTGGTGCATGCGCTGCCGACGCTCGACATCGTGTCGATCACCTCCTACGGCCGTGGCCACTACGGCGAGACCGAGGATGCGGATCAGTCGCCGCTCGCCCTGTTCGCCGATGGCGGTCAGAATGCCGGCTACCAGCTCGCCGAGGACCTGCGTGTCCAGTCGGCCGGCAAGGGGCCGTTCAAGTACATCGCCGGGCTCTACTTTTCCAAGGACCAGCTGGAATGGAATGACCGGTACCTGTATTTCGGCGACGTTGATTTCAACGGCGACGGCAAGCTCAACAACCTGGACTGCCAGTGGTCGCTGGCCAACGGCTATGCGCCCTACGGGTGCATCCAGAGCAATTTCTTCAACCAGCAGCGCAAGAGCACCGCGGGCTACGCCGACGGCACGCTCGACCTGAACGACGTGGTCGGCCTGCGCGCCGGCATCCGCTACACGCGCGATCAGATCGATATCGGCAATTTCAGGGCGCAGATCCTGGGCACCGACCTCGTGCCGCTCCTGAACACGATTCCCGGCAGCACGACCGACCTCAACGCCGTCTCGCCGGCGATCTCGAAATCCTGGTCGAACGTGACCGGCCGGCTCGGCGTCGACGTGCACGTGGCCGGTGGCGGGCTCCTCTACGGCACTCTCAGCACCGGCTACCGGGCCGGTGCCTTCAACGGGCAGTCCTTCAACGCCCCGGATGAGCTGTCAATCGCCAACCCGGAGAAGCTGGCCGCGGCGGAGCTCGGCTTCAAGGGCTACGCGCTCGAGCGGCGGCTCGTGCTGACGGCCGAGGGGTTCTACTACCGCTACACGAACCAGCAGGCACTGAACGTCGATCCGACCAACTTCCACCAGACCGAAGTGAACCTCAGCCGCTCGCACCAGTTTGGCGCCGAGCTCGAGCTCTCGCTGCAGGCAGTGGACTCGCTGCGCATTGGCGCGAACGTCGCGCTGCTGCAGACCAAGGTCGACGACGCGGTCATCAACGGCAAGGACCTCACGGGCAAGGAACTGGCGCTCGCGCCAAAGTTCACCGGAACCGCGTTCGTCAACTGGACGCTCGTGCAGGCCGACACGGGCACGCTCAAGCTGCTCGCGCAGGAGATCTACGTCGGCCACCAGTGGTCGGATCTTTTCAACGAGCCGGTGATCGCGCAGGGCGGGCATGCGCTGACCAATGCGCGGCTCACCTATGACTTCACTCACGAGCCGCTGTCGGTCGGCCTGTGGGGCAAGAACCTCGGCAACAAGGTCTACGTCACGGCGGCGACCGACGTCAGCGGGCTTGGGCTGAACTACTTCCACCTCGGCCAGCCGCGCACGTTCGGCGCCGAGGCGACCTACAAGTTCTGATATGGCCCCTCGTGTCAACGGGCGCGAGGGGGTCTTTCACGAACGCAACGTGCTGAAGGGAGTGGAGCTTGGTGGGGCTTCACTCCCGATCGGCAACGCGACGGGCATGACCGTCGCGACGATGGATCAGTCTGATATCCGCGGGTTGGTTACCGCATGCCATCGGTCCATCGCGGGGCTTCCTCTGTCTGATAAGCGGAGATCGCCGTTTAAGGCGCCCACGTAGAACTTTCGAGGATTCCCCTTCATCGTGTACGCCCGTCGCGTTGCCGATTGGGAGTGGAGTGTTGGGGGGGGTGCTGGGTTGTGCGATCTCCTTGGGGATTTGTCGGCTCACACGGCGGGGGCAGCCTGACGGGCGATGGCTACACAGGTCTTGTTCTGGTGCACGCCGCGTATCGTGAAGCGCCGGTAGCGATGACACAACCGGGACTGCGCCTTCCAGGCGATCGCCTGTATTGACTGCGGCAGACCCTGGTTGCGTACGACAAGATCCCGACTCATGCGTGCCGGATAGCGATAGGCCCATGCCGATTCGATGAGGATTCGGCGCACATGGCTGTTGCCGGTCTTGGTGATCTTGCCCTGCACCCTGGAGTCTCCTGTGCTGGCTTCACTCGGCACCAGGCCCAGGAACGACATCAGTTGTTTGGGATGTTCGAAGCGAGCCAAGTCACCCAGTTCGCTGATGATGATGGCGGCGGCAACGAAGTCGATGCCACGCAGCGCCATGATGGCGCGCACGACCGGGGCGAAGCGCCAGTCCTCGACCTGCTGGCGCAGCGCCTGAGTCAGGCGCTCGACGCGATCGGTAGTGTCGCGCACTGCCCAGCGGTACTCGGCGAACGCCAGATTCTGCGCGGGATAGTCGAACGTGATCTGGGCGAGGGTTCGTTCGTGAGCAGCCGTCCAGGCGGTCTTGCCGGAGTATCGGTGGCCGTGACGCAGCAGCATGGCCTTGAGCTGCTGGCGGGCCTTATGGCGCGCACGGACGGCATCTTCGCGGGCTCGCGAGAGGTCGCGGATAGCCTCGTCTCGCGCGTCGGGGATCGCAACCGCAGTGAGCTCGCCGGATCGCAGATACCGTGCCAACATCAGCGCATCGCGACGGTCGGTCTTGATCCGGTCGCCGGGTCGTCGCGGGATCTTCGCGACCGCGATGACCTCGCAAGCGTATCCCCGTGCGGCCAACGATCGGGCGAGTGCGTAGCCGGTCGGACCGGCTTCGTAGGCGAGCCGCAACTGCGTGGCGTCACCCAGACGATCGAGCGCCTTGAGCAACTCGGCAAGCTTCGGTCCCACCGTGCCAACAAATCGCGGCGCCTCGCGCCCCGGGTCTGCGGCCGCGATCGCAATCGAGTCCTTGTGGACGTCCAGGCCGACGAAAATCGTACTATCCTTGTCCATGGTCTGCCTCCCGTGGCTGTTGCAGATGACGCCCTGCGGCGTTCTGCATGTGGCTCGGCGCACCTCGTGCGCAACCCACGATAAGGCGGGAGGCAGACCACTTTGAACCCATCTATGGCTACCACCCGGCTGACTGGGCGGGGCCATGTTGTCTGATCCGAACGCCGTCGGCGGGCGCTCGGCGGCGTGGCGCCGCGGCAGTGACTAACCGACGACGGCAGTTCGCTCGCGCAGGTCCGGGCGAAGCGCGGAAGTTGGCGCGCTGCCCCGTGTCGGCGTCGGGGATCGCGCGGCCGCGCTAGCCGATGCTGCCCTGGCAGACCTGCTCGTGCGCCACCTTCCAGTCGGCGCCGCGTCGCTGCCACACATACAGCGCGCAGTAGTGCGCATCCGGTTGCGCGCCGTGGTAGCGACAGGTCACCTGGACGAAGCTCGAGGCGAGGTCACCGGATACCAGTACCGGCTCGCTCGGCACGAACGAGCAGTCAGTGCCCATCTGCTGCAGGTACTCGACCGCCAGTGGTCGCAGGTTCTCGACGCCATGCACGGCCTGCCCGAAGCCCTCCCCCGCGACCACCACGTCCGGCCAGTACAGGTGCGTGAGTACCTCCTGCGCGGTCGCCTTTCGCGCGATCAGCGCGGACAGCTCCTGCAGCAGTCGGGTGACCGTCGCCGCGGCGTCCGTGCTGGCGCGCCCGGCCGGCGTATTCGATGAGCTCGCGTTCATGAAGGCTCGTCTCCTGAGTCAGATGCGCCAGACCTCGGCACCGCAGGAGCGCACAGCGGTCCGGGCGCGGGCCGTGAGCCGCGGACCGGTCGCCGGCAGCCCGGTGAGGAACGTGCGGATCAAGGTACGGTGGCACGTATAGCAACGCATCGCCCCGCGCCCGTCAATTACTTGTTAGGTCGGGCGCCCTAAGCTAGCATTCCCTGATCCCGACCTGCCGGGCGCGGCGGGGTGCGGGCACGCGGCAACCGCCGTTGGGGCGCGTCAGCAGGGATACCGAGCGTATGCACACGGCCCAAGCGGTCCAGATGGCCAATTTCACGGTGCAGCGCGACGGCATCGAGGCCGACCCTGCGACACTGCTGGACTTCGCCGCCCCCGATCGCTTTGGCATCGTCGCAACACAGCCGTACGGCGCGCTGGGCGCAGGCCTTCTGATTTCGCTTGCCACCGCCGCCTACTACGACGTCCCCGGCCGGCAGCGCCGAACCAGCCTGCTGTACCCGGAAATCTACGTCTTTCACGTCGGCGGACCGTGGGGCAACCTGTCCTCGTTCGATTTCTGGCCCGAGCGCAAGGAGCTGTTCCTGGCGTCCGACCCCAACGCGGTCCTGCGCGCTATCAACCAGTGCGGCATCACGCATCTGGCGGTGCCCGACCTGCCGGAGCGCGAGTTCGCCTACGGCTACCGCGAACCGGAGATCGCGGCCGAACGCCTGAAACAGTGCTACGGCTACAGCCCGACCGGCCGCACCGCGGCAGCCGATACCCTCGTTCGCACGACGGCCGGCGGGATCCTGTGGAACTACGAAGCGTCGCTCGCACCCGAGCTCTACCTGGAAGACATGGAAAAAGCGGTGGCCACCGACGCCAGGATGCGATCGCAGGACCCCGAGGCGCGGGATTTCCGGTGGATCATCGACTACCTGCGCGGTCGCTGGGACGAAGTCAGCCGGGACGATCCGGCCTACCGCGCCGCCTGGGAGCGCGCCCGCGAGGCCAACGCGGCGGGTCGCCTGGAGGAGAGCTACCGCAGGACTGATGCGCAGCGCGCGCTGCGGCTGCTGGGCGGGGCCGCGGGCGCGGACCGCTAAGACCACGACGCGCGCGCGAGGTAGCCTCGGCTCACCCGATCAGGTGGCCGCGTCCATCCCGATGTACGCCGAATGGTCCGCCACCACACGCCAGCCCACGGGTGTCCTCGCCCACGCGTAGAGCGCTTTGCCCTCCTGCCCGTCATCGCCGTGCTTCGCGGGATCGCGCGCCTTGACCTTGAAGTTGACGAACTGTGCCGCAGCGTCGGCACCGATCAGCCGCGTCCAGACGACCGTCGCGTTCATCTCCTCGAGTTCGTCCATCGTCTCTTCGATGATCGGCACGATCTGCTGCTCGCCATGCCATGTCGTTCGCAACAGCGAAGCCGTAATGATCGCATCGGGCGTGAAGAACTCGCTGACAAACGCCGCCGCGTTCCGCGCTCGCCACAGGGGTCCGTACACGAAGGCGATCCGGGCGGCGAGCTCGGCTGTGAGTGCGGCCTCGCGCTCGATTGGCTCGTCCCGGTTGCCGACTGTGGACGTCATGGATCCTCCCGAAGGCGCAGTACGAGCTTGCCTACAAAGTGTCCGGCCTCAAGGTCGGACATCGCCGTCGTGAAATCCTCGAACGCATAGACCTTGTCGATGAGGGGATGAATTTGATGGCGCCGCATGAATTCGCACATGCGCGCGAAGTCCGAACGCGAACCGGCCATCACGCCACGTGCGGTGACGCCCTTGCCGATCAACGCGAAGGTCGACAGGCTGGCGTCATAGCCGCCGAGCCCGCCGACCAGCGCCACCGTGCCTTCGTAGGCCACGCTCATCATTGACTGGTCAATGGTCGCCCGGCCACGCATGTCGAGCACCAGGTCCGCACCGCGACCGCCGGTGAGCTCAAGCACCCGCGTGCTCCATTCCGGAACCTGCCGGTAGTTGATGCCGTGGTGTGCCCCCGCTGCCTGCATGCGTTGCAACTTGACCTCGGAGCTGCTCGTGACGATGACCCGGGCGCCCTGTGCGATTGCAAACTGAATCGCGAAGGCGGCAACGCCGCCCGTGCCCTGCACGACGACGGTATCCGCGCTGCCCAGGTGGTTGCCGCGACCGGTTGCCGTCCAGGCCGTGATCGCCGACGACGGCAGGGTCGCCGCTTCCTCGAAGCCCAAGTAGTCGGGCTTGGGCACCACGCCCGTCTCATCTATGACGACGTAGTCGCCGAACACGCCATCGATCGTCCAGCCGAGCGCCTTCTCGAGCATCGTGGCGTCGAGTGGCCGGTCGACATAGTGCGGAAAGAACTGGGTAACTACCTTCTGCCCGACGCGCACCGACTCCACCCGACGCCCCACCTGCACGACGAACCCGGCGGCGTCTGCACCACCAACCTGGCCGGTGCGGTCGTCCACGATCCCGAAGACGTCCGCCATCATCTCGCTGACTTCGACGTCGCCGCGCTGGATGGCGACCGCATGCACCCGCAGCAGGACCTGGCGATCGCCGACCGCCGGCACTGGTACTCGCGCCAGGCGCCAGCTGTATCGCCCGTCTTTCACGCTCTTGCGTAGTTGGATCTGACGCGTAGTTTCAGGCGGGTTCGGTGCGCTGGTCTCATCGCCCGGCAGGGTCGTCGCACCCATCGTAGTGATCTCCGGAATCCGCACTGGTCTTCGAGACTACTCGTCGTACCGCAGAGGCGCCGCCGGGTGCCCGTCACCTGGCGGTGGCTTTGCATTGCGCGCAATGCGCTCACAGGTGACCACGGTTGCGCCTGGCAGCGCGCCTAGGCCAGGCACAAGCCGGATCTACGCCGAAGCACTGCACCGCTCGAACACGCCGACGATTTGCGCCAGAGAAGGGCCGGGTAACCCAAGCCCCGGAACTCAACGTGAGTCCCGGGGCCTTCGCGTCACGCTTCGCCACTGGCTGCAAGGTCAGTCGCCACGGTTGGTGTTGCGCATGGCCTTGCGCCGTTCAACGGATTACGGGGCCTGGTTCTTCTTGAGCTGGTCCTCGTAGGCCTGCCAGGATCCGTTGATGATGTAGGCCCGAATGGACTGGAGCTGTTGATCCGTGAGGTAGTCGAACTGGGGCATGCCCAGAGCCCGGTAGCCGCCGCCACGCACGATGCTGTCGAAGGTTTCCAGCGTCGGCGGTATCGGGCTGCGGCGTAGGTCCGTCGGAATCGAACCGGCATTGACCAGCTCCATGCCGTGACAGGTCTCGCAGGACTGGCGCGCGTATTCAACCTTCCCCTCGTTTGCAAGCGCAGCGGGCTGTCGTGGCACGGTGGGCTGCGGGAACGGCGCCGGCGGTACCGGCGGCGGCAGCGTCGCGGTACCGCCCAGCTTGAAGGCCAGCAGCCTGACCGGGCCGCGGCACAGCTCACAGGTCGCGTACTTCACGGTCGTGAGCGTAGTACCACCGCCGCCCGGACCCGTGGGCACGATGATGAGCTGTTCGCCATCGATCTCCACCGTCGAGGGCGAAGCACTCGCGCCGCTGACGTTGTAGGACCACAGCAGCTCACCCGTATCGGCCTTGAACGCTTTGAAGTACCCCGTTCCTTCGCCCTCGAACACGAGGTTGCCGGCGGTCGTCAGCACGCCACCGTTGACGGGGAGTTTCTGCCGGTAGCTCCAGCGTTCCTTGTTGGCCACCGGATCCCAGGCGACCAGCGAGCCGTACGGCTTGAATTTCTCGTCCTGGTAGTACAGGTCCCAATACGAGCCGCCCACGAGCATCGTTTCATCTTTGCGCAGGAACGTCGGGACGGACATGGCCGGGATGTAGACGAGGCCCGTATTGGGGTTGAAGCCCATCGGGAAGACGTTGTGGGCCCCCAGCGGACCAGGCGATGCAACGGCACCCTCGGGCCGCTCCCACCAGCGAGCGTCCGCGATGTACATCGGCCGACCCGTCTTCGGGTCGATCCCCGAGGCCCAGTTGACGGGCACGAAGTTGCCGGCGTTCAGATACTTTCCGGTCTTGGCGTCCAGCACATACAAAAAACCGTTCTTCGGCGCATTCATCACCACGCGCCGGGTCTTGCCGTGGATTGGCAGATCGGCAATCACGGTGTTCATCGCTTCGAAGTTCCAGCCGTCACCTGGCGCGAGCTTGTAGTGCCACACGTACTCGCCGGTGTCCGCATTGAGCGCGACGATGGAGCTCGAATACAGTTCGTCCGTAGAGCCGTCGTTGCGCGCCTCGGGATTCCAGGGATCCGCCCCGCCCACGCCCAGATACAGCAGGTTCAGCTTCTCGTCATAGGTAATCGCGTCCCAGACCGAGGCGCACCCGCTGGAGGCCTTCCACTTGGTGCCCCAGGTCTTGGCGGCCACCGCCATCGCCTTGTTTTCAGGCTTGTAGCCCTTCGACGGATCGCCAGGCATCGTGTACCAACGCCACTTGATCTTGCCGGTCTGAGCATCGAAGGCGGTCACGAAGCCGCGCGCGCCGCCACCGTCGATACACGAATTGCCGATGAAGACCTTGCCGCCACCGACGTGCGGCGCGCCGGCCTGCATGAAGTTGTCCTTCTTGTCGCACGACGGGACATCCCAGGCTATCTGGCCGGACTTGCGATCGACCGCGACCATGCGGCAGTCGCCCGTGGCCATGAAAACCTTGTCATTCCACAGCGCGATCCCGCGGGTCCACAGGGCGCCCATGGAGGTCGCAATGGTGCCCTCCTCGAAATGCACGTGGACATCGGTGTTCCACAGCAGCTTGCCGGTGCGTATGTCGTTGGCGTAGATCTGTCCGATCGGACCGCCCTGGTAGACCACGCCGTCGGCGATCAGGGGATTGCCCAGCAGCCCCCCCTTCGTCGGCAGGTCGACGTACCAAGCGAGCCCCAGCTTGGCCGCGTTCTTGTCGTTAACCTTGTTGAGCGGACTATAGAACTGCGCGTCGACATTGTTGCCGTACAGCACCCACTGGCTGTTATCGGTCACTGACGGGGCGGCCACGACGCCGCCTGCGCCTGCAGCCACCATCAGAATCGAGACGGCGAAAGTCCTCGCAGTCGCTTTGAATAGGTCTTTCATACTGGCTCTTACTCCCGAATCCTACGCCCGGGCGCTCGCGCCACGGGCAATGCCGCTGATCAACAAGGACCGATCGCACGCGCTATGCGCGTTGCTGGTCGGCACCCATCGCCTACCCGCGTCCGACAAGCAGCATCGCCTGTGCGCGCTGCGGGTGTTTTGAGCCGAGTCCGTTGCATAGCCTCTCGCGCAGATGCCGCGCGGCAACAACTTGGAACTCATCTAGCCGTGCGAATATTCGCAGGGGAATACTCGCTGAAAGTCCGTCCGATAACTTTCATGTCTCCTGACCTAACTTAAGTGTAGGCATCGCAGTATTGCCAGTCAATGCGACCGGCTTGCACATCAACTGCCAGCGCGGCATCGCACGTCGCTGGGCACCAAGGGTGCGCTGCACAACGAGACTGAGAGCACATGAGCGTTGGCGATCGCCGCGCCTGCAATCACTGTGACGACCGACGTTTAGCACGCTGGGAGGCAAGCACACGTCGCCAGCTCCAACGCGACCGCGCGACGGCTCGCAGGATCAACCATCAGCAACGCCGCAGCGCAGCAATCCAGGAGCACGAGCGAGACTGAACCGGTCCCGCGCCGGTTGACGACCCCTGGGCCCGGTGCTACCGTCATTAATTGAATGACTGATTAAATTTCTGACCAACACGTTAAAGGTGCACCCATGATTTGTAACGCTCTGAAATCATTGATTGCGGCCGCCGGACTGTCGCTGTGCCTCGGCGTTGGGTCTGCCTCGGCTGCGGATGCGGCGCCCGAGAAGACCTACATCATCATCCACATCACTTTCGCGCCGGACCGGTATGAGGAAGGCCTGAAGCAGATCGCCTTGTTTGCGGACTACGAGGCCAAGCACGGTGTCGAATTGGTGGGCAGCTACACGATCACCGTTGGCCCGGGTAACCAGATGCTCAACATCTGGGCGGCAGACAGCTACAAGGCCTGGTCGGACACGGTGGACGGCTATATGTCGGTCGTGGACGTGAAGACCGCGGTTCAGTCGCTCGTGCGCGAGGACATTTCGCTGGCGGCTCGCAATCCGATCGTGCAGCCCAAAGTCGTGCACGGCCACTGAGTCTCGCCGGCAAGTGCGGCTTCGGCACCTCCAGGCACGCCTCATCGGCCGCGTGCGTGCCTGGAGGGACCGGGATCACCGGCTGATCGGCGCTGGCGATCCCCACGGCCGGCGCGCAGATGCTGTTACTGGCGCGCCTGGCGGTCCCTCGCCACGCCATAACGTGCGTTCGCGACGCTGGTGGATAGCTGCGGCATCGTCTTGAGCCGCAACGGCGGCAACCCAGCACCGCCGATCCTTCGACGACATCAACAGCGACCTTCGCGCCGGGCCTTGCCGGCGTTTGTTGGTTGCTGACTTGGTGGGTGCGATCCACGGTTTCTGAGGAGGCGACATGAGCAACGCACATTGCCCGGCAACTGACCGCCAGGTGGCTCGGAAGACGACGTGCATCCCGTATGCAGCGTTCGGCGGGAGAGACGCATGAGCGGCCATCCGCTGCCAGCGACCACGCGCCGAGTCGAACTCGTCCGCGACCCGAACGGTACCTACACCCGCCGTATCGTCAATGTGCCGCTGCCGGTACCCGGCGACGGTGAGGTGCTGCTGCACGTGCGTGCCGCATCGATCCAGCGCGCGGAAATCGAAATTCCGACCATGCTGCCGCCGGACACCGATTTCACGGGACGAATCGTCGGATCGGATGTCGCCGGTGACGTCGTCAGTACCGGCGCACGGGTGCGATCGGTGGCCGCGGGTCAGAAAGTACTGACCCAGTTCTTTCCGCACTATAACGAGCGGCCCTTGAGCCCACAGAGCAAGAACGGCGCACTGGGCTACCTGGCCGACGGCGTCTTCGGGGACTACGTCGTGGTCGAGGAAGCCGCCCTCGCGCCGGCGCCCGAGTCCCTGTCCTATGAGGAGGCCGCGACGCTGCCGAGCTCGCCTCTCACCGCGTGGGTCGCGCTGGGCGGGCTTGAATCGCCACGCGCGGGCCAGACGGTGGTGATCGAAGGCACGGGCGGAGTGTCCACGTTCGCACTGCAGTTTGCGATTGCCGCCGGGGCGACCGTGATCGTCGCCAGCAGCTCCGACGACAAGCTCGCGCGCTGCCTTGCGCTCGGCGCAAAACACGGCATCAACTATCGTTCAACACCCGAGTGGGGCGCGAGGGTACTCGAGCTAACCGGCGGACGTGGCGCGGATCTCATCGTTGACGTCGGTGGTCGCGCGACCCTGGACCAGGCAGCAGCGTGCGCGGCCTATGAGGGCACGATCGCCATCGTTGGTGGCCTGGGTGGATACGACGGGAGTGTCGCCGGCTGGCCCGTGATGGACAAGGCGCTGGTGGTGCGCGGCGTCGTGGCCGGACCCCGCCCGGAGTTCGGGCGCATGTGTAGCTTCATGGCGCAGCACCGTATTCGCCCGATCATCGACCGGATCTACGACTTCGAGGAGATCGAAACCGCGATCGCCGCGCTCGGGGCCGGTCAGGTGTTTGGCAAGCTGGTGCTGCGTCTGTAGCGCGTTTCCCGCACACGGCTCATGCCGGAGCGCGTCTGCGGTGCCGGGTGATCGCCGTGAACAACAGCAGCATCGAAAGCGCACAGCAGCCCAGACACACCGCGCTCAACAGCCGGAAGTCCGCGGTCACCAGATAGCCGCACACCGCAGGACCCGCGGCATTGCCGAGGTACATGCCCGCATTCACCAGCATGGCCGCGCTGCTGGTCTGGTCGATCTTCGTCACGACCTGGAACTGGAACGGCATGATGAACGTCAGCGCGAAGAAGAACACGACGCCGACCAGCAGGAACAGTACGAGCGGCTTTGCCAACAGGTAGGTTGCGAGCGCACCGAGCAAGAGCGCGTAGCCGCCCACAAGCGGTAACGTGACACCCGGGCGCGAGCTGACGGCGGTCGCCAGCGCCGACCCCGCGATCCCGGCCAGCAGAATCAAGGACAGGTCGCGCTCGACGTGGGTCGAACTTCCACCCCACGCAATGCCCATGTATTCCAGATAGGCAAATATGCCTCCCACACTGAAGAAGAAGAGCACGACGGAACACACGCCGAGCCAGCCCTCCGCCGACACCGTCCTCGACGGAGGTTCATCGAGCACTTTCACGGGCGCGTCGCGAATCGAGCGGCGCGGCGACAGTCGGGTCAGCACCAGCACGAGGACGCCCAGCCCTGCGAGCACGCTGAACAGCCCATTGGAACCGTACTGGTTGGTAAGCGGTGTCAGGAACTGAATCGCGACGGCACCCGCGCTGAGTTGGGCGACGATGACGATCCCGAGCTGGCGCGCGGCGTTGCCCTCCGCCAGGGTGGCATAAACAATCGCCATGGCCATGCCGCAGCCCAGACCCACGAACGCAAGGCTTGCGAACGTTGACAGGAACGCGCCGGCAGTCGCGCCGAACACGTTCGCCGTGATCATGATCGCCATGCCAAGCGAAACGGTTCCGCGCCATTTCAGACGCCGTACCACGCTGGGCATCAACGCGCATCCCAGCGTAGCCACCGCCGCCCCAATGGTATAGGCGGCCGCACACAGACCACCCTGGCCTTCCGTCAGGCTTCGCGTGCGCGACAACACGGCGATGAAGGCCGGCATCGTATTGCCGACCAGCGAGCAGATCATGCCGATGAGGATCGTAGCGCCAATGGCCAGAGGCGAATGACGCTTGAGGTCGGACACGGACGAGGTCATGGGACAGTTTCCTGGAGGCGACGGGTAGTGCTGCTCATCGCAACGCACGCGCTTGGCGCGCAGCACGCGCCGCGCGAACAGGGTTCATATCTATGATCAGGGGAATGACGAATTGCACCGTTCAGCCGAGCATGCGAAGCGCTGCCTCGACCGGCAGCTTTCTGATCGTTTCCACGATCCGCCCGGCCGCTGCGACATCGCTCACCCGCTGCGCCGCCGCCCGGTAGAATGGATCGCCCCGGTCCACTTCGCTCCAGCGCTCGCGCACGTAGGCGATCAAGCGGCGGTAGTCACGCGCTTCGGGTGTCTCGAGCTGAAGTGCCGGGTCTGTTCTGACGCTTTCTTCCATCCGCGTCAGGTACGACTCCGGCACGAGAGTCGTTTCATAGATGGACCGCAGGCCGCTGTCCGTCGAACTCAGCAGCAGGTCGGCGTTCGCGGTCGTGCCGGTCGGATCGTAGGCGTAGGCATGGCTGATCCTGTCGATGGCCGACTCGGGCTCCTTATTGCGGTGCATGACGTCGCGGCCCGGGCCGTCGGGCACCGCGAGGTGCGTGATGCCATGGCGGTTGATGGCGCGCAGCGCCTCCACCGGATCGGCCGGTACGAAGACTTCCTTCCCCTCGGGCCAGAAATCAAACGAGGAATGGCTTCCCCAGGGACCCCCGACGTGGAAGAGAAGGATTTCCGGATACACGGGCCGCGTACGCCGGCCTTTGCCCGGCGTGTCGTAGAACGACGCGACCGCGAGCAGCACCAGCAGGCCGGCCCCGAGCGCACCGTAAGGCTGGTTGACCACGATGCCGAAGCGGTCGTTCGCACTCCATTGCAGGAGGTCCGAGGGACTGACGGGGTGCCCGTCGACCGCTGCCGTAAACATCTCGGCGCGAACCTGCGTAGCCGTGTGCATGTGATTTCCTTTTGGAGGCTTTCCGACCCAGCGCCTGCTCAAAACGTCCCGAACCGAGGATGGCCGCCCCGTTGCCACCGCAACGAGGCCTCGATGTCTCGGTCCGGGACCCCTTCACGAAGCGGTGGTTACCGCCCGCGCCGCGCTGACCCGCTCATGCAAACGTAGCGCGCCGACTATCAAGGCCAGCGCGATCAGAGTCAGTGCGAAGCTCATGCCGTTGACCCACACATAGTCGGACGTCACGATGAAACCAGCGATGGCCGGACCTATCGCGATGCCACCCATGATGCCGGCGCTGACGAGCATCGCCGCACTGCTCGATTCGTCGACCCGGGTCACCACCTCGAACTGGTAAGGGGTGAGAAAGTTGTAGCTGAAGCCGAACAACGCCGTGATCGCCAGAAACGCACCCAGCGGCTTGAGCCACAGGAAAAGTGCGAGCGACACCAGCAGGCCGACATATCCGATCAGGAGTGCACGCAACGAGCCCAGGCGTGAACCGAGGATGGCGACGAGGATCACCGCGACCAATCCCGAAAAGAACATCTTCGACAGCGACAGTTCGACCGCCGCTTCTGTCCCACCCCACGCCACACCCATGTTCGCGATGAAGCCGTACACGGCACCGATGGCGATGAACTGGATGAAGACGGAGACGACCCCGAGCCAGCCTGCGCGCGTGATCCGTTCCGGGACGTGCGCCGCGTGTGCATCGATGACATGCCTGCGCACGGAAGCCCTGGGGATCAGCGGGATCAACACGAGACCCAGCACGGCGGCGGTCGCGTACAGCCCGAACACGCCGGTCGCGCCGAACTGCCGGCTGACGGAGCTCAGAAAAAGGACGGTGATGGAACCGGATACCAGCATGCCGCAGGCAAGAAAGGCTATCAGGCGGGCGCTGTCGCCTTCCGCGAGAACCGCATACACAATTGCCGTTGCTACCCCGGCGCCGAACCCGGCGCAGAACCGCACGCCGAGGAACGTCGCGAACTCGGGCGTGAAGATCGCGACAAGGTTGGCGGCGCCAAGGATCACGGCGCCGACCGCGGCAGTGCCCCGCCAGTTGAGCCGGTCCACGACCTTCGGCAGCAGCGCACACGCCACGATGCCGATAGCGTAGCCACCCATGTCCGCCATCGCGGCAATCCCGGTCTGGCTCTCACTCAGGCCCCGAATCTGCGCGAGCACGGGCAGAAAGACCGGCAGCGAATTGGCGAGCAGTGAGCAGAGCACGCCGACCACTATCGTCGTGACCAGCGATAGCGTGCTGTGCCGTCCCGCTCGCGCAACTGAAAGCGTCATTGATACAGTCTCCTGGCGGGGCCCCGATCAGGCCACGATGCTGGCATCGATGGCGGTCATTAACTCGCACATGCCCACGGATTCGCCCGCTGCGCGGCGCTCAGTCGGCGGTGACGGACGGGCCATCGGCAACTTCACCGCTGGCCGCTTCAAGGTAGCGATAGATCTCGGTGTGGTCGCGGGGGCCGGCGAGCGTCCGGGAGGCCTGCGCCCACAAGCCCGCCATCAGTTCCAGCGAAGGCAGTTTCATGCCAAGGTCATGACTCAGCTCAGCAGCGGTCGTGACGTCCTTGGACATCAGCGCCAGGCCAAAGCCGGAGTTGTAGGCGCCGGAAAGCACGAACTGCTTCATCTTCACTTCGGTTGCGTTGTTGCGCCCCGAGGACGCGTTCAGAACGTCGACGATGACCTCGGGCTGCAGGCCAAACCTGCCACCGATGATCAGCGCCTCCGCGGCAGCCACCAGGCCCGCGGAGGAGACGAAGTTGTTCAGTGCCTTCATGGCGTGCGCGGATCCCAACGGGCCGGTGGGGAAGACCGAATTTCCCAGCGCCTCGAACAGGTGACGCGCCGCATCGATGCTGGCGTCGTCGCCGCCGACCATGATGGCGAGCTTGCCTTCGCGTGCGCGCTTGACGCCGCCGGAAACCGGAGCGTCGATCAGGCGCACGGCCTTTGCGGCCAGTTCCTGGCCCAGCGCGGCCGTCCCGAACGGAGCGGAGGAACTCATGTCAATGACGAGCGTGTTGGCAGCAGCGATGGCGGATACGACGCCCGGATCCTGCAGGAGCGAGCGTACGATCGCACCGTTGGGCAGCATCAGGATTGCCGCCGCTGCGCCGTCGACCGCCTGCTGCAGGCTCTGCGTGACCTGCCCGCCCGCGGCGACATACGCGTCCCTCGCGCTTGGCGTGACGTCGTAGCCCCGGACCTCGAAGCCGGCGGCGGCGAGATTGCGTGCCATCGGCAGGCCCATCTGTCCCAGGCCGATGAAGGCGACGGCGTCTGGCGCCGCGATGACTTTGGAAGGTGTTGTCACCGCAGCTCCCTCGCGCGATCAGACAATTGATTGATCATTTAATTATTATAGACACAGTTGACGCGAATTGGGTGCAGAGTCGCTTGTAAACTACGCTGACACCCGGTTAGGATCCCCGCATCGCGCGCCAGCCGCGCCTGCACGGGTTGCCGCTCGTCGTGCGGGCCGCGCGACCCGGCGGCGATCCGGGCGCGGCCTGCCATTACCAGGAGCGCCCGCCGATGAGCCTGTGGGAAGTCCATGCGCTGCGCTACGCACGCCACGACGGGCGCACGGCCCACGAGAATTTCCTCGTGCCCGCCGATCCGCACGATACGACGCCGCTCGACTACTACGTCTGGGTACTGCGCTGCAACAATCGGGTCATCGTCGTTGACACGGGCTTCGGCGAGGAACAGGCGGCCAGGCGCGGCCGACAAATTCTGACGCCCGTCGGTGAACTGCTGCACCGCTTCGGGGTGGAGCCCGCCACGGTAGCGGACGTCGTGATCACGCACCTGCATTACGACCATGCCGGCAATCTCGGTCTGTTTCCGCAAGCACGCTTCCACTTGCAGGATCGGGAAATGAGCTATGCCACGGGCCGCCATATGCGCAATACCTGTGTCAGCCAGCCTTTCGAGGTCGAGGACGTGGTGAGCATGGTGCGCGCGGTGTATGCGGATCGGGTGACGTTCCACGATGGCGACGCGCAGATCGCGGACGGGGTCAGCGTGCACCGGGTGGGGGGCCACACCGACGGGCTGCAAATGGTGCGTGTCGTGACCAAGCGCGGCGCGGTCGTGCTGATGAGCGACGGGTCGCACCTGTACGCCAATATGAACACGGGTCGCCCGTTCCCGATCTTCGTCGACCTCGGCGCGATGACCGACGGCTGGCGGCGGGCGCTTGAACTGGCCGAGACGGCCGAGCATCTCATTCCAGGCCATGACCCGCGGGTGCGGGCAATCTACCCCGCGGAACCGGGGACCAATGGCGACATTGTTGCGCTGCACAAGGTCCCGCTGCGAGCCTGACGCCACAGTCGGCAGCCGGCTCCGGGGGGCACCGCACGCCGGCGCGAGGGCGCGTGCGGTGAGCAACGGTTGACACCAGCCCTCAGGTGTATTCAAATCTTTTTGATTGATCATTTAATTTCTACCGAAGCGGGCACTGCCACCGTTTCGCGCATGGCGCCGACGCACCGGGCGCCGTGCGGGAATGACACCCGTCACGCTCTCGTCCGGCCTGCGTCGCCTGAACGCTGTTTCGAGCTACTCTAAGGAGTTGGAGATGTCCAATCGACAGGCGACCGGTCTGCGTACACGCTTCGCGCTTTCAGCGCTGCTGGTCGCTGTGGCGCTGGGCATGGGCGCCACTGCGAAGGCCGACCCGACCGCACCGCCCACGAGCGAATGGTCGCTGCTGGGTGGCAATGACTATGAGCAGCACTACAGCAAACTCAGCCAGATCAACACGACGACCGTCAGCAAGCTGGGCCTGAAGTGGTACGCCGACATGCCTACCCGCGATGGCCTGACCGGCGTGCCGATGGTGGCCAACGGCGCCGTGTTTCAGAGCGGCGCCCTCGGCAAGGCCTGGGCCCATGACGTACGCACGGGCAAGCTCATTTGGGAATTCGACTCGCATATCCAGTTCCCGCTGCCGAACGCGGTTGCTGCCTGGGCCGCGCGCACGTCACGCGGCCTTACCCTGTGGGGCGACAAGGTGCTGAAGGTCAGCGGCGACTGTCGCCTGTTCGCGCTCGACCAGAAGACCGGCAAGACGATCTGGGAAGTGAAGCCCTGCGACCCCGCCGATTACAAGGGCATCAGCGCGGCACCGCGGGTCGGCGATGGCAAGGTATTCATCGGCAACAGCAACGCGGACTTCGGCATCGGCCGCGGCTATGTCGATGCCTACGAGATCGAGTCCGGCAAGCACCTGTGGCGCTTCTGGACCATACCGGGCGATCCGGCAGCCGGTTTCGAAAACAAGACCATGGAGATGGCGGCCAAGACCTGGGGCAAGGAATACTGGAAGAAGGTCGGCGGCAACAGCGCCTGGGAAGGCATCACGTATGACCCGCGCACGCACCTGGTGCTGATCGGCACCGATGGTCCTTCACCCGCCGATCCCACCTTGCGCGGCGAAGGCGCCGGCGACGAGTTGTTCAGCCACGCGATCGTCGCCGTCAACGCGGATACGGGCGAATACGTCTGGCACTACTCGTTCAATCCCAACGATGGTTGGAACTGGTCGGCAGTGGCGCCGGTGAATCTCGCGGACCTGACGATCAACGGCGCGCAGACGCCCGTCATCATGATCGCGCCCAAGAATGGATTCTTCTATGCGCTGGACGCGCGGACCGGCAAGCTCGTCAACGAGCCCAAGCCGATCGTGCCGGTCAACTGGGCCTCGCGCATCGACATGGCCACGGGCAGGCCCGTGATGATTGGCGACGCCCAATACTGGAAGAAGGGTGTTCAGGGCGCCATCGTACGGCCGGGCGCGCTTGGCGCGCACAGCTGGATGCCGATGAGCTACAGCCCGCTCACGGGGCTCGTCTATATCCCGGCGGGCGAATACGCGTTCTGGGAAGGCGAAAACCCCAAGGCGATCGTCGCCCATATCGACGCCGACCAGTACTGGGGCCTCAAGCACGGCAACTGGAAGGGCAAGCTCATCGCCTGGGATCCCATTCGCCAGGAAAAGCGCTGGGAGGTGGGGTCGGGCCGGCCGTACCAGGGCGGCACGCTCGTCACCGCCGGCAACGTGGTCTTCGAGGGCCACACGGACGGTCATTTCGAGGCCTATGACGCCGCGACCGGCAAGGTGCTGTGGTCGTACGACACGGGTTCGGCAATCCTCGGCGCGCCCAGCACGGTCGAGATCGACGGCGAGCAACTGGTGATCGTGCCGGTCGGGTCCGGCACCACCTCGGCACTCGGGTTCCTGCCGGACGTGGCCGACAAAGCGACCTCCGGTCCCCCGCGCCTGCTGGCGTTCTCGCTCGGCGGCAAGGTGACGCTGCCGACGGTCGAGCACAAGGTCGTCCCCTTCGACAAGCCGCCCATGCCGGCACCGAAGGCCTCCCTGGTCAAGGCGGGCAAGGCCGTGTGGGACGGCAACGGCTGCGAGATCTGCCACGGCGTGAATGTCGTCGGCGGCATCGGCTCCGTGCCGGATCTGCGTCGGATCAATGCGGCGCGCCTGAGCCTGTTCTCGGAAATCGTGCGCGGCGGCCTGCTCAAGGCCAACGGCATGCCGATCTTCGCCGACAGCATCAGCGAGAAGGATCTGCCCTCGCTGAAGGCCTACCTGATGAACGAGGCCTGGCGCGCCTACCGCGCGCAAGGCACCGCGACCAAGGCGCCCGCCGGCCAATGACCCCGCCGCCGACCGGCGTCACCCACCAGAGGGGCGCCGACGGTGGCACGCGGCAAAGGCGCCGTGCAGCATACGGCGCGCTGGCTGCAGGCGAGTCGTGAATCGGCGCGGCACCACCGGTGCGGCCGGTTCGCTCGCGGCGTGGCCAGCGGTTCACTTCCGACCCAGCGAGGCAGTCCGATCCATGCGTACGATGCACCCGGGAATGGCGCTGGTTCTGTTCACCTGCCTGTCGATGAATTTCAGCGCGCAGGCGGCTTCCGCCAACAACGGCGACATGGACGTGGGCCTGCGCGCGGAGATCGGCCGCATACGCGCGATCGATGCCCACACTCACGTCGATGCGAACACGCCGGGCCACGACAGTCACTGGCGTGCCGAATCGCCGCTCGATCGCGCGTTGGATCCCGGAAGGCCGGTGGCGATACGTCGCGGCAACCCCGCGTGGATGGGTGCCTGGAAGGCCCTGTACGGCTACCGCTATAACGACCTGCGCGCGGATCACCTGGCAGAGTTGCTCGAGGAGAAGCGCCGTCGCATCACCCGCGCCGGCACACAGTGGCCCGCCCAGGTCCTCGACGCCGCGGGCATCGACGTCGCACTGGTCATCAATGACCACCTGGGTCCCGGCCAGGACGCGCCGCGATTCCGGTGGGTGCCCTACGCTGACGCACTGCTGACGCCCCACTGGGGGGATCGCAGCGTGCTCGACTATCCCGGCTACGCGTTCCCGACGATCAACAACCTCAAGGCCGACGCCGCCATCGTGGGCACGCAGCCCAGCCTCGATGCGTATGCGACGGCGGTCATCCAGCCGGTCCTCGCGCACTGGGTCGCAGCCGGCGTGCCGTCGATCAAGTTCCTGCTGGCCTACTGGCGCGCGCTCGACGTCGCGGTCGTCTCGCGTGACGTCGCCAGCCGCGTGTACGAGCGTGCCGCGCACGGCGAAGTACTGACGGCTGCCGATGAGAAACTTCTGCAGGACTATCTTTTCATCGAGACCTGCGCGCGCGCCGGCGCACTGGGCATCGTCGTGCAGATCCACTCCGGGCACGGCGTCGGCGACACGTTCCAGGAGAGTTCATCGAACCCCCTCATGCTCGAGCCCGCGCTGACGGATGCCCGACTGCGGGATACCCGGTTCGTGCTGGTCCACGGCGGCTGGCCGTATCCCCTGCTGGCGCAGGCCATGATGGCCAAACCCAATACCTACGCGGACTTCTCCAACCAGGCGGGCTATCTCACCACGCATGCGCTCGCGCAGGTGCTGCGCGGCTGGCTGGGTTGGTATCCCGAGAAGGTCATGTTCGGTACCGACGCGGAACCGTCCAGCCGGGATTCACCGCTCACGGACCATGAGGAAATGGAGTGGCTGCTGACCGAGAAGTCCCGGGATGCGGTTGCCATCGCGCTCACGGGCATGATCAGGGACCACGAGATCACCCGCCAGCGCGCGAGCGAAATCGCGCGCCTGGTGTTTCGCGACAACGCTATCCGCGTCTACCACCTGGGGAAATAGCCGGCCGGGTCCCCCCGATCGGAAAAGACTGCCGGCGTGCCGCGCTCAACGTTGATTGCGGCCCGCTGCACCCGGCGGGCCCGCCAAGACACTCGCGCTAGGCAAAGCCAGGCCCGCACAAAATCGTGGGCGCGATCCTCGCCCAACACGTCGCGCCTCGCCGCCACACTCGATTAGATAATCAAGCTCGCAACCCGGAGCGCCGCCGTCATCCGTGCGGCGGTACCAGCAAGCGGGTGGCCCGCCGCCGAACGACTACCGGTGCTAGGAGAAGACCGGCATCCGCGGGTGGTAGGGCGCCTCGAGCGCCGCGACCTCCTCGGCCGTCAGCGCGATGTCGAGCGCCGCCACCGCGTCGTCGAGGTGCACGGGCTTCGTCGCACCCACGATTGGCGCCACGATGCCAGGCTTGCCGAGCAGCCACGCCAGCGCCACCCGCGCGGGCGCGACGCCACGCTGGCCCGCGATCTCGCAGAGCTTGGCCACGACCGCCTTGTCGCCTTCTTCCGTCTTCGCCGAGTAGATGAACTGGCCGAAGCGATCGGTCTTCAGCCGGTCCGTTTCGACGGACTGCCACGGCCGGGTGAGTCGACCGCGTGCGAGCGGACTCCACGGGATCACGCCGATACCCTCTTCACGGCACAGCGGCAGCATTTCACGCTCCTCCTCGCGGTAGAGAAGGTTGTAGTGGTTCTGCATCGACACGAATCGGGTCCAGCTGTTGAGGTCAGCGCGGTACAACGACTTGGCGAACTGCCAGGCGTTGGGCATACAGGCCCCCAGATAGAGCACCTTGCCGGCCCGCACGGCGTCATTGAAGGCCTCCAGTGTCTCATCGATCGGCGTATCGGCATCCCAGTAGTGGGTCTGGTAGAGATCGATGTAATCCGTCTGCAGGCGTCGCAGGCTCTGGTTCAGTTCGTGCGTGATCGCCTTGCGCGACAGACCCGCACCATTGGGATCCTTGCGCATCGGGGCGAACACCTTGGTCGCGATCACCACCGACTCGCGAGCGACGTTCTTGTTGAGGAAACGTCCCAGTACCTCCTCGCTGTCACCGTCGGAATAACCGTTCGCCGTGTCGAAGAAGTTGATTCCCAGGTCGAGTGCCTTGCGAAAGAACGGCTGGCTCTCGGCCTCGCTGAGTGTCCACGGGTGATGACCGGCGGCGATTTCCTCCGGCGTGGATGCCGGCTTGCCGTAGGTCATGCACCCGAGGCAGATGCGTGAAACCTTCAGACCGCTTCGACCTAGATTTGTGTATTTCATGGGTGTCCTAGTCAAACTGTGTGGAATCCAAATGGGCTACGCGCGCGCTGCGGTGCACCGACAATGAACGTAGTCGTGGGTCAGCGACGCATTTCCTGTGCCTTGGCGCGCAGGTATTGGCGAATATCCGCGAGATCTGTATCGGTAAGCTCCTCGAATCTCGGCATGCCATTGGGAACCAGCGCACCGTCGTGAACGATCGCACGCAGCGTCGTCGGATCAACCAAGTACTGCGACGAGCGCAGATCCGGCGCGGCTCCGGAGGCGATCATACCCACCCCATGACAGCTGGAGCACCACAGCTCGGCGAGCGCGGTGCCACGCTCGGCACTCTTGATGTCGGGCTGGTAGGCGGTGTCGACCACGGGATCGACCACCATCTTCTCGTACGGCGGGAGCTTCTCCTCGCCACCGAGGGCGAAAGTCAGCACGCGCCGGGCCTGCGTGCGATAAGCGATCGTCATCGAGGGCATCAACGCGCCATAGGCCCCGGGACTCGTGCCGTTGCCGGTAATGACGCTGACCATCTGGCGACCCTGCGCCATGAAACTGATCGGCGGTGCAATGATCGGTGCGCCCGCATCGTACGACCAGACCAGCTTGCCGGTCGTTGCCTCGTAGGCATTGAACTTGCCATCAAGCTGGCCCTGGAACACGAGGTCACCCGCGGTCGCGACCACGCCGCCGCCGAAGGGACCGGGCGTCTTGACGCGCCACACGCTCTTTTGCGCCTTCGGGTCGTAGGCCTGCAGGTAGCTAGTGCCGTTGTCAGGCCCGGCGTCCGCGGGCAGGACATCCAGGTTCTCGCTCACGTCCGGAATGTTGCCGACCACAGGCTTCCAGCCGGCGATGTCGATCCCCTCTTCGCTGTAGCGCATCGCCGCTTCGAGCGTCGGAATATAGACGAGGCTGGTGCGCGGGCTGAAGGCCATCGGCATCCAGCTATGCGCACCGTTGGCGCCCGGCCACATCAGAAACGCACTGCCATCCGGAAATCTTGAGCGCGGATCCTCGACGGGCCTTCCCGTCACAAGATCAATGCGCGATGCCCAGGTGATGTGGTCCGCATAGGGTTGCGCGGAGATCAGTTCCCCGCTGAGGCGATCGATGACGTAGAAGAAGCCGTTCTTCGGCGCCGTCATCACTACCTTGCGCAGCTTGCCGGCGATCGGCAGGTCGGCAAGTTCGATGTCCATCGCCGCGTTGTAGTCCCAGGTCTCACCCGGGTTCACCTGGTAGTGCCACTTGTACGCGCCCGTGCGCCCGCTCAGCGCCACGATCGAGCACAGGAACAGGTTGTCTCCCTTGCCCTGGCTGCGAATCCGGTAGTTCCACGGGAAGCCGTTGCCCGTGCCCAGAAAGACCGTATCGGTGTCGGCGTCATACGCCATCGCGTTCCAGACCGTGCCGCCACCGCCGATCTTCCACCACTCCCCTGCCCACGTCTTCGCGGCCAGACGCGTCGTCTCGTCCTTGTCGACACCGGGCTGCCCAGGCACGATGTAGAACCGCCACAGCTGCCGACCGGTCTCGGCATCGTAGGCCGTCACGTACGCCCGCGTGGGTCCGGAATCCGCGCCGCCGTGGCCGATGATGACCTTGCCATCGAACACCCTCGGCGCGCCGGTGATGAAGCGGACGTTGTCAGGCGGCACCGTCACGACCGACCAGCGCTCTTTTCCCGTACGCGCATCGATCGCCACCAGGCGACCGTCAACCGTACCGGTGTAGACCTTTCCGTTCCACCACGCGATGCCGCGCGAACCCCAGCTCACGCGCATGCGGTGTCCCGCGCGCTGGGCGGCACCGGTGTCGTAGTGCCACAGCTCGCGCCCGGTGGCTGCGTCGATTGCGCGCACGTAACTCAGGCGGTGGGCGAGATAGATTGTGCCGTCGACGGCGATGGGACCGGTCGCGGAATTGCCCGTTCCCAGGTCCGTGTAGGCGACGAGCCCGAGTTGGCCGACGTTCCCGGCATGGATCTGATCGAGCGGGCTGTAGTGCTGCTCACCGAACGTGCGGCCAAACCCTGCCCAGTCGGCACCGCTGCCGGAGTCGGTGAGCCTTGCACGTGACGATCGCGCAGACGCCTTCGCGCTCGAGCCGGGGTCAGCCGCGCTCGCAACGACCGCCATCAACAGGCCAGTCAGCGCAGCCCCTGTTGCGAGCGTCCAGCACCTCGACCGCCGCGCGGATCGATCCTGAAGGATCCACATAAAGCCGCCTCGAAAAGCGAGACTCCGTTGCTGCGCCGCGAACACCCGGAACCGCATCGTGCTACTTCAGAACGCCCTCTGCCTTCAGCACTTCATGGGCGGCCTTGAACGCCTCAAGACCGGCCGGAATTCCACAGTACACCGTTGCCTGCAGCAGGATTTCCTGGATCTCCTCGACCGTGACGCCGTTGTTGAGCGCTCCCTTTACGTGCAGCTTGAGCTCACTGGGCTTGCTGAGCGCGGTCAGCATGGCGAGGTTGACGATGCTGCGGGTACGACGGTCGATCCCGGGCCGACCCCACGCGTAGCCCCAGCACACCTCGGTCGTGATGCGCTGGAATGCCATCATGAAGTCGTCGGCCTTGGCCAGCGAGCCATCGACGTACTCGGCGCCAAGCACCTCGCGTCGGATCGCGAGACCTTTGTTGAACAGCTCGGACTCACTCATCGGTATCACACTCCACGCGCAGGCCATCTGTTGTTGGTGGCAGGCCCCCTCGCGCCAGGCCACCGCGCGGCGTCCCAGACATCAGGGTGCCATGCCGTGCCCTGCGGGCGCCGCGCGCACGCAGGTTCGCGGGGACCGCAGGACTGGCTCGGTGCTACCAGTTGTAGCTTAGCCGCAGGCCGATCGTCCTCGGCGGCACCACCGTGTACGTGTCGCCGTAGCCGCCGAGGGTCTTGAGATTGGGCACCGAACGGGAGTTGCGCGACGTCACGCCGAAGCGGTTGGCGAGGTTCGTCCCGAACAGCCCGTAGGTCACGCGGTCCTTCGTGAAATCGAGCGAGCCGTGCAGGAGTCCATAGCCACCGGTGACCGTCGCCGGACTGATCGCCGGGTTCACGTGCGGGAGCAGGTTGTAGGTGGAGCCGCGATAGTCGGCACCGATATTGCCGGCCAGCTTCGTGCCGCTGCCGAACACGGTTGTGTAGTTGACGTTCACGCTGCCGCTCCAGTCCGGCGAGCCAGGCAGGCGATCACCGCTCTGGCCCGCGATGGCCTTCGGATCCGCGATCGGGGGCGAGAACGGGTTCCCCGGAGTCTGCGGCGCACCGGTAAAGGCCTCGACCGCGAAGTCCTGCGACAGGCGCGCATGCGTGTAGGCAATGCCTATGCCGTAGGTCAGGCCGGGCAACCCGAGCGGGCCGGTCGATTCGAACTCGAAGCCCTTGGAGACGACTTCCTTCGCGTTGACCACCACCGGGTACTGAATGTACGGCGTCTGCAAGTCGAGCTGCGGGTCCTTCCAGATGATGTAGAACACGTCGCCGGAGAAATAGAACTGGCCCGACCTGCCCTTGATGCCCACCTCGAAGTTGTTGTTCGTATCCGACTTGTAGGTCTGCAGTGCCGGATTCTCACCCGTCAGGTAGAAGTACGGGACCGTATCATTCCAGGCTGGATAGGAGTTCGAACCGCCGCGGCGATAGCCCTGCGACCAGGTGCCGTACGCCTTGTAGGTCGGGCTCAGGTCGTAGGACGTGTTCGCCATGAAGATGGCGCCGTTGTGCGAGTTCGAGTTATCCGTCTGCTGGTTGATGCCGAAGTTCGGGATGTAGAGCAGCAGGTCGGATTTGAAAGTCTCGCGGAACAGTCGGGTTCCACCCGTGAACTGCCAGCGGTCGGTGGCATGCCAGGTCAGATTGCCGTAGATCGCCGACTCCTTGTACTTCTGGGAACCGGGGTTGTGCGTCAGCTGCCCGTTCGGCCAGTCGCCAACCAGGAACCAGCTCGTCGGCAGACCCGGGTTGGCCGCCAGTTCCTGGGCATAGATGCCCGGGTCGTAGATGTCCTGCGTGAAGGCGCGCGACTGCTGCTCGAAGTACAGTCCGACGATGTAGTCGAACGTGTTCTTGCCGTTCGACACCAAACGCAATTCCTCGGTCGTGGTCTTGTCGCCGTCGGTCTGCACGTAGGGCGCAACGAACCGCGGGTTCACCGGCGCGCCGCTGTAATGGTAGCCGCTCGTCCCGTTCAGGATCGGACCGCCCGTGTAGTACGGGGAGTAATTCGGCAGACCCAGCAGGTTCGTGGAGCCGTCGAGCAGCGTCTGCGCAGTCGTGCGGCCGTAGGACACGGTTCCGGACAGCGTCGCAAAGCCGAGGTCGTACGAGGGGTCGACCGAGGTCAGCGTCGTGTTTCGGTGCCAGGGCTCCAGCGTGCGCGCGTTGATCTCATACTTGCCGGTCGCCGGCAGGCTGTGGCCCGGATTCAGCGGCGTGAGGCTGTAACCGAAATCGGGCGACACGGTCAGGTTGCCGCCGCCGAACGTGTGGTTGTCCTTGGGGCCGCCGACACCTTCCGTGTGGGCGTAGTCGAACGAGACGTCCACCTTGAACTCGCTGGACGGCTGAAAGAGCAGCGTGGCGCGGGCGGCCGACGTACGCGTGTAGTTCGCGCCCTTGTCATCGAAGAACACCGGCGCACTGGACGCCACGTTCGACGGGTCCGCAAGCACCGGGACACCGGGCCCGTAGTTGCCGCCCTCGCGCGCCAGCACGTTTTTCACGTCGATGAAGCCCGCGTCGTACTGGTATTTCCCGGCGAGTCGCAAGGCAACCGTCTCGCCCATCGGAATATTCACGGCGCCCACCGCGTCGTAGCTGCTCTTGTCGGCGTGGCTTACATTCGCGCCACTGCCGGACACGGAGCCACTGAAGACACCGAGCTTGGGCTCGATCGGCACCACCTTCACGGCTCCGGCGAGCGTACCCGCGCCGTAGAGCGTGCCTTGCGGGCCGCGCAGCACTTCGATGCGCTCGACGTCGAACAGCGGAAGCCCCGGCTCCATCGGCGCATTGCCGAGGTAGGTGCCGACGGCAGGCTGGAACAGACGCGGCTGGTCGACCTGGCCGCTGGTCTGCGAGACGTTGAGACCCCGCATGATCGGCACCTGCGAGGCGGTGTTGCGGGCACCGGAATCGATGATCACGAAATTCGGCACCTGCTGGGACAGCGCGGCGATGCTCGTGATGTTGCCGTTCTTCAACGCCTCGCCGCCATAGGCGGAGATGTTGTACGGCGCCTTGGAAATACCCTCGTCGCGGCGACTGGCAGTCACGACGATCTCGTCGAGCTCGCCGGTGTCAGCGGCCAATGCTGCGGACCCGTGCAGAATCAGGCCAATCAGGCCTGCCAGGCTGGTCGCCTTCGAGACATTCGCAAACCGGCTCGCTGAAGCGCTAAGCATTTTCCAACCTCACTGTCTGGATTCCGACCTATAGATGACGAGCCCGCACGACGGCCTGGTATCTGCCTGCTGGCCGACCAACGCCGGGGCGTTCGCGGTAGGCCGCCTAGGCAGGTGCCCGCTGACTTTCTTGTCACACAACCAAATTCCGTTACATCGGACGCTAAGCGCCAACGTACGCGATGTCAACGTGTTTTTGAATGATTAATTAACAGCACGAACCCGGACTGTGTATCCGTTGCATGAGCGCAACGCAACACGCCAGGCAAGGGCCCGCAAGCGGCACATTGCGGCTAATTTATAGCGCATCGCAGCATTGGCTCGCGTCGCGGGCCACGCGTGCAGGAGCTCGCCTGCGCTGGCATTTTCGCAACGACAACACCGTCACCAGGTGTCGAAGCGTGTCCAAGGGGCTGCGTCGGCGCGCCGCAGCGCGAACCGATTGAATCGCTGAGCAGTTACCTGCCGAGCGGTTCTCGGAGTGGCTTTGCGGACCGGGCGCGAACGACCGTCGTGGCCAGCGTCAGCCCGTCCTGCGGGCTGATGCTTGTGTGGCTGCCCTCACGCCCGGTCCGGATCGATCCCTGCCACCTCGAGTACGGCGAGCAACGGCGCCAGGTGCTTGGCGTAACGCCGCCAGCGCCCGGCCGCGGTCCGGTAGATCGGCCGTCGGACCTGCGCTGCGCTGGCGGTAGCCGACGCGCTGGGATTGTCCTCGATCCGCAGCATCGCCTGCGACCACTCCACGCCCAGATGAGCCGCCACACGTGGTCCGTGCGTGCCCGGGGATTCGACGAAGTCCTCGTAGCCAACCTCTAGCAGCTGATCGCCAGTGCTCGCCTTCCAGTGCGCCATCAGCTTGCGGTAGCCCACGTAGTAGCGACCGAGTTCAGCGAGGTCGTAGCTGAACGGATAGGCGCTTCCGAACAGCGTCGAGTACATCGCGAGGCAGTTGTCCGCCGGCGAGCGCGCCAGCAGGACGACACGCGCGCCGGGCAGCGTCAGTCGAATGGCGCCGACGTAGAGATAGTTGAAGGGCAGCTTCTCGAGCACCAGTCGTCGGCCGCGGGCATCCCGTGCGCGCCGGGCGTAGGACTGCCCGACACGCGCCGGATCCGCGCCGGCGAAGCGCAGGAATACATCCGGTTCGTCCTGCGGTGCGCCCTCGACCAGCGCCTGCAGCAAATTGTCGGTCTCGCCGTTGGACGCCACAGCCTCGTTCCCGGTCAGGACGCGCTCGATCAGCGTCGTGCCGGAGCGGGGCATGCCGAGTATGAAACCGTGCTCGATCGCTTGCAGCGGCGGGGCATGAGCAAGGCGCTTCGCATCGAAAACCTCGGTGATCCGCGCCAGTTTCCACAGGTCCCGACCCACATCGTAGTCCAGCGCACGCCGACGGTGCTGGGCCCCGGTCGCGAAGGCGTGAAACGCCGCATCGTAGTCGCCCAGATCGTCGAGTTCCTTGCCCAGCGCATAGTGCAGCAGGACGAGTGCCCGCCCATCCTTCGTCGTCGCAAGGCGCCGCCGCAGGTCGTCGACATGATTGGCCTGCACCGTCTGCTTGCGCACTTCCGAACGCAACAGCGCCGCCTGGAACTGGCTGGGGTCGAGCGCGAGTGCACGATCGCAGGCGCTCGCGGACTCGTCGAACCGGCCCAGGGTGCGCTCGGCGGAGGCCAGGTTGTACCAGGCCGCCGCATCGGCGGGATGGATGCGGACGATCTGCGCGTACAGTTCGCACGCAATCTCGTGCGCCCCGAGCCGGAACGCCTCAAACGCCATTGCGTCGAGGTCCACGGGCTGACCACCCGGCAGACGCATCACGGCCTCGAGTTCCGCGAGTGCCTGGGCGCGCCCGCCGGATTCGGACAGCGCATGAATCCAGCTGACGTGCTCGACCGACTTGACCTTCAACGAGCGGGCCGCCGCGGCGAGGCGCTGCAGCGCCACGGCGCCCGCCGGCGGCTGAGCAGTTAAGCCTGGCCCGCTCATGAGTCCCCTTGAGCCGTCACGATCGCCTCACCGCAGGCCAACCACACGAAGGTCGGGTCGAGCTTACCGGACGGTGCCGCGCGGCAGCTAATTCAGGTTGCCGCTGCTCCAGTGCTCGCGGATGACCTTCCAGCTATTGCCACGCTTTTGCCACACGCTC
This sequence comes from uncultured Pseudomonadota bacterium, assembly GCA_903839465.1. Classification (GTDB taxonomy): domain Bacteria; phylum Pseudomonadota; class Gammaproteobacteria; order Steroidobacterales; family Steroidobacteraceae; genus CAIKMS01. Next base: position 40,424 of record CAIMCI010000004.1, read on the forward strand.
AGCACGCGGGCCTCCTGCGCCGGGCTGCCCTCGCCCGCCTCGCACGTGAACACCGTGAACTCCGCGGCAAGATTGCCGGAATGGACTATCGGGTCGCGCCGCGACTCCGTGCAGCGCCCGGTCCGGCTGGCATCGACCATCGCGATCAGTGCCGGCATCCCGCGCGCGGCGTTCGGCAATCCCTCGCCCGTGGCCACGGCCTCCGGCCAGAAGAAGTGCTTGGCCAGTTCTTCGGCCGGCGCATGCCGCGCCTCGAGTTCCTGATACTTCGCCACGCTCTTGGTGAGTGCCTCCTCGATCGCGGCCGCTTGCTTGCCGTCGGCGGGCTCCGCGCCAAGCGCCGTGCTGGCAACGATACCGCCGAGCATCGCAACACCCAGCACCGCTCCCGCGCCCCACCTTACCAACGCACTTCGCTTCTTCATGCTCTGCTCCTGTAGTTGACGGTCATCGCGATTGGCAACCCGTGTCGGGTTCGCCACGACATCGCCGTCCGGATCGAATCACTGCTGCGCAGCAGCGCGATACTCATCCCGAAGCTTGCGCTTGAACAGCTTGCCCGTTGGCTCGCGCGGCAGCTCCGCGCGAAAGTCGATCTGGCGTGGGAGCTTGATCCGGGAGAGTTTCGGGCCCAGCCACTCGGTGATCTGCGCGGCCAGCGCGGGCCCCGCATCGGCCATGTCCTTCGGCTGCACCACCGCCACCACGCGCTCGCCCATCTCCGCATCCGGCGCGCCAATCACGGCCACATCCAGCACCTTCGGGTGCATGATGATCAGGTTCTCTATCTCCTGCGGGTAGATGTTCACGCCGCCCGAGATGATCATGAAGCTCTTGCGATCGGTGAGGTAGAGGTAGCCTTCCTCGTCGAGCCAGCCGATATCACCGACCGTCGCCCAGCCGTGCTTGTTGTAGGCCTCGCGCGTCTTCTCCGGCTCGTTGTGGTAGCAGAACTTGTTCGGGCTATCAAAGTACACGTGGCCTTCGGTGCGCGGTGCCACCTCGTTGCCGCTCTCGTCGCAGATGTGCAAGATGCCCACCCGGGCGCGGCCGACCGACCCTGGGTGAGTCAGGGATTCGGCGGCCTTGATGAACGTGGTGCCGTGACCTTCGGAGGCGGCGTAGTACTCGACGATCGCCGCACCCCACCACTCGATCATCGCCTGCTTCACCGGTATCGGGCACGGTGCTGCGGCGTGCACTGCGGTCCGGAGCGAGCTCAGGTCGTACTTTCGGCGTACGGCCTCCGGCAGCACCAGGAGCCGGATGAAGTGCGTCGGTACCCACTGGCTGTCGGTGATGTGGTACTTCTCGATCATCGCGAGCGCCGCCTCGGCGTCGAATTTCTCCATCACCACGACCGTGCCGCCGAGACGATGCGTCGCCATCGAGAATCGCACCGGCGCTGCGTGGTACATCGGCGCCGGCGACAGATACACCGATTCGGAACTCCAGCCGAACAGCGCCGCCGAGACCTTCGTCGTCACCCAGTGTTCGCCGTCGATGGCGGGGTTCTCCGGCAGTCCGATGTCGACTCCCTTCGGCCTGCCGGTGGTGCCGGACGAATACATCATGTCGGTACCGGCCCGCTGGTCCGCAATGGGCGCGGCGGGCATGGCCGCCAGGGCCGCATCCAGATCGAGCGGCCCGGAGGCCCCGAATCGCAACTGTGCGACCTGCGGCGAAAGTTCGCGCACGGCATCCAGCACACTCGCCAGGCCCTGGTAGCCCAGCAACAGCTTCGTGCCGCTGTCGCGCAAGATAAAGTCGATTTCCGCTGCCGTCAGTCGGTAGGACAGCGTGACGTAGACGAGTCCCGCACGCTGCGCACCCCAGGTCAGCACGAGATACAGCGGGTGGTTGTCGAGACAGATCGCCACCGCGTCGCCGATCTGAAGGCCCTGCGCACGGTACAGCTGCGCTGCACGGTTGCTCAGCGTATCGAGCTCGCCGTACGTGATCACCTGCCCGGATTCACCCATGATGATCGCAGGCTTGGCGGGATTGCGCGCGGCGTGACAGCACGGGTGATAGCCAGCGCCACATAGGCCATTTTGCATGTTGCCGTACTCCGGGTTCAGTCCCATAACGCTCCCCAAGCATCGAATCGTGCTGGCGCCAGCGACGCCCTGAATCGCCGCGTGCGTAAGCCCGATGCGCGTCCTCGATCTAGGCCCGTGGCGCTAGGCGACCGGTTTGCGGCTGCGCATGATTGTCTGGGCACTCGTGTACTCGAGCAGGCCCTCGAGTCCGCCTTCCACGCCGATACCCGATTGCTTCATCCCGCCGAACGCCGCAAACGGCGACAGGACCTGGCGCTCGTTGATCCACACCGTCCCGCTGTTGAACCGCCGCGCCAGCGCCTCTGCGGCATCGGCGTCCTTGCCCCAGACCGAGCCCGCCAGGCCAAACTCGGTCGCGTTCACGCGGGCAACCACCTCGTCGAGACTGGAATAGCGCAGCAGCGGCAGCACCGGACCGAACTGTTCCTCCTGGACAATGCGACTGTGCTCGGGCGGGTTATCGATGATCGTGACCGGTACGAAATAGCCCGGTCCAGCGTGAGGCTCGCCGCCCAGGGCGATCCGGTAACCCTGGTCCTTCGCATCCCGGATCAGTTCGAGCACGCGCCGGTACTGCGGCGCGTTATTGATCGGGCCGAGCTGGGTGCCTTCGGCTGCGCCATCGCCAATGCGCACGGTCCTCGCATAGGCGACGAAAGCATCGCGGAAGCGATCGTAGATGTCCTGGTGGACATAGACGCGCTTGGCCGCGGTGCACACCTGGCCATTGTTGAGAAACGCGGACCAGAAAACCTGCTCGGCCACCTTCTCGACGTCAACGTCCGGCAGTACCACGGCCGCGTCGTTGCCACCGAGTTCGAGCGTCACGCGCTTGAGCGTCTGCGCGGCTGAGGCCATCACGCGCCGGCCGGTGTGCGTGGAACCGGTGAAGCTGATCTTGTCGAATCCCGGATGCGAGGTCATCCACGGGCCCAGCTCGTCCCCGCCCGACACGATGTTGAGCACGCCGGGTGGCAGTATCTGGGCGGCGAGCTCGCCGAACTTGAGCGTCGTGAGCGGGGTAAAGGGCGATGGCTTGAGCACCACGGTGTTGCCCGTGAGCAGCGCCGGCGGGAGCTTGTTCATCGCGACGAACAACGGGTAGTTCCACGGCGCGATCGCACCGACGACGCCGAGCGGCACGTGTCGCGTCTCGCTGAAGCGCTCGTCGGTGTCCTCGTTGACGGTCACGGGCGGGTTGAGTGCGATGTAGGCCTGCAACCAGTAGCCAGATCCCATGACTTCGATGGCGGCTTCCTGGGCAGGCTTGCCCTGCTCGGCCGTGAGCAGGCGGCCGAGCCCCTCGGCGTTGGCGAACACGGCGTCGCCCAGCTCCTTGAGCCGCGCCTTGCGCTCCGCAATCGGCATCGCGGCCCAGGCCGGGAACGCCCGACGCGCGGCAGCAACGGCGCGGTCTAGGTCTGCAGACGTCGCTTGCGGGGCGCGCCCGATGACGGCTCCGTTCGCAGGATTGCGCACTTCAAAAGCGGCGCCGGCCGCTTCGAGCTTGCCGTCGATGAGCATGCGGTAGTCGTTCGTGAAGTCCACTGTGTCCCCTTTCGTGCACGCACAGCCCCGTTCGCGCGGGCCGCGCCAGGTTACCGCTCGGCGGTCCAGGACGACCGTGGTGGCCGAACAATCCGTGTGGCACCGACTGATCGTTCAATTAATTTTAGAATGGTAGTCCACTCGCCGGCGTCCGTCTACCGATTTCTCGCGGTTTTTGCCCGAAAATGGCGCACTACGGCAGAACCGGCGATCGTATTTCCGTTCGCTTTCGCACGCATTGTTTGATTAGGCATTTAATCGCCGTCAAGACGCTGCTACACTCGTTCTGACCGGCTCGGACATGGGACGAAATTCCGTCCGGCGCACGCGCAACCACACCATCGAGGACTAGCCATGCTGGAGACCACCGGCCGCATCGCCTACACCGAGGACCACGAGCTGTTTCGCGACGGTGTGCGCAAGTTCTGCGAACGCGAGCTGGTACCGCACCTGGCGCGCTTCGACAAGCAAGGCATCGTCGACCGCGAGGTCTGGAAGCTTGCCGGAACTGCGGGGCTGCTGTGCCCGGGCGTGCCCGAGACCTACGGCGGCATGGGAGTGGACTATCGCTACAACGCGATCATCGACGAAGAGATCTCCTACATCGGGGCCAACGTCGGCTTCCCGCTGCAGTCCAACATCACCGTCGACTACATCCTGCACTACGGCACTGAAGAGCAGAAGCAACGCTGGCTGCCGCCGATGGTCAGCGGTGACGTGATCACGGCGATCGCGATGACCGAACCCGGCACCGGGTCCGATCTGCAGGCGATCCGCACCACCGCCGTGCGCAAGGGCGATCACTACGTCATCAACGGATCAAAGACCTATATCACCAACGGCCAGAATGCCGACCTCGTGATCCTCGTCGCCAAGACCGATCCCAGCGCACGCGCCAAGGGAATCAGCCTGATACTCGTGGAAGCGGACCGGCCCGGTTTCCAGCGCGGCCGCAACCTCGACAAGATCGGCATGGATGCCGCCGATACGTCGGAGCTGTTCTTCAATGACGTGCGTGTGCCAGTCGAGAACTGCCTGGGGGCGGAGGGCGAAGGGTTCGCCTGCCTGATGAGCCAGCTGCCACAGGAACGCCTGTCGATCGCGGTCCTGGGTCAGGCCTGTGCCCAGCGCGCCTTTGACGAAGCCGTGAAGTTCACCAAGGAACGCAAGGCGTTCGGCAAGACGGTATTCGAGTTCCAGAACACGCGCTACGAACTTGCCGATATGTACGCAAAGCTCCAGGCCGGCTGGGCGCACCTGGATTGGTGCCTGCTGCGACACGTCGCCGGAAAGCTGACGACGGCTGAAGCCTCGGCCGCGAAGCTCTGGCACAGCGAGCTGCAGTTTGAGATCTGCGATCGCGCACTGCAGCTGCACGGCGGCGCCGGCTACATGAACGAGTACCTGATCGCCCGGCTGTGGCGTGACGCCCGCGTGTCACGAATCTACGGTGGCACCAGCGAGATCATGAAAGAGGTCATCGCGCGCGCGCTGTAAGGTGCGGCCCAGCGCTCAGCGACACATCAGCCACGAGCGCCGACCTGGCAAGCCAGCGGCGGCAGCTGATCGCGCGACGACGCTGACCCGTCGCGCGTCCAGCTCGAACGGGCGTCCTCAGGCGCTGCCTTCCTTCTTGGTCGCATAGGTCACGCTCTTCGACAGCTTCGCCACCGATGAGGTGGGGTCGACCAGCAGCCCATACACCTGCATGTTGTGGGCGTGGCCGAGCTGATGCAGCGCAAACTGCACCTGCATCGCCGAGGTGCGCCCCGCCGCGTCCTGCGCCGCGTTCACCGCCTCCTTCACGCACTTGAGCGCAAACAGCGGCTGGGTGGCGATGCGCTTGGCGAGTTCCAGGCTGAACTCCTGGAGCTTGTCGACAGGCACCACGTGGTTGACCATTCCAAGGCGATGCGCCTCGGCAGCGGTCCACCAGCCGGAAGTGAACAGCAGCTCCTTCGCTTTGCGCACGCCCAGTTCCCACGGATGATTGAAGAACTCCGCGCCGGCGAGCCCCATGTTCACGGTGTTGTCCATGAACAGCGCGTCTTCGCTCGCGATGATGATGTCGCAGGGCCACACGAGCATCAGGCCACCGGCGATGCACTTGCCATGCACCGCGGCGATGGTCGGCTTCGCAAAATTGCGCCAGCGCTCGCTGAAGCCGATATAGATCTCCTTCTCGCGCGCCATCTGTCCCTCGGCACCGGCGCAGCCAAAGCCGCACCACGTTCCGACTACGTCGTACGGGGACATGTCGACCTTGCGCGGATCCTCGTGCACATCGTGGCCGGCCGAAAAATCCTTGCCGTTCGCCGCGAGGATCACGACCTTGACATTGTCATCCTGCGCCGCGCGGTCGAACGCCGCATTGAGCTCGTAGAGGAGCTTCGTGTCCTGGGCGTTTCGCGCATTCGGGCGATTGAGCACGATCCGCGCGACGTGGTCGGCCGGCGCCTCATAGAGGATATGTTGGAAGTCCGTCGTCACGTCGGTCATGCTGGTCTCCAGGAATGGGGAATTGGGGCGTCGCGCGCAGTCTTACTGCTGCGCGGCGTCGCGATACTCGTCGCGCAACTTGCGCTTGAAAAGCTTGCCCGTTGGCTCGCGCGGCAGTTCCGCGCGAAAATCGATCTGGCGCGGCAGTTTCACGCGCGACAGCCTGGGACCCAGCCATTCGGTGATCTCGGCTGCCAGCGCGGGGCCCGCGTCGGCCATGTCCTTGGGCTGCACGACCGCCACCACGCGCTCACCCATCTCAGGGTCCGGCGCGCCTATCACCGCAACGTCCAGCACCTTGGGGTGCATGATGATCAGGTTCTCGATCTCCTGCGGATAGATGTTCACGCCACCCGAGATGATCATGAAGCTCTTGCGATCCGTCAGGTACAGATAGCCTTCCTCGTCGAGCCAGCCAATGTCGCCGACCGTGATCCAGCCATGCTTGTTAAAGGCCTGACGGGTCTTGTCCGGGTCGTTGTGGTAGCTGAACGTGCGATGGGTCTCGAAGCAGATGTGACCCTGGCTGCGTGCGGGCACTTCGTCGTCGTTGTCACCGCAGATGTGGACGACGCCGATCGCGGAACGCCCGACCGAGCCGGGGTGCGCGAGCCATTCGTCACTCCTGATGAACGTCACGCCGACCGCCTCGGAGGAGGCGTAGTACTCCATGATCGCCTTGCCCCACCACTCGATCATGGCCTGCTTGACCGGTACGGGGCAGGGCGCTGCGGAGTGCACCGCGGTCTTGAGTGAACTCAGGTCGTACCTGGAACGCACGGCCGCCGGCAGCGCCAGCAGGCGGATGAAATGGGTCGGCACCCACTGGCTGTCGGTGACGCGGTACTTCTCTATCATCGAAAGCGCCGCTTCCGCGTCGAACTTTTCCATCACCACGACCGTACCGCCGAGCCGATGAGTCGCCATCGAAAAGCGCAGCGGCGCCGCGTGGTACATCGGCGTCGGTGACAGGTAGACCGTGTCCGGACCGTAGCCGAACAAATCCCGGTTCATGTCGGCCATCGGATGTGGTCCGTCGATCGCAGGATTGGCGGGCAGGCCGATGCTGACGCCCTTGGGACGGCCCGTCGTACCTGACGAGTAGAGCATCTCGGTACCCGCCCGCTGATCGGCGATCGGCACGCTGGGCATCGCGGAAAGCGCTGCATCCAGGTCGAGTACACCGCTAGCGCCGAAGCGCAGTTGCGCGGTCGAGGGTGCGAGTGCCAGCACCTCGTCCAGAACGCCGGCGAGTCCTTCGAAGCCGAACAGCAGCTTCGCGCCGCTGTCCTCGAGGATATAGACGAGCTCCGGCACGGTTAGCCGATAGGGGACCGGAACATAGACCAGCCCGGCGCGCTCCACCCCGAACGCGAGCGGCAGATACAGCGGATGGTTGTCCAGGCAGATCGCGACCGTATCGCCGATCTGCAGCCCGCGGCTGCGCACCAGCTGGGCGACACGGTTGCTCACCGCATCGAGTTCGGCATAAGTGGTTACCTGCCCGGACTCGCCGAGGATGATCGCCGGTTTCGAGGGGTGCGCTCGCGCGTGGACGCACGGGTGGAAGCCGTCGCCTGACAGTCCCGGCGTCGCTGGATCGGCTTGCGCCTGGGAATCGGTAACCATTGCACTCCCCTCGAGCGTCGGAATGCAGAATACGGCCGAAATCCTACGTTCGCAATGATTTAATTGGTCATTTAATAAATACCGTCCGAGAGCCCGGTTCGAAGCGCCGAAAGGGCAGCCGAGCCGTCAGGCGGTCCGCGTGCCGCCGTCCACGAGCAGCTCGGCACCCGTGACGTAGGCGGCCTCGTCGCTGGCGAGATAGACGACGGCATTGGCGACGTCCACCGGCTGTCCGATCCTGCCCAGCGGCACGTTGCCGACCAGTGTCTGGCGGACCTGCTCGGCGCTGCCGGCGGCCCCCGCCAGCGCGCGCAACGTCGAATCCAGCGCCCAGGTCTGGATCATGCCCGGCGTCACCAGGTTGACCCGGATACCCTGTGCGGCGAGCTTCGCCGCGGCCGAGCGACTCATCGCAATCACGGCCGCCTTCGCCGACGAATAGCCGATGTTGTCGGCGGCGCCGCCATGCGCCATGGTGCTGGCGATGTTGACCATGGCGCCGCCGGCGCGCATGAGCGCCGAGCAGGCCCGCATGCCGAAGAACACGCCTGACGAGGTCGCGGCGAAGCACGCCTGCCAGCCCGCGTCGGACAGGTCAGCGACCGAGCCGGCCGGCCCGGAATAAAACGCGGTAACCAGGATATCGAGGTGGCCGAAGCGCGCGACCGTGTCGGCCGCCAGGGCGTTCCAGCTCTCAGGCGATGTGGCATCCAGCTCGCCAAAGGAAACGGCCCCGTCGACGCCAGCAAGGCGGCTGACGACTTCCTCGGCACGCGAGCGTGACTTGTCCGCGCAGACGACACGCGCGCCCTCCTCGAGAAAGCGGCGGCAGATCTCGGCGCCGATGCCGCCCGCACCACCCGCAACGATCGCCACTTTGCCAACCAGTCGCACTGTCATCGATCGAGTCGCCCCTTGAAATTTAAACGCTGGAGCTCGGCCTCTGCCAGACGTGTACCCGCCGGACCGTTACTCGGATCGCATGCCCGACAGCAGGATCTCGTAGAACGCATCCGCGAAGTGGCGCACGAAGTCCTCGCCGAGTTCGGCGGTGCCGAGCGCCGAGGTGAGAATGCGCCGCCGCGCCGCCAGGTGATCCGCCGTACCCAGCATGATCAGGTACAGGTCCATCGGATCGATCGGCCGCAGCGTCTGCTCGCGCACGCCCTGCGCGATCAGCTCCCGGTAGAACGAGACCACGCGCATCACATAGAAGTCCGAGATTCGCTTGGCCTCGGCGGCATCGGAGGCGTCGATCAGATGGTGCAGCAGCCGGTCGAGGTACGGCGCCTTCGCGTACGTCTTCACCAGCGCGCGCACGTGTAGCTTCAGCTTCACGACCGCCGGAAAATCCATCACCAGCAGGCTGTGCAGCTGCTTTACCGCCTGGCCCGAGCTCCATTCCAGCAACGCGCTGAGCAGCCCATGCTTGCTGCCGAAATAGTAGCTGACGAGGGCGGCGCTCAGGTTGGTTCGCGCGGCCACTTCGGCGAGCGAGAAATCCAGACTGCCCCGCTCCATCAACAGCGCATCGGCAGCAGCGAGCAGCGCGTACTCGGTCTCCGTGTCGGCAGTCTTGCGCTTGGGGAGCTTGGCGGGCTTGGGCTGCTTCGCGGCCTTGGCACGCACTCGCTTGGTCCGAGTGACGATGGAGCTGCTTCGAGTGGCCATTCAATCAACCTTTGCCGCCGGTACAGGACCGCAACTCGAACCGCCCGGGTCCTTCAGACCTGGCGTGCTCATGGGCGTGCGGGCGTGAGCGCATCTTAGCCGAAGCGCGAGCCGATTGCCTGATCGTCCAGGTTGGCCCCCATACCCGCTGCCGCCATGCCGCGCCGGGCCCTGGCAACGGCTCGCCCTGGACACGCCACGAGCGCCGGCAGATCACGGGGTGGGCGGCTGGGCGCCCCAGCGGCGCAGCAGTTCCTCACCCTCCACGCTCGCTCGCGCCGCGCCCGGCGTGCGCGAGAAGCGCGGCGCCGGCGCGGCATGGGCCACGCCGTCGATCTCGACGTAGGTGCCGCGCGCACTCAGGTGGTCATTCTGGGCGGTCTCGGTGATGGCGAGCACCGGCGCGAAGCACGCGTCGACTCCGGCAAAGATCCGGCACCATTCGTCGCGGGTCTTCTGCGCGAAGATCCCCGCGAACTCCCGGCCTCGTGACTCCCACTCGGCCACGTCGTACTGGGTGGCATGGTAGCTGTCCGGCGCACCGATTGCGCGCAGCACTTCGCGGTAGAAGCGCGGCTCGAGCGCACCGACCGCGACCTCGCGGCCATCGGCGCACGTATAGCAGCGATAGAACGGCGCATCACCGCCGAGCATGTTCCGGCCCGGATCGAGCGACAGCGAGCCCGCGGCCGTGAATCCCGCGGCCACCGACATCATCGACGCCGTGCCGTCCACGATCGCGGCATCGATGACCTGGCCGCGCCCGGATCGCTGCCGCTCCCAGAGCGCTGCCATGATGCCGAACGCTGCAAACAGCGAACCGCCGCCGTAGTCGCCGACGAGGTTGAGCGGTGGTACGGGACGCGACCCCACCGCGCGAAAATGCGCGAGCGCACCGGCCAGCGCGATGTAGTTGAGGTCATGGCCCACCCGGGGCGCGAGGGGCCCAGCCTGCCCCCAGCCGGTCAGCCGGGCGTACACCAGTCGCGGGTTATCGGCGCACAGCACGTCCGGGCCCAACCCGAGCCGCTCCATGACGCCCGGGCGGAACCCCTCGATGACCACGTCGGCCAGCGCCACCGCGGCGCGGCAGCGCGCAACGTCCGCCGCGTCCTTGAGATTCGCGGACAGGCCGTGCCGGCCGCGGTCCAGGACCGGATTCGGAAACTCATTGCCCTCGGGCCGCTCGAAGCGAAGCACCTGCGCACCGAGGTCCGCCAGCAGCATGGCGCAGTGCGGAGCTGGCCCCAGCCCGGCAAATTCTACCACCCGCAGACCGACCAGCGGTCCCGTGGGATGCTGACCGATGCCGACGTTCGTCATCGCGCGCCTCCGTCAAAAAGCCTGATTCCGCCTGCCACCGGAGCGTCGGGCAGGGGTGCGAAATCAATTTAACCAAACGTTCAATCAATATAGCACGCCGCGCACGTCGCCGGATGCGGAAGTCAGGCCGAAGGGGTCACGAGTGCGGCCCGCGACACCGCCGCGGCCCGGGAGGCAAAGAGGTAATGAACCGCCGCCCAGAGCGCGGCCGCCGGAACCAGCCACAGGCACGCCTGTCGCAACGAGTCGCTGCCGGCGCTGCCGGCCAGGACATCGCTCAGCCTGCCAATGACGAGCGGGCCGACGCCCAGCCCGGCCACATTGACGACGACGGACAGAATCGAGGAAGCCGTGCCACGGGCGTTGGCCGGCACCATGCCGTGCAGCGCCGCAAGGCTCGGACTCAGGAACGCAGCACCCAGGCCGCAGGGCAGGAACAACCACAGAAAGGCGCCCGTCCGCGTGGCAGCCGTCAAGGCCAGCGCAATGCCGACGGCGACCAGGACACTGGTCGCAGCAGCGACGATCAGGCAACCATTGGGCGAGCGACGCGCGAACCGGTTGGCGAGCTGGCCCGCAACCACCAGGCCGATCGCGCCACCGATACCAGAAGCGCACGCGAGCCATGTGCCCGCCTGGGCGAGCGTTGCGCCGTGGGAGCGAATCATCACCGACGCGCTCCACGAGGTGATGGAATAGCCGACGAATCCTGACAGCGCGAGCGCTGCCAGCAACTGACGAATCGCCGGCTGGGACCACATGATGTGCCAGACATCGCGCAGCGAGCGAAGCGTCTCGGATCCCGTGCTGGCGCCTTCCTGCGCACCGCGCACCGGCTCCGGCACGGCGACCCGGAACACGAGCGCAAGCAGCAGCCCCGGCACGCCCGCCAGCACCAGCACCCAGCGCCAATCCATGTACTTCGTCAGAAGGCCGCCGGCAAGAAATCCTACGAGAATGCCGATGTTGTTGCCGGACGAGTAGATCGCCATCGCGCCGGCCCGCTTCGCCGGCTTGTAAAGGTCCGAGATCATCGAGTGCGCGGCCGGGTTGCAGCCGGCTTCGCCGACGCCTACACCGACCCGCGTGAGCGCAAGCAGCCAGAAGTTCTGCGCAGCACCGGACAGCGCCGTCATGACGCTCCACAACGCAAGCGACACCGAGATGACCCTACTACGGGCGGACCGATCCACCAGTCGCCCGAGCGGTACGCCGGCAAGCACATAGAAGAACGCGAATGCCGTGCCGGTCAGCAAGCCGAGCTGTGCATCGCTCAAAGCCAGGTCGCGTTTCACCGGCTCCTGCAGGATCGACAGGATCTGGCGATCCAGGAAGCTCACCGCGTAGGCCGCGGTCAGCAGTCCGAGGGTCAGGGCGCGGCGGTACGCCGTGGCTGGCTGCGCCGTGCTGGTGATACTCGTGGACATGGTGCGGTCTCCGTTAAGGGTCTGGTCCACGCGCGGCGTGATTGCCTAGCGGTGAAACGTAGCGAATTCCTCGACGGGTGCACGCCGGGAACGCAGGCCGTTGATGGGCGCGTCTGCGTCGCGATAGCCGATCGCCATACCGCAGAACAGCATCAGCTCTGGCGGCGTGCCGAGGAACCCGGTGATCTCGGCGTGCCAGCTCGACCATGCCTCCTGTGCGCACGTATCCAGACCCTGCTCACGCGCGAGCAACATCAAGCTTTGCATCAGCATCCCGATGTCGGCCCATTGCGGCGGCCCCATCTGGCGGTCGACGAGAAAGAACAGCGCGGCTGGCGCACCAAAAAAGTCGTAGTTGCGCAGGAACTGCCGCACGCGGCCAGGCCGGTCGTCGCGCACAACGCCGATCGTCCGGAACATGTCCTCACCCACCTGAAAGCGCCGCGTGCGATACGGCTCGCCGAGGCTGGGCGGGTAAACGTGATACTCGGCCTTGCCGCCCATCGGGTTCCCCACCAGCAGCGGTTCGAGCATCGCCCTGAACTTCGCCATCGAATCGCCCAGCAGTACGTGCACGACCCAAGGCTGCAAATTACCGCCGGACGGCGACCTGCTGGCCACCTCCAGCAGCTGGCGCAGCACTGCTTCGTCCACGGGGCGCGGCGCGAACGCGCGACACGAGAATCGAGAGCGGATCGCGTCGGTAACAGACGAAGCTTCGTCAGCGATCATGCACAAGTCTCCACGGTTTATCGCCGGTTCCGGGGTCCGATAACGGCCAGGGGTCCACAGCAAATGCACTCGACATCGCATGTCACCGGGTTCAACGACTGCGACCCGGTGCGTCTCTTGGGGGACCGACTTCGCGGCGTGTGCTTCGAGCGCCGCCATGCGGTGAGGCTCACGGATTCAGCGAGTTCAGATAATCCACGATCGCCTTGCGATCGGCGGGATCGGCGACACCGCCGAAGGACATCATCGTGCCGGGCACTTTTGCGGCCACGTCCTGCAGAAACGAGTCGATTTCTGCCGCGGACCAGACGATACCCGCGTCGCGCATCGCCTTGGAGTACGGGTATTTCGGTGCGCTGCCCGAGCGCCGCCCGATGACGCCGCGCAGATTGGGCCCGATCGAATGATCGCCGCTCGGCGACACCGAATGGCAGGCGCCGCAGATCGCAAATGCCGCTGGCGGCTGGACTGGCGGCGTAGCAGCGACTGTGGTGGAGGTAGCTGACTGCGCGACCAACATGAACACCGGCGTGTCCGTAGTGGCTGCGACCAGCGAGAGAACCTGCGCGCGTGCCGCCGTGCTCGCCGAGATGGGCGTGCGGCGCAGCTGCGCGATCTCGTTGGCTTCATACGGCGCAAAGTTTACCGGCAGGTCGGCCGGATCGTAGGTCGTCACGATCCAGTTCAGTACGTCCGCCAGGTCCCGGTTCGACAGCATCGCCTGCGCGGAGCCCGGCACCTGAGCAAGGAACGCGCGACCTTCCGGCACCGCCAGGTACTTCGCGACGTGCCCGCGCAGCGGCGGCACTATCCCCGGATAGCCGGAGCCGTCCGCCATGTGACAGCCGGAGCAGTTGATCGTGTAGTTCAGGCTGGAGGCGTAGCCCGTGGATGCCACGGCACCCAGCGCTGCACGCTGTCCGGGGACGCACGCCACCACGAGCACCGCCACGGCTGCAAGGAATCGTCCCAACCCCGCGCTCATCATGGCTGGCGCCCCCTTCAGCAAGCGCCTACTCGGCAACCGAGAGTTGCTTGGAGATCGTGCAGTTGTAGCCCGTCGGCTGGGCCGAGCCGTAGCACCAGTTCACGTACGGCGAGCGCTGTAACCGGTAGCGAGGCGTGGAGCCTTCCTCGCGGTGGCACACACAGTCGTAGCAGCCCGTCGTGCCGCAGCAGTCGTGGTAGGACATCACGTAGGACTTGCCGTCGCCGGGGTTGCGGCACGTACCCACCCATGCGATGGAGGATGCCGAAGTACCCGGGGGGCACTTGCTGGACGTGCCACCGCAGCAGGCGCACAGGCCGCCACCCATCGAACAATAGGCCCAATAGTCGCAGCTCTTCGGATTGTTCCAGTCCGGATGCTCGGCCATCCACTGCTTAGGATCCATGGCGTCCTTGCCAGCGTTGTTCTCCGCGGCGTCGGCTTCCGTGAAACGGGCCACGGGCAGCAGCGGAAGCAGCGTCGCGCCTACCATCGCGCCACCCAACTTGCCGAGGAACGAGCGCCGCCCGCTCCTTTCCGCCAGCGTGCGGCTCGATGCCTCGAACATGCTGTCGAACCAGTTCTTATGCTTGCTCATGATCCGTCCTCTAAATCGCGTTTTGCGTCTCAGCGCGCTGATGCTCGCGCTCCATGTAGTCCTGGATGGAGCCGACACCGAGGCGCTTCGCCTCGAACAGGCTCTCCACATGCTCGCGGGTATTGCACAGACCCTGGGCCACCATCACGCCCTGCTCATCGAGCAAGACACCATACGGTAGCCGCCCAATCTGGTACGTCGTTCCGAGTTCCTGGGACAGCACGTACGGGTGCCCGCTCAGGCCCTTCGCGAGCCAGAATTTCTTCTGCACTTCCAGTTCGCCGTCGCTCGCAAACACCAGTCGCAACCAGGATGTCTCGGAGGCGCCGATCGACTTCAGCGCCGGGAGCAGCTTCGCGCACACCGGGCACTCGGGGGCCACAAACATCACCAGCGTGCTGCGACCCGCAGCGTCCGCGCCACCAATCACGACCTCCTGGGCGTCCACCGAGCGCAACTTGAACTCCGGTGAGCGTTCGCCAATCTTGATCCCGCGGCTGATCATCAGGGCACCCGGCGCCGGACCAAACCGCGCGTGCAGCACACCGACCTGCCGGACCAGCGCCAGCATCACTACCGCCATCGCGATCATGAACACCCACTGCAAGACCAGCACCACCACGAGCGTCGTATCCATCATGTAGTCCCGCCCGTTGCGAAGGGTTCGGTAAAGAGCCGGTTGGCTGCCGCGTAGACCAACGCGGACAATGCGACGCCAGCAAGTACAGTCACAAGATCAAGGCCACCTAGCGATCGCGGTGCAGACGGTAGCGCCAACACCAGTGCGAGCGCCGCGAGCAGCAGGTTGCGGTACACCAGCGGGTAGCCGACCGTCTGCCGAAGACTGCCCCAGTTGCACCCGCAGTCGAGCAAGGTATTGCCGCGAAGCAAATTGCCGGCCATCGCCGCTGCATACAACAGCAGGATGCCCGAGATTACCCCCGCGCGCAGCGCATGCGCGACAGGGACCACGCAGACGACGAGCGCCCCGGCTTCACCGAGCATTACCGCGAGCGCCGCGACCAGTGCTATCGGCCCGCGCCCCAGCGGCAAGCCACGCCCATAGGCCGCAACCGTCGGCACGAACGAATCGAAGCGCAATGCCTTGTGGGCAAGCGCCGCTGCAAACAGCGCGATAAACGCGCCGCGCAGAACGAGTTCGACGGCCGGGTCAAGGTACATCGCGACTGCCCGTCACTCGACCGGCTGGAGCACGGTGGGCATGCCCGGAATCGTCAGCTGCCGGAGCAGTTTGCCACTCGCCTCGTCATAGATCCCGACGTTGAGCTGCCATGTGGCGCCAGCGTAGACGTAGGGCTTGCTGTCCTGGCTGACGGCGATGTGCGATACGGGGTCCTTGGTCTTGATCCTGCGCAGCAGCTGCTTGGACTTCAGGTCATAGATCCAAACCTCAGACGCATCCCGGCCATGAAAGTCGTAGCCGCTTAATTTCGGCTTCAGATCCGACAACTGCATGGGGACGTAGAGCCGACCGAGACTCTTGTTTGCGGCCAGCGACTGCATCCAGGCACCCGGTACCCAGGTGTTGGCGCCCTCTTTCTTGGCCACCTTCCAGACGGGCAGGAACTTGAGCTCGGGTCCCGAAACATCGACGGAGTGGACGTCGCCGTAATGCGAGACGAAGTACCACACGTCACCCGAACGGGCTCCCGAACCATTTACCGGATCGTTGTCAGCGTCAAAGAATCCGGGATAGCGCTTGCGCGACGCTTCATGGCCAGTCTCGTCGAGATTGACCGCGAGCAATCCGCCGTCGCCGCAAAGCGAGATGAAGCGGCGATTGCCCGCCGGCATCACGTGCGCACAGCCGGTGGTTTCGATTTCTGCAGCGAATTTATCGCTTCGCAAATCGGTCACGCCAACCGTCGACGCAGGCGTCATCAGCTGCGCGAGGAAAAACGAGTCGTCGTCGGTCAGACCCGTCAGCGTCGGATCCGGCCAGCCCTTGACCGTACGCGGTGGCGTCTCGATCTCCAGTCGCGGCATGAACGTGTGCTTGTCGTACTTGGTGACGGTGTCCGTGCGCTTGCCACGGAACCCGCGCGACATGTACGCGCCGACACTGACGATGTCATTACCCGAGTGGGGAAACTCGAGCTTGATGCCTTCCCAGCCTGTCTCGATCGCGCCCATGTTCTCGCCGGTCTCGGCGTTGTACAGGACCATCTTGTTGTAGTTGCCGAGCTGCAGGTCGTTGACCCATACCCAATGCTCGCTCGCCGGGCGGTCGGGCACGCGGACATTTTCTACCGGTTGGCCCAGCGCAGGTGCTGTTACACATCCCAGCATGAGGGTCGTCAGCAGCGACCGAGACAACCGCGTCATACCTTCGCGCATCATGACCATTACTCCCCGGTGGATCTTGAACCCAAGCCTAGTCGTGCGTTGGGTCCAAGTCAATTAGGTTGATTGACCAATTAAATAATTAATTCTTGCGCGCGCATTCACAGCCCATCCGCCCGGTCACTCCGGGTCGAGCCGCTGAGTCGCCGTCACCGTATGGCGCAGTGCAGCAACTCGCGCCTTCGTTCGCGCAGTTGCTGATGGCCGGTCCTCGCTCGCCGTCTGCATGCGACCTAGAACGCCCCCTGCCGAGACGGCCGACGTACTGTGCTCGACCGCGGCTCAGCCCGCCTCGCGCTTCGAGGTGTTGCGACGAATCGCCCGACGGTATTGCTCGAAAATCGGACGACGCAGTTCGTCGTGCGCTCGAAAAGCCTCCAACCGATCGACACCAGCACCAAACCAGCGGTCTGCACTGCGCCCTACCACGGCTCGCTACGCAGCCTCGGCCGCCACGACGTGCGCGCGCGCAAGCCGCGGACATCGCAAGAGCACCTCCCAGCGAACGACGGTGGCGACGAAGTGGCGCGTTGTCGTCGCCGCAAAATTCACATCAGGGACACTATTAGGTCCGGTGACATTGACCCTACCGGCGGCGCACCAGCTCCGTGGTGCGCGGGAGCCTGTCCGCAGGATGACCACCGCTGACTTCGCCTGC
The DNA here is from genome assembly GCA_903839465.1 of uncultured Pseudomonadota bacterium. Lineage (GTDB taxonomy): Bacteria > Pseudomonadota > Gammaproteobacteria > Steroidobacterales > Steroidobacteraceae > CAIKMS01. The sequence continues at coordinate 57,924 of CAIMCI010000004.1, forward strand.
ACGGCGGCGGCCTGCACGCCGACCGCTGCAGACGGTATATTCTTCGAGGAACGTATCGTCTAGGTTTGGCTGTCACGTTTAGCGGGCGA
>CAIMCI010000005.1 GCA_903839465.1 uncultured Pseudomonadota bacterium
ACTTTTTAATTAAGTCAAACTTAGATTTTCGAAAAAAATTTTAATTTTTTTTTTCAGAAGGTTTATTAAAAATGCCAAAAACATTTTTCATTTAATAGATGCTCAGCTTGCCTCTGCTGCTGTTCGGTCTCGGATTGCTGTTCCTGGTGCTGGTGCCGGGCATCGGCGCCTCAGTCAACGGCAGCCGGCGCTGGCTGCGACTCGGGCCCCTCAACTTCCAGGCCTCCGAGGCTGCCCGCGTCTGTCTGCTTTTCTACCTCTGCGGCTACCTCGTGCGCCGCGAAGAAGACGTCCGGTCCAGTGTGATCGGCTTCCTGAAGCCCCTGCTCGTCCTTGGCTTCGGCGCCGTGCTGCTCCTGGCGGAACCCGACTTCGGCTCCGGAGTCGTGCTCCTGACGACGGCCATCGGTCTGGTCTTCCTGTCCGGAGTCAGGCTCAAGCATTTCATCGTGCTCTGCGCAGGTGCCGCGTTGACACTCGGCCTCGTTGCCGTGGCGAGCGCCTACCGGATGCGGCGGCTGCTTGGCTTCCTCGACCCCTGGAAGGACCCTTACAAGACCGGATTCCAGCTTACCCAGTCGCTCATCGCGATCGGTCGTGGCGAATGGTTCGGGGTCGGGCTGGGGGCCAGCGTCCAGAAACTTTTCTACCTGCCGGAGGCGCACACGGACTTCGTCTTCGCCGTGCTGGCGGAGGAACTCGGCTTTCTCGGCATCGTTCTGGTCGTCGGTCTCGTGCTGCTGGTCGCCTACCGCTCGCTGAGTATTGCGCGGATGGCCGTCGAATCCGGCATGCGTTTCCAGGGCTACCTCGCCGCCGCTTTCGGCATCTGGATCGGCCTGCAGGCGTTCATCAACATGGGCGTGAACATGGGCATGCTGCCGACGAAGGGCCTGACGCTGCCACTCCTGTCCTATGGTCGCTCCAGCCTGCTCGTCACGCTGGGCTGGCTCGGTGTCGTGCTGCGGGTCTACCACGAAGTGGCGACGAGTCGGCCCGTCACGATGCGGGGCGGCATCAAATGACCAAGGTCCTCATCATGGCCGGCGGTACGGGCGGGCACGTTTTCCCGGCCCTGGCCGTTGCTCGCGTCCTCGGCGCCCGGCACTGCGAGGTTCGCTGGGTGGGCACGCGCGAGGGAATTGAGGCACGGCTTGTGCCTGCTGCCGGACTTCCCATCGACTGGATCAATGTCGGCGGGCTGCGTGGCAAGGGCCCGGGCCGGCTGCTGGCCGCGCCTTTCGTGCTGTTGCGGGCGCTGGCCCAGGTAATGTCGGTGATGCGTCGCCAGCGCCCCGACATCGTTCTCGGGCTGGGCGGCTTTGTCAGCGGGCCGGGCGGGCTAGCCGCCTGGCTGCTGCGCCGGCCCCTGGTCATCCACGAACAGAATGCCGTGGCCGGATTCACCAATCGGATCCTCGCGCACTTCGCTACCCGCGTCGCCGAGGCGTTTCCCGGTACGTTCGCCGGCCGCAAGGGCGTCGTTACCGTCGGCAATCCGGTACGCGACGAAATCGAGGCCTTGAACCGGCGCGACCGCGCGCCGGCTTCCGGCCGGGCGCATCTGCTGGTGTTTGGCGGCAGCCTCGGCGCGCAGGCTCTCAATCGAACCGTACCGGCGGCGCTGGCGATTCTTGACGCGGCCGCGAGGCCCGAAGTGATTCACCAGACCGGACGGGACCGGGTCGAGGGTGTGCGCGAAGCCTACCGCGCCCTCGGCGTCGAGGCCGACGTGCGCGAATTCATCGACGACATGGCGAAAGCCTACGAGTGGGCGGATATGGCCGTCTGCCGCAGCGGTGCACTGACCGTCGCCGAACTCGCCGCCGCCGGATTGCCGAGCGTGCTCGTCCCGTACCCGCACGCGGTCGACGATCACCAGACCGCCAACGCGGGCTACCTCGTGCAGCGCGGTGCCGCGCGCCTGCTGCCCGAAGCGGCTCTCAGCGCCGATACGCTGGCGCTGGCGCTGCGCGAGCTCTGCGAGCCGGATGGCCGGGCTCTGGCCGCCATGCGGACGGCTGCCCGGTCTGCCGCCGTGCCCGGCGCCGCCGAGAGGCTCGCCGGGCTGTGCCTGCAGACGCTGGAGGCGGCTGCATGAACGCCCGCATGCGTCGAATCAATCGCATCCACTTCGTCGGCATCGGCGGCAGCGGCATGGGTGGCATTGCCGAAGTGCTGATCAACCTCGGCTACGAGGTACAGGGGTCGGATCTGCGCACCAACGCGGTAACCGATCGGCTGTCCTCGCTCGGCGCGACGGTCTTCGTTGGCCACGCGGCAGCCAACGTTGAGCACTGCGACGTGGTCGTCGTGTCGAGTGCCGTGGCGTCCAGCAACCCCGAGGTGGTGGCCGCCCAGGCTGCCCGTCGCCCCGTGGTCAGTCGCGCGGAAATGCTCGCCGAGCTCATGCGCTTTCGGATCGGCGTCGCCGTGGCCGGAACGCACGGCAAGACAACCACGACGAGCCTCGTCGCGAGCATTCTTGCCGAGGGTGGCGAGGACCCGACGTTCGTCATCGGCGGCAGACTCAAAAGCGCCGGGACCAACGCCCGCCTGGGCGCGGGGCGCTACCTCGTCGCCGAGGCCGACGAAAGCGACGCATCGTTCCTGCACCTGCAGCCGATGATCTCCATCGTCACCAACATCGACAACGATCACCTCGCCACCCACGACGGCGACTTCGGCCGGCTGAAGCAGAGTTTCGTCGACTTCCTCCACAACCTGCCGTTCTACGGCCTCGCCGTGCTCTGCCTGGACGATGCCGAGATCCGCGGCATCCTGCCCAGGGTATCGCGCCCGGTCGTCACCTACGGCCAGGACGAGGAAGCCGACGTGCGGGCCGTCAACATCCGCCGTGACGGCGTGCGCACGCACTACGACGTGCTGCGTCCGGGCCGGGAGCAGCCGCTGTCGGTCGTGTTGGCCGTTCCCGGCCTGCACAACGTACTCAATTCGCTGGCGGCGATCGCGGTTGCCACCGAGCTAGGCGTTCGGGACGAGGCGATAGTGACCGCTCTTGGCAATTTCCAGGGGATCGACCGGCGCCTGCAGGTGCTCGCCGAATTCGACTGGGCAGGCGCCGCCGTCACGCTGGTCGACGACTACGGCCACCATCCCACCGAGATCGAGGCCACGCTGGAAGCGCTGCGCCAGGGATGGCCGGACCGGCGACTGGTGCTTGTGTACCAGCCGCACCGCTATACGCGCACGCGCGATCTCCTCGACGATTTCGCGCGGGTTCTGTCGGCCGCCGACGTCCTGCTGGTCCTCGAGGTCTACGCGGCAGGCGAAGAGCCGATTGCCGGTGCCGACGGCCGGGCGATCTGCCGCGCCGTGCGCACCCGCGGCAGGGTCGAG
>CAIMCI010000006.1 GCA_903839465.1 uncultured Pseudomonadota bacterium
CCATGGGCGCCGCCTATGTCGATTACCTGATCGCGGACCGGCGGATCCTGCCCGATGAGCACCGGTCGTACTACGCCGAGCAGCCCGTTTGGATGCCGGTCTCGTTCCAGCCCTTCGACAACCGACGTGCGGCCACCGTACCGGCCCCGGCGCGGACAGCGCTCGGACTGGCCGAGCACGCGGTCGTGCTGGCGGCCTTCAACGACCCGGCGAAGCTCACGCCGGAGGTCTACGCCGCCTGGCTTCGCATCCTGAAGGCGGCACCGGAAGCGACGCTCTGGCTGCTCGCGCCCGACGGCGCGCCACGCCGGCGCCTGCTGGCACTGGCCGACGCGTCGCGGGTGGCGCGCCGGCGGATCGTCTTTGCGGATCCGGTCGGCTACGCCGAGCATCGGGCCCGCCTCGGTGCTGCGGACCTCTTTCTCGACACGAGCCCGTTCTCGGCCGGTGCGACGGCAAACGACGTGCTCGCCGCGGCCCTGCCGGTCGTGACGATCGAGGGCCCGGCATTCGCCGGACGCATGGCGGCGAGCCTCCTGCGCGGCCTTGGCCTCGACGAACTGGTCGCCTCGGATCTTGCCGGTTACGAGATCCTGGCCGGCGCGCTGGCCCGCGACCGGGCACGGCTGGCGGCGCTGCGCTCGCACCTCGTGGCGGCGCAGGTCACGCACCCGTACTTCCGCAGCGACCGCTATTGCCGGGATCTGGAGTCCGCCTACGTGGCGATGGTCGCGCGGCAGCGCGCTGGCCTCGGCCCGGCGCCGCTCGACGTCGGTGCCCGCGATACGGGCGCGGCCTAGGCCGACAGAGCCGTCAGGGCTTGGCCGCGGGCTGGGCGAGTTCCCCGGCCTTCAGGCGGTACTCGGTCGTCAGGCTCTCGACGCGGTTGCGCGTGATGCGCGTGAACGGCTCGTCGATCGTCGCCTTGTGCAGGAATCCCTGCTGCTCGTAGCGGGTCAGCACCTCGTCGATCATCCCCCCAAGGGCGACGTTGCGCTCGGCGCACTGCCCGAGTGCCGTGCCGCTCGAGGCGAGTTCCGCCTGCAGGCGGCTGCGGTCCTTCTCGACGGTCTGCAGGGTGGTGGCCGTGTCCCGGTAGCGCCCGACGAGCTCCTCGGTCTTGCGACGCTGTTCGGCCAGCTTTTCATCGGCCGCCTGATTGGCCGCCGCCACCCGCGCCGCCGAGGCGTCGCCGCCGCCGGCCTTGGCCTTCAGGGCGTCGCGCTCCTTTTTCAGCGCATCGCGCTCGGTGCTGGCCGCGGCCAGATCCGTCTTCAGCTTGGCGTTCTCGGCCTGCAGCTGCGTGCGCTCGGCGGCGAGCTGCTGGTACTGCTGCATGATCTGGTAATTGCCGCCGCCGCCCGAGCGCGTGGCCTGGGCCACCGCCAGCGGCGGGACGAGCGCAAGCGCCACCAGCACGCAAACGGACCGGAGCGAGGCGGGGGTAGTGGTGGACATGGTGGTTCCCTTACGATTTGCGGACGATGTAGAGCGTCACCGGCTGTGGCATTTCCACCGGCAACGGGTCGACGCGCTTGGACAACAGTCCCGACTGGATCGCACTGTCGATCGCCGTGTCGCCGGTCGACGAAACGACGGAAGCCTCGACGATCCGCCCGTCCTCGGCGATGCGCACCCGCACCGATCCCTTGAAGCGCTTGCCCTTCAGGCGACTGTCGTTGGACAGCAGATCGTTGAGCTGAGAGCCGAGCCGGGCCTGGGCGGATCCAAAAGGCGCCGTGCCGCTTCCGCCAATAAGGTCCCTGCCGCCCGGCCGTGAACCGAAGCCGAAGGCATCGCTGCCGGCCGCACCGGCCGCGTCAAGCGCCAGGTTCTCGGCCGGCGCCGGCTCGTCGTTCGGCGTCGGCTCCGGGGATGCCTGCTCGAACTTCTCGACCTTTTCCGGCGGCGGCGGCGGCGGCGGCGGCTTGTCCTCGGGCGGCGGCGGCGGTGGACGCACGACCTGGATGGTCTGCACGGTCCGCGGCGGCTTCGAACTCTTGTCGTTCAGGGCCCTGAGGATGTACCAGCCGAGCAGAGCGACCAGGAGCGCAATCACGATCACGACCGCCATCAACGGCAGCCGGGCGCGCAGACCATTGCCCTGTTCGCTCGCCATCGCCGTTCAGCTCACTTCACGATACGCTGGGTCACGAGACCGAGCTGCGTGATCTCGAGTCGGCCGATCAAATCGAGTACGTCCACGACCTTCTGGTACTGGATCGTCGAGTCCGCCTTGACGACCACCGGCAGGCTGGGGTTAGCGGCCTTGTACTGGCGAAGCAGATTCTCGAGTTCCGGCAGGGTTACGGGAAACGTATCGAGGAATATCGTGCCATCGGCCGTGATCGTAATGGCCTTGGTCTGCGGCTTGGCGAGCGCCGGCGTGTCGCTCGCCTTCGGCAGGTTCACCTTGATGCCCTGCACGGACGCCGTCGTCATGATGATGAAGATCACCATCAGCACGTAGGCGAGGTCGAGCATCGGCGTGATGTTGACCTCGTCGTAGGCGTCTTTTTCGCCGTCACCGATCGAACCGGACATAGTAGCTTCTCCCGGGAACCGGCTGACCTAGTTGGAGTACTTTTCGGCGATACGCGCCACGAATTCGTCGACGAACACGCGGGTATCGGCGTTGACCGCCTTGATCCGCGAATTGAGCCAGTTGTAGCCGAACAGGCACGGGATCGCGACCGCGAGACCGGCGACGGTGGCGGCAAGCGCCGCCGACACACCCGGCGCGATCGCGTTGACGTTGACGTCGCCGCTCGCCGCGATCGCCGCGAACGTGATCATGACGCCGATGACGGTACCGAGGAGACCGAGGAACGGGCCGCCGGCGATGGCGATCGTCAGCAGCACCATCTGCGCCGAAAGCCGCTGGCCCTCGCGGACGAGGGTCGCGTCCATCGACGCGCGCACGGCCTCGATCGACTGCGGCGACAGCTCAACTTCGCTGCGCTGTTTGCCGGTCGCGTGGATGCGCTTGCCGATCTCGGCCGCGCCCACGTGAAAGACCCGGTAGAGCGTCGAGTTGGCGAATCGCTCGGCACCCTTGTCGCCGGACACCGCCTTGTCGAGCGCTGCCTCGTCGCCGGCCGATTCGTGGAAGAGCTTGAGGAAGCCGCGGTTGCCCTTCTCGACCGAACTCATGAAGAACGCCTTCATCACCATGATGACGAGGCCGACGACGAGCATACCGATGCAGATGATGATGACGACCCAGCTGTCGATCGTCAGGTTCTTGATGATCGTGCCGAAGTAGGACGTGCTGCCGCCTCCCTCCTTCTGGCCGTCGGCACCGTAGACGACGAGCGGCGCTTCCGTGCCCTCGCCCTTGTAGACGGCCTTGATCCAGTCGGCGCTGCGCGCGACCTTGGCCGCCCCGACCTCGTCGACCTCGGCCGTCAGGAAGCCGCCACCCTTGGCCGCGCCGCCCACCGTGAACGAACCGCCGATCTCGGCCATGCTGGCGGGCGACGAGCCGGCCGCGGCACCGTCGACGTAGAGCGTGAGCGTGTTGGCGCCGACCGTGAGCGCGAGGTGGTGCCACTGGCCGGGGGCCATGTCGGCGCCGGTCACGGTGACCGGGGCCGAACCACCGGTGTACGTCGCGAATGCCTTGGTGCCGTCGATACCGAGGGTCAGCTCCTTCGCCCCGTCCGCGAGCGCGGCGACGGTCGCCTGCGCCTGCGGGCCGTCAAACTTGACCCAGGCGGTCGATGTGAAGCCCTGCGCCGGAAGCAGCTTCAGGCTCGCCGAGGACGGCACCGTGACAATCTGGCCGCCGGCAAACTTGAGGCCGCCGGCGATCAGCGAGGCCGGCACCGCCTCGGCAGACGAGGCCGACGCATTGTTCTTGTAGGCCGTCGCGTCCTGCGGCGGACCGGAGGCCTCGCCAAAGTGCAGGACGAGCGCCTGGGAAGGGTCATAGGTTCCGGGCGCGTCCGGGCCGCCGGCCGGCGCACTCGGGTTGCCGTAGTAGGCATAGAACTTGTCGGTCTTCGCGCCACCGGTGAGTTTGACGCCGTGCACCCACATGAACGCCATCTGGTTGGTTTGGTCGTAGCGCTCGAAATGGAACTTCAGCGCCGTCTTGTCGTCGCCGTCGATGAGCCGGAAATCGCTGCCGTCGGGCTTGGCGTCATTGAAATAGTTGAAGTTCGCCAGCGACAGGCGTACGAGCACCGGAACGTCCTGAACGGCGCCGGCGATGTCGGCGCCGGTCGGCGACAGGTCGAGCGTCACTTCCTTGCGGAACTTCCAGTCGCCGTTCCACCACGAACCGGCGGCCCAGACGACGACGGGAGTCATCAGGACGAGTGCCGCGAGCAAGCCATTCTTTAGTTTCATGAGCCGTACCTGATCCCCGTGCGGCGTCCACATCGGCCGCCGCCACTGTCGTTGTTCCCTCCCGCGCCGGGCGCGGGCCTCTTCCGGACCCCGGAAGGCATTCTCAGGGTCCCCAATGATGTTTTTGTGACACGCCGCCGAGCGTTACTTGTGCTTCTGCCGCTTGAGGCAGTCGATGTCGTCGGGTTTGCACGCTTCCTCGCCAAGCCCCGTGACGAACACCTCGAGCCAGCCGAGCGCCGCATCGGCCAGCGGCGCCGGGCCCTGCTTGCCCTCGCCGCTGCCCGACGTCGCCGCGTCCTGCGCCGACTGGGTCGAGCTCGAGGCCGCGTTCGAGGCACCGAGCAGCGAGGCACCGAGCGAACTGACCGTGGCCGGAACGCCGGTCGAGGTGCCGCCGACCTGGATGTTGTCGAGGCCGAGCACGCGGCTGGCGGCGATGTTGATGTTGCCCGCCGCACCGATACCGGCGTCGCCGGCGTTGACGGAACCGACCGGCGCAATCAGGTCAACGTTGCCGAACGGCTGCGACGGATCCGTCTGGATCGTGCGGATACCGCTGCCCGCGGCGGCGCCAGCGAAGCTGAGCCGGACCGTGCCGTCGGCGGCGACAATCACCTGCGGCGGCGGCGCCGACACGGCCGACTTCGCGCCGCGGCCGGCGTCGATGCTGCCTTCGTTGGACCAGATCAGGATGTCACCGCCACCCAGCGTGAAGATGCGCGAGGAACTGACGAGCACGTCGCCGCGCGAATAGATGTCGACGCTGCCCGAGCCCTGAGCGACGATGCCGAGCGTCGACGGGTCGCGCGTGCCGAGCGAGGGCGGCGCGTTCGCCAGGCCGACGTTGACCAGGCCGCCCGGCACGCTGAGGTCAATATCGCCGCCGCTCAGCGTGTAGATGCGACTGAAGACGAGGCCGAGGTCGCCGGCCGCCGCGGTCGCCGAATAGTCGGGGGACGCCGTCCGGGTCTGCGGGTAGTAGGCGTCGATCGACGCGTAGCCGCGCGAGAAGCCGACCGACAGCAGGTTGTTGTTATCCCGACCGGAGGCGGTCAGCTCGCTGAAGAACTCGCGGTTCACGAAGGCCCGCTGCGCTTCCGGCGAAAGCCCGGAGAACGCGGCGAAGGCCGCCGCGGCCGATGCCGGCGTCGTGCCGGTGGTCGAGGCCACGTAGCTCACCAGGGCCTTCTGGCCGTCCGCCGAGGCAGGAACCAGTTCCGCCATCTCGGTCACGAAAGCGTTCTGCTGAGCAGAGCTGAACTTCGAGAAGCGGTCGTTCGCCTGGGCGAACGTCAGCGGCCCCGGATCGCTGCCGGTGGAATGTTCGACGACGTTGCGGACAAAGTAGCTGAACTTCGACGAGTAGGCGGCCGACGGCTCAACCACGTCCGTGATGAACTTCGGCAGGCCGGCGACCGATCCGGTGGCCTGCAGCGCCTGCAACGCCACCAAGTCCTTGGCGGTGTCGGTGGTCGACACCAGCGCGTCAAGGACGCTGCCGTATTCGCTGCGCGATCCGGCACCCGCCAGCACCGAAATGGAGGCACCCGTCGCGGGCAGGTTACCGTTGGCGATATTGCCGGACGTCGTGACGCCGGACGCGAACGCGAGGTCGATGTTCCGGCCGACCACCATGTCGAGCCGTCCCGGACCACCAGTCGTCACCTGGCACCGCGAGGTGCAGGTATCGGTGTAGGTGAAGTCACGGCCGGCCGCGAGAAGGGTGACATCGGTGGGCGACAGATTCTGGGTCCTGACGACCAGATCTGTGATGTCGCGGCCGGCCTCGATGTCGGCAGCCTTCGGCAGAGACAGGCTCAACCGGCCGATGTCGTTGCCGGCGACGAACGTAGCCCGCGTGGGATCGCCGGCGTGCACGAGTCCATCGAACGGATCGTTAAGCGACTGCTGCCCGCCTGGATTGCCAACCGACGGTACGGCGGAGGGCGACGCGTCCGACATCGTCAGCGTGCCCGAGCCGTTGGCGGCAACGTCTCCAGAGGCGATCAAGGACACGTTGCCGCGTGATGACGGGTAGAGCGTCGCCGAATAGAAGCTCCGCGCGCCGGTGCCGAACTTGACGTTTCCGTCCACGACCTGAACCGACAGCGACGGCGGCAGGATATAGGCATTCGTCGCGTCGATGTTTGCCGTCGCAGGACCCAGCATGTCGACCAAGCCGTTGCTGCCCGCGTAGCCGAGCGTCACATCTCCGGAATTGGAGTGCAACGTCAGGCCCGAGTCGTCACCGTAAGAAAAATAGCGGCCGGCAAGCGAGCGAGCGCCAACGGCAGCGGGTGGCTGCGGCAGGGCCGTCGCGTTCAGAATGCCGTCGAAGGCAATGCCGGTTCGCGCATCGACTTTGAACTGGGAATCCTGAACGTAGAACACGACGCCAAGCTTGGTGTTGCCATTGGTCGTCGGCTGGACCGGGACGAGGCCGCCACCGGCCCGAACCGTGCCAACCCCGTCGGCGAGGTAGAACTGCGACGAACCGACGTCGCCGGCGACGCTGACGTCGAGCCCGCCGCTGCGTA
>CAIMCI010000007.1 GCA_903839465.1 uncultured Pseudomonadota bacterium
GCTGCCGCCGAGTTCGCGCTGGAGCTTGTAGTCGCTCTGGGCTGGCAGGTGGTGAGCGACGTCGAGGCGGCGCAGTTCGGTCAGTTCGGCAGTCGGCATCTTGGCAGCCATGTGGCTTACTCCTTGGCAATAGCAAAGCGTGGTGGTCTTTCGGACCGAGAACCGTCTCAGGCGAGCAATTCGTTCACGGCGCGCCCGGCCTGTTCCATCGCGACGTCGGTGTAGGCGCCGCCTCCCGCATCGCACTTGGCGATCGCGATGCTACCGAACCGTCGGCGGCCCAACACCCAGGCCCGCTCGTTCTCCGGCACTTCCGGGTCCCAGAGCGCGTTGTATTCCGGGGCGTAGCCGTGCGGCCAGCGATTCACGGTGATCGCCGTGATATCCCGTGCGGGGTCGAAATCGCCACCGGCCAGCGTGCGGCCGAGCTGGCTGCGGATTTCCCGTTCGAACGTCGCGAACGAGGTGGCCAGCAATTCGGCGCGCCCGGCGCGGTGCTGGTCATGCTCCGACAGGCCCGGCTTGCACGGCGTCCGCACGAGGTGGACCAGCGTCGGCTCCTCGGGCGAGGACGAACTCTCGTAGTCTCCGATCTTCGTGTGCCAGTCGAGGAAGAAGTAGCTGTGGTAGCCGCCCGGCGCGTAGACGCGGTCGATACCGAGCTTTTGGAAGGCCGTCCAGTTACGGAGTGCGACGCTCGTGTACACCAGCGGTGTCTTGACGAGCTCGTGCTGCGCCGCCTTCTGCTCCTCCGGAAGCTCCGGGCACAGATACGGAATCATGTGGTTGTAGCAGGCAAGAACGACCGAGGATCCGCTGACCGAGAAGGCGCGGCCGCCCCTGACGTAGGTGACCTCGGCGCCGGTAGCCGACTTCGGGTCGCCGATGTTCCGCACCCGCGTCACCAGGCTGTTGAGCCGGATGCGCGCCGGGTTGCCGGCCCGGTCGAGTTTCGCGTAGTCGACCCGCGCCGTGACGACGTCGCTGGCCGTGGACCCCGGCACGGCGTCCGGCACGAGGCTGCGCACCAGCAGTCGCGCGATGGAGGCGTTGCCGTCCGGAAAATGGTAGCGCGCGCTGCCGCCGGTGTCGGCGTAGCCGGCCGGCGTAAAGCCCATTCGCGCGGTGGAGCCGCGCGCAAGGTTCATCCCGGCGAAACCCGGCAGGCCGATTCCCCAGCAATCGAGCGCCGAAATCGCATCGGTTCCGACGCCCCATTCGCCGTGCGTGCGCGCCGCGTAGAAGCGGACGACCAGCGGATCGGCCTTGACGACATCGCGCAGGAACGCTTCATAGCTCATCCGCGACAGGCGGTCCTTCTTCTGGTCGGATGTCAGTCCGGGCAGAAAGTCCGTCCTGCCGCCTTCGATGCGAATGAAGTCGTCCTGGGCGCGCGCGCTGAACGGCGTGCCGGCGAGCAGCTGGGCGGGCGGCACCGAACCGATGCCGACCAGAAGCTTGTCGACGCCAAACGTTTCCCTGTCGAGGAACGCAGCGGCTTTCATGCCAAGGTTGGTATAGAAAGCCGGATCCCACGCGGATTTCCCGAGTTCCACCGCATCGATGCCGAGCGACGTCATCACGCCGGCCGCGACGGGCCCGTACGGCCGCGGGCTGTCGATGAGGAGCGTGCCGCCGTTCATCAGGCGCATCCGGCCGTTCAGGTTGAACTCGTTGCGCTTGGCGTGACCGCCGAAATCGTCGTGGTTGTCGAGCACGAGTACCCGCGCCTGCGGACCGGCCTTCTGGCGGAAGAGGTGGGCCGCCGTGAGCCCGCTGATTCCCCCGCCCACGACGACGAGGTCGTAGTGTTCGTGGGTCGCGCTTGGCAGCAGCGGCAGGCCGTTGCCGTCGCGCAGCGCATGCGCGGCCTCGAAGGACCCCGGATGGCTGCCGCGCAGACCGTTCAGCAGAGGTGGGTAATAGCCGGGCGCGTCCTGGGCGGCAGCCGCCGCCCCGCCGCCCGGAAGTTCACAAGCCGACAGGAGGGGAGCGGCCAGCGCGGATACGGCGACGCCGTGCACGAAGTCCCGGCGGGAGATCGGCCGGTCCATGCCGAGGTCTACGTCCGAAGTTTTGGGCGGGGTCTGCTGGTCGGTCACGGGGCATTTCCACGGGTGGAGGGTACGGCCGCCGCCAAGGCGGTGCCGCAGGGAGGACGATCAGTCAGGCCCCGACGCTACCGATCGGCCCGACCGGAGTCAACGCACTGTGACACCAGATAAGGCGACCCAGCCCTAAGCGGCCGTCCCTGGCGGATCAACTTTAGTGCGCTTAAGTTATTGTTATAAATAGTATTATATGTTCTTCGACCGAGGGCGTCACGAGTCTCGGGCGGAAGCAGCGTTCAGTGTGATCACAGACAGCAAAGCCGGGTCCGTGCGCGCGGCAGTGCAACGAAACCGGGCTAGGACTCGAGGACGATCGCCCCGTTGATCTCCCAGCTGGCATAGACCGTGTCGTTCCAGTCGATTGCCCGCTCGGCCGTGCGGCGGTCGTTCTGCAGGAAGGCCGTCAGAATTTTCCCGCGGTCGGTCCGGATCTGGTACGTGGAACGGTTACCGAGGTAGCCCAGTTCCCAGACCGTGCCACGGACCTGGTTGACGGTATCGCCGGCGACCGGCTCCTTGCTGAGCCAGATCTTCTCGGGACGGACGGCCAGCCACACGCGTTGCCCGGCACTGACCCGACCGACGTCATCGACCCGGACCTCGCAGTCGAGCTCGTGGGCGTAAATCGTGATCAGCCCAGGGCTCGCCTTGACGACCGTGCCTTCGAGGAAATTGGTCGTGCCGATGAAGTCGGCGACGAATCGCGACTTCGGAAACTCGTAGATCTCGGACGGGCTGCCGACCTGCAGGACCTTGCCCTGGTTCATCACCGCGATCCGGCTCGACAGCGCCATCGCCTCGTCCTGGTCGTGGGTGACGATGACGAACGTCGTACCCACCTCGTACTGGATATCCATCAGTTCGAACTGCGTCTGTTCACGCAGCTTCTTGTCCAGCGCCGACAGCGGCTCGTCCAGCAGCAATACCTTCGGCCGCCGGATCAGCGCACGGGCGAGCGCCACCCGCTGGCGCTGCCCGCCGGAAAGCTGGTGCGGCTTGCGCTTGCCGAGGTGCCCGAGCTGCACCAGCTGCAGCGCGTCGTCGACGCGCTTTCGCTTCTCGTCGGCCGGAATCCTGAGCGTCCGCAGTCCGTAGCCGACGTTGGCCTCGACGGTCATGTGCGGAAAGAGCGCGTACGACTGGAACATCATATTGACCGGACGCTCGTGCGCCGGTACGCCGACCATGTCCGCATCGTCGATCACGATTCGTCCCGACGTGGGCTCGGCAAATCCCGCCAGCATGCGCAGCAGCGTGGTCTTGCCGCAGCCCGACGAACCGACGAGCGCGAATATCTCGCCCTTGTAGATACGCAGATCGACGTTATCAACGGCATTGAACGCACCATAGGTCTTGGTGACGTTCTGGATCACGATCTGCGGCTTAGCTGCAGGGTCCAGCCACGGCCTGTCGCCGGACGGCTTGGTCGACGGAGCGCTGGTCATCGTGCGCAGCCGCCCCGCCGGGCCCGCCGCGGGCAACCACTCGCCATCTGACTCGCCGTACGCACGTTGCCTAGCGATCCGCGGGCGGCGTCAACCGTCGGCGCTCGGGCGCAAAGAACGGTTTTTCGACCACGGTCGCCTTGACCATGCGCCGTTCCCAGAGGAGTTCGCGGTTGAGGTAGATCTCCGCCCATACCTCGGAGCCTACTGAAAAGAACGGCGCGTTGACCATAGCGAGCGCGATATTGCGCTTGCAGGTCGGCGACCACATCGCCGAGGTCACGAAACCGACCTCGGTCTGACCGCTCTTGTCCGTATACAGCAAGGCACTGTGGGCGGGCTTGTTGCCGTCGATGTCGAGCCCGACGAGCTTGCGGGTGACGCCGCGCTTTTGCTCGGCCACGAGCGCGCGCCTGCCGTTGAAGTGCCCCTTCTTGAAATCGACGAGCCAGTCGAGGCCGAGCTCCAGCGGCGACCGGTCACGACCCAGCCGGATCGTGCTCTCCGCGGACACGAAGTCGAAGTGAGGCATCAGGAACCCGGCTTCGATGCGCACGGCGTTCAGCGCCTGCGATCCGATCGGGCGGATCAACCGCGTTCGTCCGGCTTCCATCAGCCGGTCCCAGATGAATTCCGCCTTCTCCGGCGGCATCCAGATCTCGTAGCCGAGATCACCGGTAAAGCCGGTCCGGGAAGCCATGACATCGACGCCCTCGACCTGGAAGCGGCCCACTTCGAACGGCTTCAGGTTCTCGATGCCGGACATTCCGAGCTGCTTCAGCGTCCAGCACGAGGTCGGACCCTGTACGGCGAGCGCGGCGACCTGCTCGGTGACTTCCTCGACGGCCACGTCAAAGCCAATCGCCGAATCGAGTAGCCAGTCATACTGCCGCTCAGCACAGCACAGCCAGTACTCGTCCTCGCCGAGCCTGAAGAGCGTGCCGTCATCGAGGATGTGTCCGTCATCGTTGCACCATACGGTGTAGATGACCCGGTTGACCTTGAGCTTCGAGACGTCGCGGGTAACGAGATGGTTGAGGAAGCGGAGCGCCCCCTTGCCGGTGATCCGGTACTTGATCATCGGCGTGAGGTCGTACACGCCGGTGGTGTTGCGGACCGCGAAGTACTCCTGCTCCGGCGACGTGAAAACGTCGACGGTCGTGTACCCGGCCCAGGCCACGAAGCTGTCGTTCTGACTGAGTGCCCGCGCCCGGTTGTGGAACGGGGTCTTCAGCAGAGGCTGATTGAAGTGGGTCACGCCGTCGGTGGGATTGCTCATTGTCATACCGCCTTCGCCAGCACGGCCTGCGCGGCCAGCCGTCCGTTTTCACCCGCCACTCCGCCACCCGGGTGCGTTGCCGCACCGCAGAGGAAAAGACCTGCCACGGGTGTGGAGTACTGCGCGGCACCGGCCACGGGCCGCACGAAATAGAACTGATCGAGTGCGAGATCGGCGTGGTGCCAGTGGCCGCCCCGGTTGCCGTAGCGCGCCTCGAGGTCGACCGGCGTCAGGAGCTCCGCCGCCCGGACGGACGAGCGCAGTCCCGGCGCCAGCCCCTCCAGCTGATCGATCAGAAGAGCCTGATAGGCGTCCCGCTGTTCCGTCCACCCTGCCCGCAGGTCGTAGGCTGCGCATTCGACGACTGCCGACAGCACGTGGCTGCCGGCAGGTGCAAGCGACGGGTCGTTGACGGTCGGCACGGTGATTTCCATCGCCGGAGCCGCGGAATATTCCCCGTACTTCGGTGCGTCAAAGGCACGCTCGACGTAGGTGAGCGACGGCGCCAGCAGCAGCCGGCCGCGCAACGCCGATTCGGGCAGGTTGGCAAATGCCGGCAGCCGGTCCAGCGCCAGGTGGAGCTTCGCCACGACCCCCTTGGACCGCGCCCGGTCGACCCGGCGGACGAATTCCGTATCCAGGTGTTCGGGGCCGAGGAGATCGATGAAGGTCGTTTTGGGATCGGCGTTGGAGACGACGACCGGCGCGAGGTAACTCTCGCCGGAGGACAGCACGACGCCCGTCACCCGGTCGTCGGCGACCAGCACGCGGTCGACGCGTACGCCGGTGCGTACCTCCGCGCCGGCGGCCTTGGCCGCCCGGGCGAGTGCGTCGCTGAGCCCGCCCATGCCGCCGACGGGCTGGGCGAGCCCGACGTTGCCGTCGGCGCCCTGCATCGCGAGCCGGACGAGCCACGGCAGCACCGTGCCCGGGGCGCGCGGTCCAAGATTGCCGCCCAGTGTTGCGTCGAAGGCCAGGGCACCCTGCAGGAGCGGCGCCTTCAGGTAGTCGGTGCAGAGGTCGTACGCATTCATGCCAATGATTCGCAAGAGCTCGCGCATGTCCTTGCGGCCCAGGCGGCGGATCTGCCAGCCGAGCTTGAGCAGCGCAATCCGGTCGCTCCAGGCGTCGGTCCCCAGACGCGGCGGCACGCTCGCCAGCATCGGGCGCAGCGCACCCGCCAGCCTCGTCATCCGCGTCAGGAACGCGGGGTAGGCTTCGGCGTCGACCGGCGAGGCCGCGGCGACGCTCTCGGGCGTCAAGAGGAGGTGATTGCCGGAAGGAGACAGCGACGTCGTCGCCATGCCATTCGCGGCGAACTGAAGCCCGTGCTGTTCAAGGCCAAGGGCCGTGATCAGTGACCGGGGCATCAGGTGCATCAGGTGGGCGGTCGAGGCACGAAACCCCGGCGCGAACTCATGCGTCGCCGCGGGACCTCCGACCGACGTCGAGGCCTCGACGATCAGTACCCGCTTGCCGCGCCTGGCGAGAATGGCGCCGCAAACGAGGCCGTTGTGGCCCGCGCCGATGATGATGCAGTCGTAGTGTGCTTGCACGCTGTGATTCTCTCGGCGATGGGTTAGGCGACTTTCTTGAGGTCACGAAGCACGGCCTGAGCCGCGTTGTGGCCCGGGGCGCCCATGACGCCACCACCGGGGTGGGTGCTGGAACCGCACATGTAAAGGCCGCGCACCGGCGCACGGTACTGCGCGTATCCCGGAACGGGCCTGTTGAAGAGCAGCTGATCCATCGTCAGCTCACCCTGGAAGATATTGCCTTCCGTCAGGCCGACCTCGCGCTCGATATCGAACGGCGTCCGGACCTCGGCATGCAGGATCAGGCTCTTGAAGTTGGGGCTTTGCCGGGCGATGGTCTCGATGACCGAGTTGGCGAAGCCCTGCTTCTTTTCCGGGGTCCACGGCCCATCGGCGAGCTCGTACGGACAGTATTGCGTGAACACCGACATGTAGTGCTTGCCGTTGGGCGCCATCGTCGGGTCGATCTGCGACGGCATGAGCATGTCGATGTACGGCGCCTGAGACCAGCGTCCTGCTTTCCAGTCGTCGTACGCCCGTTCCATCATATCGATGGTGTCGGTGACGTGCATGTCGCCGCGGATGCACGGCGCCCCTTTCGGGATCGCCGGAAACTCGGGCAGGCCGTCGAGCGCGATATTGAGCTTGCCCGACGAGCCGCGGATCTTGAACTTGCGCACCTGCTCGACGAACTCGGACGGCAGGTCGCTGGCATCCATCGACTCGAGGAACGTCCGCTTGACGTCCATGTTCGACATGATCGTGTTGGCGTAGAGCTCCTCGCCGTCGCTGAGCGCGACGCCAACGGCGCGCTCGTTGCGCACCAGGAACTTGGATACTCCGGCTCCTGCGCGGATGGTGCCGCCGCTGGCCTCGAACGACGCACCCAGTGCCTTGGACACGGCGCCCATGCCGCCACGCGCAAAGCCCCAGGCACCGACCGTGTCGTCGATGTCGCCCATGTAGTGATGGAGCAGCACGTAGGCAGTGCCCGGCGAGCGGGGCCCGAGGGCCGTACCGATGATCGAGCTGCCCGCGTAATGCGCCTTGACGATTTCGCTCTCGAAGTACTCGTCGAGGAAATCCGCCGCGCTCATGGTCCAGAAGCGGATGGTGTCGTACATCCGCTTCTCGCCCATGTTGTGGAAGCGCTTGCCGATGTAGAGCAGTTCCTGGATATCCCGGATCTTGAACGACGTCGGATCCGGCGGCTCGCGCAGCAGCAGCGGCTTGATGAATTTGCACTGGCGCATGACATCGCGCGCGTACCGGTCGTAGGCTTCGGCGTCACGCTTCGAGTGCCGCGAGATCTCCCGGCGCAGCGCGTCGTGATTGTCATAGAGGGCAAAATGATTGCCGTCGTGCATCATCGTGCAGCCGCCCTCGTAGGGAATCACCTGCAGGCCGAACTTCGGCAGCTCGAGCTGGCGCATGATCTCCGGCCGCAGCAGGCTGCAGACATAGGAGCAGTTCGAGTAGGTGAATTCCGGGTAGAGCGACCGGCTCACCGCCGCACCGCCGATGTAGTCGTTCCGCTCCAGGACGAGGACGTTCAGTCCGCTGCGCTGCATATAGCAGGCAGCGACAAGTCCGTTGTGCCCGGCGCCGACGACGATTACGTCGTAGCGCTTCGAGTTTCCGCTGGCTGCACTCACTCTGTTCTGCTCCCCCGGCGACGGCACTTAGGCCGTTTCCCTGTTCGTTGTGACTCCGGCCTTCAGCGTCGCGTCGACCGCAATTTCGAACCCGCGGAGCGTGTCCGTCAAGCACGAGTCATCGTGGGCCGCCGAGATGAACCAGGGTTCGCGCGAGTCCGGCTCGCAGAGCACGCCCTCGTCGTGGAGCACCTGGGCCATCGCGTCGTAGAAGGAGTAGTCGCTGCCCTTCCAGTCGCGGTAGTTGCGCGGCGGTTCGGCCGCGAAGTACAGGCCGCTCATCGACGGGTGGCCGACGAAGCTGTGGGCAATACCGCGGGCGCTTAAGATCGCCCGCATGCCGTCCCGCAGTCGGGTGCCGTAGGCGGCGATATCGGCCAGGGCCGAGGTTTCGTCGAGGATCTGCAGGCAGGTTTCGGCTGCCGCGAGCGAGACCGAATGAGCGGTGTAGGTACCGCCATGGGCGACGCCCTTGCCGATCTTGCGCATGATGTGCTCGCGGCCCGCGAGCACCGAAATCGGGTAGCCGTTGGCGACGGCCTTGGCGAACGTACAGATGTCGGCATGCACGCCGTACAGCTCCTGGACTCCGCCCTTGGCCACCCGGAAGCCGGTCTTTACCTCGTCGATGAACATGACCACGCCGTACTTGGTGCACAGGTCACGCGCCGCGCGAAGGTACTCGGGCTCGGCGGAGATCCCGAGGCAGTTGCCCATGATCGGCTCGATGAGCATGCAGGCGATCTTGCTGCCGTGCTTCTTGAAGACGTCTTCGAGCTGGTTCGCGTCGTTCGCCTGGACGAAGTGGGCGTAGGAGCGGGTGCCGACCGGAATGCCCTCGCTGTAGGGATGAATCTCAGGCTCACCCTCCTTCTTCCACTTTTCCATGGGCGTGTACCACATGGCCGCGTCGAACAGGCCGTGGTAGCCGCCCTCAAGGATGACGTAGTCGTCCCGGCCGGTGAAGGCACGCGCCAGTCGCAGGCCGGCCATGACGGCCTCGGTGCCCGAATTGGAAAAGCGCACGAGTTCCGCCGAGGGCACCATCTTGGCGATGCGGTCGGCAACGATCAGCTCGCGCTCGGTGGCGAGCGCGAAGACGCCGCCGACTTCCATGCCGCGACGGGCGGCTTCGTCCACTCGCGGGTCCGCGTAGCCCAGGATCGCCGGGCCGTAGCCGAGCCGGTAGTCGACGTAGTTGTTGTCGTCGATGTCGGTGATCCGTGCGCCGCGCCCGCTCTTGACGTAGATGGTGCGGTCCTCGCCCCAGTATCGGAAGTTCGATGCCACGCCGAGCGGCAGTCGCTTAACAGCGCGCTTGAACTGTTCGTTGCTCTTCGTAAGTTTTCGGGTCATGGCGGACTCTCTCGGAATGGGTGCCGGGCTTTGTGGACGGAGGCGGCAACGTAGCAGCCCGAATTCGGCGAGTCCATGCAAATTATATGTGTATATAAATAATGCACTGCAGCAGCCGATTCTCAAGCCTATTCGGCCCCTTAGAGGTTCTGAGGAACAATTAGCGGCATTTATAGTATTTAAAGGAGATATAAGCGGTTGCTAGGGAATCTCTTTACCTTGTCGGCGACGCCATTCGCGGGTACCTTAGGTATCCAATTACATGACCATATAGCTCTGGGAGTCGCCCGATGAACACTCTCGCCGCGGACATCAAGCCAAACGCCGGACGGACTCAGCGCTACGCGATGCCGGCCTGGATCTACAGTCATCCGGCCATGGCGGCGCTCGAACACGAGCGGATCCTCCGTCCCAGCTGGCAGATCGTCTGCCACCAGAACTCGATACCGAAGGCCGGCGACTTCGTGACCTTCGAAATAGGTCCCGACAGCGTCGTCGTGGTCCGTGACAAGGACGGCAGCATCCGCGCGTTCCACAACGTCTGCAGGCACCGCGGTGCCCGCATGCTCGACGGCGCCGGCAAGTGTGGCGGCGCGATCACCTGCCCGTACCACGGCTGGACGTACCGCCTGGATGGCGGCCTGATCGGGATTCCGTCCAAGGAGACGTTCGCCGACCTCGACCGCGCCGCACACGGCCTCCTGCCGGTGCGGATCGAGACGTTTCTCGGCTTCGTGTTTGTCTGCCTCGCGGGCAACCCCCCGTCGCCGCGCGACGTGTTCGGCGAGATGGTCGAGGAGTTCACCCCCTATCGCATCGAGGACATGGTTCCGCTCGGCCCGATCACGACCGAGATCTGGAACGTGGACTGGAAGCTCGCGATGGACAACTACCTGGAGTCTTATCATGTCCCGATCGGGCATCCTGGCCTGGCGCGGATGTTCACGCCGGACTACGAGGACCAGCGCGGCGTACCGGGCCTCGCGCGCGGCATTTCCTGGGTGAAGGACCGGCCTTCGGCTCGCTGGGCGGAGCAGATCTACACCCGCCACATCGCCGACATCGCGACGCACCTCCCCGCGGACAACCGCAGGAGCTGGCGCTTCTACAGCATGCTGCCGAACCTCGGCATCGACCTCTTCCCGGAGCAGATCGATTTCTTCCAGGTGCTGCCGGGCGGACCCAATCGCACGGTCATCCGCGGCGCCACGTTCGGCCTGCCCGATGACCGGCGCGAGATGCGCCTGATGCGCTACCTCGGCTCCCGGATCAATGCCCAGGTCAATGCCGAGGACCGCTGGTTGTGCGAGCGCGTCGCGCAGGGCCTGCAGTCGTCGACCTACGTGCCGGGCCCCCTGTCCGATCTCGAGCGCTGGATGGCCGAGTTCCACGACATGCTGCGCGAGCGCATCCCGGAAACCCGTCAGTCGAGCGCGCCGGCCGCCTTTGCCTGAGGCGAACGGCCAGGCTAGCGCGCGGTTCGCAGCAGGCGCCGGAAGGCTTCGAGCGGCGAGCCCGCCGGGGCTGTCGACCCGGGCGCCGGCTGGGCGGACAGGCTGCGTTGCAGGGACTCTATGATCGGCACGTCTTCGCCCAGCATGCGCAGCGCCATGCGCCGGGCGAGCCAGCCCATTGCCTGCTGGCGGCGATCGGCGCCGGCCGGCCGGTATGCCCGGTACGCGACGTGACTGCCGCCGTCGTAGGCCGGCAGGACCGAGAGCACGCCCAGGCCGCCGGGATGCTGTTCGATCACGAGATTGGGCGCTATGAAGCGTCGGCGCCAGTTGGCATCGCCGCCAGCGGCGGCCAGGGTGGCAAAACGCCCGGCCGCAAAGCCGGCGCCGAAGGTCCTGCCATCGGCCACCCAGTCGCTGCCGCCCGACTCATCGTCGACGCTGCACCGTGCGGGCGAGTCGATCGCGCCGAACCGCACCGTCGCCGCTGGCGAGAACCACGCGTCGAGCCAGTGCTCGACAACGACCGGCCACTCGGCGCGCACGGCGATGCGCGAACCCTTGTCGAGCGGCTGCCAGCCGACCGTGCCGGCCGGCCCGCCGCTCCACCCCTCACGGCCACCGACCCCCGCCGAGGGGCGAAGGAACAAGAGGCCGCCGATCCGCTCGAGAGGCAGCTCGGTCAGTGCCGCCGCGTCACCGAGCCCGGTTCCGTCCAGACGCCACACGAGGCCGTGCACGGGGCAGCGGATGTCCGGGCCGCCGCCGACTCGCGGCGGTTGCCACAGCTCGTGCGGCGAGTGGGTGCAGCGATTGATCCAGCCGCGCACGGTGCCCGCCGCGTCGCGGACCACCAGCACGGCGACGCCCGCCACCGCCACGGCCTGCCGGTCACCGGGTGCCGGGAGGTCGTCCTCGTGCAGCAGGGGCTGCGCCGTGCGGCCGAACAGTTCCCTGTCGCGGCGCGCCAGGGAAGCGTCCGGGGTCGTGCCCGCACCGGGCGTCGCCTGACGCACGCCCGTCGCCGCGTCGCTGAACTGGCGGGGGAAGACCGACCGCAGGTACGCAGCGCACCGCGCCCTGGCCGCAGGGCGGTCGATATCGGCTTCGAACTGGAACGCAAAGCCCTGCCACAGAACTTCCAGCAGGCCGATGAAGCCGAGGGACAGCGCCTCGACGTCGAGATGGCTGTCGCCGCTCTCGGCGACGAGCCGACCCATCAGGTCCCTGACCAGCGCAACGAAGCTGTCGTCCTTGTGACCGCAGATCTCGTAGTATTCCTGACGGGCGCTGGCCTCGCCCCAGAAGGCGTACCAGACCGAGATCTTGCGCGGACTCGCCAGCTCCGGATCGAGGTAGAGCTCGATGAGCCGCCGCATCGCCTCGACGGGCGTCTCGCGCATGGCCATGACGGGCTCGAGCACCTTTTCATCGAATTCGCTGGCAAGATATTGCAACGAGGCAACCAGCATCGCGGCCTTGGACTTGAAGTAGAAGCGGACGATGCCCGGCGAGAGGTTGGCGATCGCGACGACCTTCTCGACGGTGGTGCGCGACGGCCCGTGGATGTGCAGCGCGGAGATGCACGCATCGATGAGGCGCTGCCGCTGGCGGTTGCGCGGCCCGCGCGTGGCCGGCAGGTCGGCACCGGCGGCCGGCAAACGCGGACTCACGGGACGAACCCTGCTGGCAGAGACGTTACGGTCGGGACACGGATGTATGGCACGAGCGAGAGCATAGCCTGATGAACGCCCCTTCGTCCGCACACGAACGGTCCGCGCCCGCCGACCCACCCGGGCCCCGGCACCGCTCCGGATTGACCGGTCGCCTGGGCCGCTGGCTGATCGTCCTGCCGCCTCTGGTATTCCTGGTCGTCTTCTTCCTCGTGCCGTTCGCGTTCGCCTTCAAGATCAGCTTCGCGCAGACGGCGGTCCGCATCCCGCCGTTCACCGACCTGATCACCGTCGGCTCGGGCGGAGTATTCGGGTTGTCGTTCAACCTCGGCAACTACGCCTACCTGTTCACCGACGACGTGTACGCAATCTCCTACCTCTACTCGATCAAGACGGCATTCTTCTCCACCATCCTCTGCCTGCTGCTCGGCTACCCGATGGCCTATGCCATCGCCCGGTCGCCGAAGGCCACGCAGAACATCCTGCTCCTGGTCATCATCCTGCCGTTCTGGACCTCGTTCCTGCTGCGCGTATATGCCCTCGAGGGGATTATCCGCGACGGCGGCCTGCTCAACACGGCGCTGCAATGGCTCGGCATCGTCCACCATCCCGTGAAGATCATGCGCACGACCTTTGCCGTATACCTCGGCATTGTCTACTCCTATCTGCCGTTCATGATCCTGCCGCTCTTCGCGACACTGGAGAAGCTCGACCACTCGCTGCTCGAGGCGAGCGCCGATCTCGGCAGTCCGCCGTGGAAGTCGTTCTTCGATATCACCTTGCCACTGTCCATGCCGGGCGTCATCGCCGGCTCCATGCTCGTCTTCATCCCGGCGATCGGTGAATTCGTCATTCCGTCGCTGCTTGGCGGACCCGACAACCTCATGATCGGCCGCGTCCTGTGGGACGAATTCTTCAACAATCACGACTGGCCCGTGGCGTCGACGGTCGCCGTCGCGGTACTGGTACTGCTGGCCGGCCCCATCGCGCTTTACCAGCACTACAACGTCCGGGAAATGGAGCACTACGGGTGAGGTCGGGCCGCTTGAGCTTTTCCTTCACGATGCTGATGATCGGCATCGCTTTCCTTTACGTGCCGATGCTGGTTCTCATCGGCTATTCGTTCAACGCATCGCCGCTGGTCAGCGTCTGGGGCGGCTTCTCGGTCAAGTGGTACGGCTCGCTTCTGCACAACCGCCAGCTGCTCGATGCGGCGCTCCTGTCGCTCGAAATCGCCCTCCTCTCCTCGACGGGCGCCGTCATTCTCGGCCTGCTAGCGGCGACGGCGCTGGTGCGGTTCCGGCAGTTTCGCGGCCGCCTGCTGCTCACCGGGATGATCAACGCGCCGCTCGTGATGCCGGAAATCATCACGGGCATCACGCAGCTCCTGCTCTTTGTCTCCATGGCGCAGATGTTCGGCTGGCCGCATCGCGGGCTGACGACGATCGTGATTTCGCACGTGGTCTTCTGCGGCGCCTACGCCGCCGTCACGATCCAGTCGCGGCTGATCACGGTCGACAGGTCGCTCGAGGAGGCGGCCCGCGACCTCGGCTCGACGCCCCTGCGCGCCTTCTGGGACGTCACCCTGCCGATGATCATGCCGGCACTCGCCTCGAGCTGGCTGCTCAGCTTCACGCTGTCACTGGACGACCTCGTCATCTCGAGCTTCGTGTCCGGGCCGAGTGCGAGCACCCTGCCCATGGTCATCTACTCGAAGGTGAAGCTCGGCGTCACGCCGGAGATCAACGCGCTGGCAACGCTGATCATCGTCGCCGTGGGTGCCTGTGTCGTCTTCGCCGGCTACACGATGCGCCGGGCGGAACGGCAGCGCGACCAGGAGATGCAGGCCGCGTACCGCCAGCCGGCGGGCTGACGGGCCCGCGATTCAGCCGCCGGGCTTTACGTACCGCTCATCGTGCGCCTCGCGGCCGAAAATGCGGCGCAGGTACGGCTCGAAGGCTTCCAGCGGCAGCGAGTCGTACGTCGGATCGAAGGACGACTGGTCCCACTTCTCGCAGAACGCGGCACAGGACGCGTACCAGGGATGATCCCGGTGCCGGTCGCGCATGTTCCGGTCGCCACCCATGTGGTGCACGTAGTAGTAGGCCTGGAACAGGCCGTGCTGCTCGACGATCCACGTCACCTCCGGTCGCACGTACGGACGGAGGATTGCCGCGGCGATTTCCGCGTGATTGTATGGCGCGAGCTCATCACCCACGTCGTGGACCAGCGCGGCAACGATCAGCTCGTCATCGGCACCGTCGCGCAGCGCCCGCGTAGCGGTCTGCAGCGAGTGCTCCAGGCGGCTAACCGGGTACCCCTCGATGGACTCGTTGAGGCGGCGCAGGGACGCCAGGATCCGGTCGGGCAGCGATCTCGCGTGCTCGCGCTCGGCGCCGTCGAGCAGTTCGAAGTCGTCCCGCGTGCCGTCCTTCATCTGCCGGAAACTGACGATTCTGGTCATCGCTTGCCGTCCTTCGGTGAATGCTAGAAATCCACTGCCTGAAACGTCGCCAGGACCTTGCCGGACGCGTCGGTCAGCGTCAATGAATCGCCCGCCGTGCGGTATCCGTTCGTCGCCGCCAGGGCGGCGTAGAACGCCGACTCCACTTCCATCCCGTCGACGCAGGCCATCATGGTCGAGGCGACCGATGTGATCGAGAGCTTCTTCCCGTCCGCCTGGTAGGTACCGGTGTAGGTATTGCAGCCCCCCGACCCGGTGGCCCGCATCGCATCGACGTGCAGCAGCAGGTGGGGCTCCCGTCCCGGGCCGCGAAAATGCACTGGCTGCCCGTCGAGCGTCACTAGGCGCCAGTACGTGTTGGCCAGGGGGCGATCGACGCGGGCAGGCTCGGCGTGTACGCGCTCGACACGGATCGTTCCGGCATCGGTGTTCGCCGGATCGGCCAGCACCGGATACATCCGGGTGGTGGTGAACCAGAGCGCGTCGCCGACGCGGAGGGTGGCCCTGACGGCGTAGCGGTGACCCGGCTGAACGCTGGCGGGGTCGTACTGCACGCTGAATGGAATCGGCACCTGCCCGGGCTGGGGATTGGTGGACAGGCCCAGCGTCCTGGCAGGCGCATCCGCGAGCGACACGTCCTCGAGCCGGACTTCCAGTACGGCATCGGGCGGCAGCGCCATGCGCTCGAGGTACACGACCGTGCCGGTCACGTTGGCGGCTCCGGCGGGCAGGCCGAGCGAAAGCGTCGTGGCGATCAGCAGGGTCTTCAGGTACATGCCGGTCTCCTCCGGGGCGACGGCCCTGAGTATAGCCCGGGGGCGGGTCTGCCCGGCCCGCCGTTCCCTAGTGATTCGTCTTGATGCGGGTCCAGATCCGGGTCCGGACGCGTTCGAACTCGACGCTCGCTTCGTTAGCCGTGTACGTACGCTTCATGACCTCGGGGGTCGGGTACATCGCCGGATCGTTGAGGATCGCCGGATTGACATACCTTGTCGCCGCCAGGTTCGGGTTCGAATAGTGCGTGTCGTTAGTGACTTCGGCGATCACTTCCGGCCGCAGGATGTAGTTCAGGAACTTGTGTGCCGCCTCGCGGTGCGGCGCGCCGGCCGGAATCAGGAGCGAGGTAACGGAAAAGTTAGAGCCCTCTTTCGGGACTGTGAAACGCAGGTTGATGTCACGGCCGGCTGCCTTCGCTCTCGCCTTCGCGGTGGAGTAATCGCTGGACCAGGCCATCACCAGGCACATCTCGCCGCTGGTGACGGTGGAGAGGAACTCGCTCGAGTCAAAGGTGCGCACGTAGGGCCGGATCGCGACGACCAGCTGCTCGGCGTCGTGCAGGTCCCCGGCATCGTGGGAATTCGGGTCGCGCCCGAGGTAAGCCAGGGCCAGCTGGATCACGTCTTCGGCGGAATCCAGCAGCGATACCCCGCAGTCTGCGAACTTCGAGACCACGGCCGGATCGAAGATCATCCGCAGGCTGTCGCGGGGCGCGTTCGGCATTCGTTCCCTGATCATGTCCTCGTTGTAGATAAAGCCGTTCAGGGAATTGAGGTACGGCATCGCGTACTGGTTCCCGGGGTCGCCAACCTCGACCGTTTTCAGCAGCTGCGGATCGAGGAAGTGCCAGTTGGTCAGGCGGCTGCGGTCGAGCTTCTCGTACGCGCCGGCTTTGATCTGCCGGCTGTAGTAGTCGAGCGCCGTGGCGACGACGTCATAACCCGAGTCGCCCGCCATCAGCTTGGCTTCGAGCGTGGAGTCGGCGTCGAAGGTATCGTAGACGACCCTGATACCCGTCTCCCGCTCGAAGTTCGCGATCGTCGACTTGCCGATGAAATCGACCCAGTTGTAGATGTAGAGCACGTGCTCATCGGGTGGGGGCGCGCCCGTACCCGAGCCCGCGCCCGGCCTGGGGCCGGAACAGCCGGCTGCCGCCAGCAGCGCGGATCCCAGCAGCAGGAACGCCAGTTTGGTTGGCAGGCCGGCGCGCGCGCCGCGGCGTCTGGCAGCTGTCAAATCGGTATCCCCTCGTTGCGGACGGCGCAGCATAGCCCGACTCCGCCGGGCCGGCGCGGGCGAATGCGACGGCTGTATTATTTGCGCTATGATATTACCCGCCAAGCCATCCGGTTGGTGCATTGCAACAGGCCGCGCGCGCCGACCGCGGGTGTCCGCTGGCAGCAGCCGCTTCTGTCACGAGGAAACTCCATGAATCCCGACGTCATCATTACCTGCGCAGTCACCGGCGACGACACCAAGGTCACGAAGAGCCCGCACTGCGCCGTGACTCCGCGCGAGATCGCCGATACGGCAATCGCCGCCGCCAAGGCCGGCGCCGCGATCGTCCACATCCACGTGCGCGAGCCGGAGACGGGCACCTTCAGCATGGAGACGAAGCACTACCGCGAAGTCGTCAAGCTGATCAAGGAGTCGAAGACCGACGTCATCATCAACCTGACCTGCGGGATGGGCGGGTACATCGTCGTCGGCGACAACGGTCTCAAGGACACGCCCGCGCCGGGTTCGGACTTCTGCAGCCAGGAAGACCGCATGCGGCACGTGATTGACCTCTGCCACGAGGGCCTGTACCGCCCGGACATCGCCACGATCGACTGCGGCAGCCTCAATTTCGGCGACGGCAACCGCGCCTACATTTCGACGCCGAATTACCTCCGCCAGGGCGTGCAGATCGCCCGCGACCTCGGCGTGAAGCCGGAGCTCGAGGTGTTCGACACCGGCAACCTGTGGTTCGTGAAGCAGATGATGAAGGAAGGCCTGCTGAACGACCCGGCCATGATCCAGCTGTGCATGGGTATCCCCTACGGCGTGCCCGCCGACACGGGTCACCTGCTGGCAATGGTCAATTCCCTGCCGTCGAACACCGTCTGGAGCTCGTTCGCCATCAGCCGCATGCAGATGCCGTGGGTTGCCCAGTCGATCCTGCTCGGCGGTCACGTGCGGGTCGGCCTCGAGGACAACCTGTACCTCTCCAAGGGCGTGTACGCCAGCAACGCCCAGCTCGTCGAGCGTGCGCGGACGATTATCGAGGCGATGGGCGCCAAGGTGATGACGGCGGCGGACGCGCGCGAGCGCCTGAAGCTGGGCTGACGGCATGGCAGGCAAGGAAATTGGTCGCACCGGCATCCGGCCGGACTGGATCGACTACAACGGCCACCTGCGCGACGCGTACTACGTGGTCATCCTGTCCGACATGACCGACCGGTTCATGGACCAGATCGGCGTCGACGCGGCCTATCGCGAGTCGACGAGATGCACGCTGTACACGCTCGAGATGCATCTGAATTACCTGCTCGAGGTCAAGGAGAGCGACGAGCTTCGGACCGACATCCGGCTTGTCGCCCACGACAGCAAGCGGATCCACGCCAGCTTCGAGATGTACGTGCCGCGCCATGCGACACCGGTGCTGACCGCCGAGTGCATGCTGCTGCACGTGCATCAGGGCGAAACCGTCGGTTCGGCGCCGTTTCCGGCCAGCGTCCTTGCCGAGCTCGCCGCCTGGCAGGCCCTGTCGGACGGGCTGGCGCCGACCGAGCCCGGTTCACGCCAGATCGCCCTGCGCCGCCGCTGACCGAGTCGCCCAACCGCGTCGTGGTGGCGGACAGCCACCCGCCCGTCTACCCGAGGCCGGAATGAGCTCCAGACCCATCGACCGACTGCTCGTCCCCAGGAACGTCGCGCTGGTCGGCGGGACGTGGACCGATGCCGTTGCCAAGTCCTGCCAGACCATCGGCTTCGACGGTCCGGTCTGGCGGATCCACCCGACCCGCCCGTCGACGGCCACGACCCACTATTTTCGTTCGATCGACGAGCTGCCGGAGGCACCCGACGCGACGTTCCTTGCCGCACCCAACCGCGACGTGCCGGCGGTTGCGGCCGCGCTGAAACGGCGCGGCGCGGGCGGGTTTGTCTGCTTTGCGGCAGGCTTTTCCGAAACGGCGACGGAGGAAGGGCTGCGCCTGACGCGCGAACTCGACGAAGCCGCGGGCGACCTGCCCTTCTTCGGTCCCAACTGCTACGGGTTCATCAACTTCTTCGACCGCGTGGCGCTCTGGCCCGACCAGGTGGTCGGTGAGCCGACCCGGCGCGGCGTCGCGCTGATCTGCCAGAGCGGCACGATTTCCCTGAACCTGATGTTCAGCCAGCGCTCGCTGCCCATCGGCTATCTCATCACGGTCGGCAACCAGCAGCGGGTCGCGCTCGAGGACCTGATCGAACTGATGTGCGATGACGACCGCGTCACGGCATTTGGCCTCTACATCGAGGGGATCAAGGATCCGGCCCGCTTCGCCCGCGCCGTCGACAAGGCCCGCCGCGCCGGCAAGCCGATCGCGCTGGTCAAGACCGGGCGGACGGCGGCCGCTGCCCGGACCACGCAGAGCCACACCGGCGCGCTGGCCGGGGTCGATGTCGTGTTCGACGCCTATTGCCGGGATGCCGGCATTGCCCGACTCGATTCGCTGGGGGCGCTCTGCGAAACGCTCAAGGTCCTGCACGCGGGCGGCCCGCTGCCCGGCCGGCGCGTGCTGATCCTCGGCGCCTCCGGCGGCGACATGGCGATGACCGCCGATACGGCCCGTGACCTGGGTCTCGAGTTTCCGCCGATCGAACCGTCCAACGTCACTCGCCTGCGCGACATCCTCTCCGAACGCGTGACCATCGCCAACCCGTTCGACTTCCATACCTACATCTGGTTCGACCTGCCGAAGCTGCACGCACTATTCAGCGAATCGACCCGGGCCGGCTACGATGCCGTCGGCTTCATGGTCGACTGCCCGCCGCCGGAAACGACGGATCCGAAAAGCTACTACGAGGCGATCGACCAGTTCATCTCCGCGGCCAGGGATGCTCCCTCCCGTGGCGCCGTGATCAGCTCGTTGCCGGAGTCGATGGCCGCCGTTACCCGCAAGGCATGCCTAGCCGGCGGCGTCGTGCCGCTCCAGGGCCAGCGGGACGCGCTCGTCGCGCTCGATGCCGCAGGTTCGATTGGCGAGGTCTGGGGTGGGGCGCGCCGCGTGGAGCTGCGCATCCCACAGCAGACGGGCGGCGCCACCCGGGCGCTGACCGAAGCCGATGGCAAGGCCGCGCTTTGCGCCTACGGCCTTGCGGTGCCGAAGGCGGACGTCGTGGCGCCGGACCAGGTGGCCGCCACGGCGAGCAGGATCGGCTTTCCGGTGGTACTTAAGGCCGTCGGCGAGCACCTGCAGCACAAGTCCGAGGTCGGTGGCGTCATCGTCAATGTCCGCACGCCGGCCGATGCCGCGGCGGGCGCGGCGAAGCTCGCGACGCTCTCGGATCGCATCCTCGTCGAGGAGATGATCGCCGACGGCGTCGCCGAGATCCTGGTCGGCGTCATGGTCGATGCGCAGTTCGGGCAGGTCCTGCTGCTCGGCGCCGGCGGGATCACGACCGAGCTCTGGCATGACACGGTTACCCTGCTGCCGCCGTTTACCGCACAGTCGATCGAGGCGGGACTGAAGCGGCTGACGGTCTGGAAGCTGCTGGCGGGCTTTCGCGGCAAGCCCGCTGGCGACGTTGCTGCGCTCGTCGAGGCGGCCCTCGCCGTTACCCGCTATGCCGCGGACCACCTCGAGACGCTGTCGGAACTCGATGTCAACCCGATCATCGTGCGGCCCGCCGGACGCGGCGCCGTTGCTGTCGATACTCTGATTCGGCTTGCGGAGGAAACCTGATATGAAGAGCGAATTCGTCGATGGCGTGCGCACCGAGGTCGATGGTCCGATAGTGACGGTCACTCTCGACCGCCCGAAGGCCAACGCCATTGACCTGAAGGCGAGCCGGCGCCTGAACGATGTGTTCACCGAGTTCAAGAACGATCCGTCGGTCCGGGTCGGCATCGTCACTGGCGCGGGCGACCGCTTTTTCAGCCCGGGCTGGGACCTGAAGAACGCCGCTACCGGCGAGGCTTCTGATTCCGACTGGGGGGTCGGCGGCTTCGGTGGCCTGAACCACCCCCGCAATCTCGACAAGCCGCTCATCGCCGCCGTCAACGGCATCTGCTGCGGCGGTGGGTTCGAGGTCGTGCTGGGCACCGACATCATCGTCATGGAGGAGCACGCGCGCTTTGCGCTCCCGGAAATCAACGTCGGCGTGCTCGCCGACGCCGGCACGATCAAGCTTAGGCGCCGGATTCCCTACCACGTCGCCGTCGAGTTCCTGATGACCGGGCGCTGGATGGACGCGACGGAGGCCAAGCACTGGGGGCTTGCCAATCACGTCGTCCCGCAGGGACAGGGCCTCGCGAAGGCGATGGAGATCGCCCGGCAGCTCGCCGACGGTCCGCCCCTGCTGTTCCCGGCCATCAAGCAGCTCATGGAACATACCGAGATGGTCCCCCAGGCGCAGGCCTTCCTGGTGCACGATGCGCTCGCCGCCGTGCAGAAGGTATTGCGGTCCGAGGACCTGATCGAGGGTGCGACGGCGTTCTCGGAGAAGCGCAAACCCGCCTGGAAGGGCCGGTAGTCCGCCGCTCGGGGCCGGGGGCCAGTCGGGCTTACCCGGCCTGTGCCGGCCGGCACAGGCCCCGGAGCGCGGCCCATTGTTCCGCGCTGAGCACCGCTCGAACCGGGTAACCGCGGAACCGGGCGGCCCGGTCCGCCCGGTCGGTATCGGCGGGATGGCTCGACAGGATCGCCGGCGCGGAGCCTGAGCGGGCCGCCCGTTCGAAGAACCGCACGAGCCCGTCGGCGTCGACACCGGCCGTCCGCAGGCGGCGAAGTCCGTCCTCGTCCGCCTCCGCCTCCTGCTCCCGACTGAAGCTGAGCGTCAGCAGGGCGTGGGCAACCCCGGCGTCGGCCGCACCGCCGACGATGGCTTTCAGCCCGCCCCACGTCGCCGCGGAGACGACGACGCCCTGGATGATGTGCCGATGCCGGACGTGCTCGATCTCGTGCGCGAGGACGCCCGCCAGCTCCTCGGGCGACCGGGCCTGCTGCAGCAGGCCGTCGTAGAGGTAGATTCGCCCGCCGAGCGTCGCGAAAGCGTTGACCGTATCGCCACGCAGCAGTGCCACCTCAATGGGGATGGTCCGGTCCTCGGCATCCAGAGGATAGAGGCGCACGACCAGCCGGTTCAGGGCGTCGCTGCCCGCTGCCGGCGGGGCGTCGTGACAGACGCTGGCGCCCTGCGGACCGTCGGTCAGGCCGGCAAGCCAGCGCTCCACGCGCCACGGGATGTGCTTCGCGAGCGCCGGCAGGCCGACGCTCGCCACGACGGCCAGTCCCGCCGCCAGTCCCGCCCACACCAGTCCCTTGCGCTTCGACATGTCGGCTCAGTGGTGGCCGAAGATCCGCAGCAGGTAGAAGATGAGTACGAAGATGAAGACGATGATGCCGAGCGGACCGCCCTGCACGCGCCGGGCCGAGGCGGCGCTGGAGCTGGCGATGTTGACGGTCGTGGCCCTCGAGTCGGACGCGTCGACGAAGGTCTCGCGGTCCTGGATGACCGCCTGCGGCGGCAGGCTCGCGGACTTCGTCTTGGCGCCCTCGATGCGCTTCACCGCCGTACCGATCGCCATGAACTCGATCAGGCCGCCACCGAGGTCGTAGATGTTGGTTTTGACGCCCACGACCTCGTCGGCTCCGCACTGCTCCGCATCGAGTTCGATGCGGGCCAGGGCCTTTTCGCGTGCCTCGTAGAGGATTTCCGTCAGCCCCTGCACCTCTCCGCCGCCCAAGGTCTGCAGCGCGGAGAAAATACCGCCCTTCAGTCCGAGCGAATAGACGGACACCCCCATGACGAGACGGATCGGCAGGAACCCGACGTTCACCATGTTCCAGAGTTCCTCGTTCGTCATGTCACTGGTGACGGGCTTCAGGTCGAAGGCGTCGATGAGCGGATGGTGGGACGCGGTCCCGACCATCATCATTTCCTGCGCCCCCAGGAGCGGCGTGATGGTCGTCTCAATGCCGATGACGGCGTTCGCGCCGCAGCGCTTGGCCTCGTCGGTGATGCGGCTGAGCGCGAGATGCCGCGTGCGCTCGAAGATCTCCGTGTACTGCGGGACTTCGCCACGGGCGAGGCTGCGCAGCCCGCCGCCGATGGTGCCACCGACGCCGATGGAATAGGCGACGTTGCCGAATACGAAGCGTATCGGCCGAAACCCGGCATCGACCTGGCAGAAGAGCTTCGCGACATCGGCCGAGGTCGAGAACCGGACCTTGTCGGCCGCCGGCGCATCGCCGGCAACGTCCTTCTTGTGGATCGTCGAGCCGATCGTGATGAATTCGAGGTTGCCGCCGTGGTTGACGAGGTCGAACGACACGCCGGTCACGCCGGCACCGCCGTACGTGTCCGCCTCGGCCATCATCCGGTCATAGGCACGGGTCCGCCCATCATGGACCAGGCGGGTGACCTCCTCGATCTCGCCACCACCCAGCGTCGACAGTCCGGCGCCGATGCCGCGCGCCACGCCCAGAGCAACCACGCTGTTGCCGACGCAGAGCTGCCCGGGCCGGTAGCCCATGCGCTCGAGGAAATAGATCTCGTTGCCCGACAGGCCGGAAATCCGCTGGTGCTTGGCGTTCATCTGGGCTCCCGACGACGGTAGACGACGGCCGGCTGGTGCATTGCCGAGAGCCTAGCCGGATTCGCGCGCAAACTCACCGGCCCGGCCCGGGAAATCCCGGGCACCGGGGCTTGGCCGCCCCGCGGGCGCGGCAGCCGACCGCGCCCGTCACGACGCGGGCTCCCCGGGGTGTCAGCCGCCCAGCGGGCGCAGGAGCGCACGGGAAATGATGTGCCGCTGCACCTCGCTCGTGCCGTCCCAGATCCGCTCGATCCGGGCGTCGCGCCAGATGCGCTCGAGCGGCAGGTCGGACATCAGCCCCATCCCGCCGTGGATCTGCAGGGCCTCGTCGGCCACCATCGCCAGCATTTCGGTCGCCTTGAGCTTCGCGATGGCCATGTCCGAATCGGTGGCCGTGCCCTGGCCGAGCTTCCAGGCAGCCTCCATCGTCAGGAGCTCCGCGGCCCGCAGCTCGACCGCCATGTCCGCGAGCTTGAACGACACGCCCTGGAACTTGCCGATCTGCTGGCCGAACTGCACGCGATCGACCGCCCACTGCTTGGCAAGGTCAAGGGCCCGCTCGGCGCGACCGAGGCAGGTGGCCGCGACCTGCAGGCGGGTCGCGCTCAGCCAGGTATTGGCAACCTCGAAGCCCTTGTGCAGCTCGCCCAGCATCTGTGACTTGGGCACCTTGCAGTCGTTGAATTCCAGGATGCAGTTGTTGTAGCCGCGGTGCGATACGTTCTTGTAGCCGGGGCGGACCTCGAAGCCCGGCGTGCCCATGTCGACCAAGAGGGCGGTGATGAGCTTCTTCTTGCCGCGCGGCGACTCCTCCTCGCCCGAGGCGGCGAACAGAATCACGAAGTCCGCATGGTCGGCGTGGCTGATGAAATGCTTGGTGCCGTTGATGACGAAATGGTCACCCTTGAGCACGGCCGTGGTCTTCATGCCGCGGACGTCCGATCCGGCCGACGGCTCGGTCATCGCCAGGCAGTCCACCCGTTCACCCCGCACGGACGGGTAGAGGTACTTCTCGCGCAGCTCGCCTTCGCAGGCAAGCAGGATGTTCGAGGGCCGGCCCACGCAGTTGTAGTGCAGCGCGTAGTGCGCCTTGCCGAGCTCCTTCTCATAGAGGATCCAGGCCACCGGGTCGAGGCCGGCGCCCCCGACATCGGTCGGCATGTTCGCCGCGTACAGGCCGGCGTCGATCGCCTTCTGCTTCAGCTCCCGGTGCAGATCGGGGCGGAGCACGCCCGTCTCCTCGAGCTCCTTCTCGTGCGGATACAGCTCGTTCTCGACGAAGTCCTTCGTCGCCTTGACGATCATGCTCTGCTCGTCGGTCATGCCGAAATTCATTGCTCTATCTCCGTTGATTGGCGATCGCGCGCGACGGCCCGGTCCGCGGACCCTGTCGCACTGCCACCGCACCGTTGTCCAAAGCCGCCGTTTCCAGCGCATGCCGTCGCAGCAGCTGCAGCTGCAGTTTCAGCTGACCCAGCTGGCGCGCGGGCGGCCAATCCGCGCGGTTGGGCACCGCACTCGCCGTCACGCCGTTGAGGAAGGTGATCAGGGAGCGCAGCGTCTCGTCGCGCAGTCCTTCCGGCCAGCTCTGCCATTCCGGCCAGTGCGAGCGCAGGCAGCGCTCGAACAACCGATGGTATTCGCGATGCACCCAGGCGTTCAGGCGCTTGAGCTTCTTGTCGGTCGAAACCTGGCCCCAGAACGCCGTCCAGAAAGCGCACTCGGTAAAGCGCTGCTCGTCGACCGGCAGCGCCTCGGCGAGCACGGTCAGGAGGTCCGCCCGCGGATCGGCGCCCTGCGACAGCCTCTCCTCGATGCGGCGGAGATTGAGGCGCAGCGCCGCGAGGATGATTTCCTGTTTCGACTCATAGTAGTGCGCGATCATTCCCGTCGTGTAGCCGGTCTCCTTCGCGATCCGGGCGACGGTCGCCTGCTCGAAGCCGTAGGTCGCTACCACGCGGCAGGCGACGAGCGCGATGTCGTCCCTGCGCTTGTCGTGGTCGACGAACTTCGGCATGCAGCTTCAGCCCTTCTTCATGCCGATGCTGCGCCCCTTCTGCGCGGGCACCGGCAGCGCCGCGTGGGCCTTGGCAAGCGCCTGCAGCTTCGCGCCGACCGTCGGGTCGACCGGCGTCGCCTTGGCGGCCTTGCTGTCGACATGCAGATGCATCTGCTCACCGGTGGCGACGACCGCCGAATCGTGCCGACGATACAGCGTGTGGAACAGGTGCAGCCGCTTGTCGTCGACGTGCAGGACCTGCGTCAGCACGTACAGGGCGTCGCCCGCCTTGGCTTCGGCGCCGTGCACGACGTGGCTCTCGACGGTGTAGTACATGTGGCCCCTGGCGCGGAACGCATCATCGATACCGACGCTGCGGTAGAGCGCATCGGTCGCGTCGCCGAACACGTGGGTGTAGCGGAAGTCGGTCATGTGGCCGTTGTAGTCGACCCAGTCCGGCGGCACCGTGATATCGAGGCGCAGCGCCTGGCCGGGCTCGGCCTTCGGCGCATTCCTGGCAGCCTCCTCGTAAAGCCGCGTCTCGACGGCCTTGAGGGTCGCGCCGGCGCCGATGTTGTACTGGCGCAGCACCTGCTGGATGGCGACGAGGTAGTCGTCCCGGAGCCGCTCCAGTTCGCGGATCGAGCGGCCGGCTGCCTGGGCCTGCGTGCCCTCGACCATGCGATCGATCAGCTGGTCGGTCAGTTCCGGTGCCTCGAGCTTGGTCCAGGGCCACTTCAGGCAGGGCCCGAACTGCGCCAGCATGTGGCGCATGCCGGGCTGGCCACCCGCGAGGTGGTAGATCATGTTGGTGCCCATCGCGGCCCAGCGCAGGCCGGGGCCGTAGATGATCGATTCGTCGAGTTCGCCGGTGGTGGCGACGCCGTCGTTGACCATGTGCAGGATTTCGCGCCACAGCGCTTCCTGCAGGCGGTCGGTCAGGTGACCGGGCACTTCGTGGCGGACGTGCAGGGCATGCATGCCGATGTAGGTGTAGAAGACCCGTGCCGCTTCGATGGTCTCCGCCGACGTCTTCTTGCCGCCAACGAGCTCGCAGAGGGGAAGCAGGTACACCGGGTTGAACGGGTGACCCACCATCAGCCGCTCCGGCGCGATCATGTCGCGCTGCAGATCGGTCGGCATGATGCCGGAGGTGCTCGAGGCGATGATGACGTCGGCAGGCGCCGTGCGGCTGATGTCGGCGAGCACCCGCTGCTTGAGCTCGATGTTCTCCGGGATGTTCTCCTGGATGAAATCGGCCTTCGCCGCCATCTCGTGCATGTCGGTCGTGAACGTCAGCTTGCCCTTGGGCGGCAGCGGCGCAAAGGTGAGCCGGCTGAGCGCGGGTTCGGCATTGGCGACCGCGCCGCGGATCCATTCCTCCATTTCGGGTTTGACGTCGGCGGCGATCACGTCGATGCCGTAATGCAGCGCGCGGGCGGCCCAGCCACCACCGATCACGCCGGTGCCGAGCAAGCCGAGGGTCTTCACGGTACGCATACTTAAACCTCAAGAGTCGGGCGGAAATTCGGGCCCCGTCGCGGCGGGGCCGGGCGGGCCCGAAGGGGCCCGGCCGGTAATGTCATGGTCGTAATAATACAACGGCCGGCGCTTCCGGCGAAGCGGCGCAGGCAAAACGCTGTGTGCAGTGCCGCAATCCCGCTCAGGACCAGCGGTCGAGCCACTCCTGCGCGCGGCGCACCGCCGGTCCGGGCCGGAACACGGCATCCCCGACGCGGTTGACGGGCACGGCGCCGGCGACGGCATTGGTCAGGAAGACCTCGGACGCGCCAAAGAGGTCGGCGAGACGAAGATCCGCGACCCGGCTGTGCACGCCGGCCTCCTTTGCGGCTGCCAGGAGCGCAGCCCGCACGGTGCCGGCCACGCCGCAGCGGCCGAGGTCCGGCGTCACCCAGACACCGTCGAGCACGCAGAAGACATTGCTCATCGTGCCGCAGACCAGGCGCTCCTGGGCATCAAGCATCAGCCCTTCCCACGGCTCCGGCTCGGCCCATTCACTGCGCGCCAGCACCTGCTCGAGGCGGTTCAGCGTCTTCAGGCCGGCGACGGCGGGCTGCTCGGCCAGCCGCGTCCGACACAGCCGCACGGCCACGCCGTCGGTGTGGAAAGCCGCCGGGTAGGCCGGCGCCTCGTAGGCCGCCAGCCAGCGCGTCGCCGCCATCCCCGGCACGGCGCGGTAGCCCCGGCCGCCGGCGCCCCGGGTAACGATCAGCTTGACGACGCCGGCGCCCGGCGTCGCGGCCGCCACCGCGATTTCCCGCCGCAGCACGGCCTCGTCCGGGAGCGCGATGCCCAGCACCGCCGCCCCGCAGCGCAGGCGATCCAGATGCCGCTCGAGCAGCCGCGGCCCGCTGGCCGTCACGGCCATGGTCTCGAACAGT
The DNA here is from genome assembly GCA_903839465.1 of uncultured Pseudomonadota bacterium. GTDB lineage: Bacteria > Pseudomonadota > Gammaproteobacteria > Steroidobacterales > Steroidobacteraceae > CAIKMS01. The sequence goes on from CAIMCI010000007.1 coordinate 27,937, forward strand.
CCGTCGCCGTAGTGCCAGCCACGATCGCCGTGGCTGAGCGCCGCGTCGCGTTCGCCGTTGACCCACACCGAGAGCATCAGGGCAGCCCCAGCCCACGCAGCAGCCCACGCGCCTTCGCGCGCGTCTCCTCGAGTTCGCGGGCCGGCAGGGAATCGGCGACGATGCCGGCGCCGGCGCGGATATCGAGCACGTGCCCGGTGACGGTTGCGGTCCGGATCAGGATATTCAGATCCATGCTGCCATCACGGTTCAGGTAGCCGAACGACCCGGTGTAGGCGCCGCGCGGCGCCGCTTCGATCTCGGCGATGAGTTCCATGCAGCGGACCTTCGGGCAGCCGGTGATCGTGCCGCCCGGGAACAGCGCGCGGATGACATCGCCGGGCGTCGTCTGCGGCAGGATCTCGCCGCGTACGTTGGACACCAGGTGGTGCACGTGGGCATAGGACTCGACGACACCGAATTCGCTGACCTCGACCGTGCCGGGCCTGCAGATCCGACCGAGGTCGTTGCGCTCAAGGTCGATCAGCATGACGTGCTCGGCGCGCTCCTTGGCACTGGCGACGAGTTCGGCGATCGCTGCCGCGTCGTCGGCGCCGCGCGGCCGCGTCCCGGCGATCGGCCGGGTCTGGATGCGGCCATTGCGGACCTCGACCAGCCTTTCGGGCGACGTGCTCAGCACGTCCATGCCGGGCAGCGAGAGGATGCCGGCAAACGGCCCCGGGTTGGCTTTGCGCAGGTGACGGTAGAGCTCGGCCGCCGACACAGCCTCCGGCATGGTCGCCTGCCAGCGGCGGGAGAGATTGGCCTGGTAGATATCGCCGCGCGCGATGTGCTCGAGGGCACTCTCGACCGCCAGCCGGTAGCGTTCCGGGTCTTCCTCCGTCACCACGTACCGCCCGCCGACATCCGCCACCTCGGGCGGCGGGCTCATCAGATCCTGCTCCAGGGCGTCGAGCAGACTCTCTGCGCCTCGCTCGGCGACCAGCCACGCCTCGCCCGCCACATGGTCATAGACGGCGGCCGCCGGGCAGCGGATCGCGTGCGCGACGAGGCCTTCGCCTGCCGGCAGGCGCAGTCGCGGTTCGACCTCACCGGCCAGCTCATAGCCCAGGTACAGGCACCAGCCACCCTGAAACGGCAGGCCGAGCGCCTCCGGGTCGACGCGCTCCTGCCGCCAGAGCCGATCGAGTTCATCGAGGAAGCGCGTCCCGTGCGCCGCGCCGCTCACCCGGCCATCGGCCGTGGCCGACAGCGCCGGTCCCGCGGCCCGCAGCAGGATGTCATAACGTCCGAGCGGCGGACCCACCGCGGCACTTTCGAGTAAGCCCGGGTAACGCCCGGGAAAGCGGGCCTGCCAGCGGGCGAAGTCCGGCCTGGCGGCAATCGGGAGGCGGCGGACGAGCGTGGCTGTCATACGGGAATTGGCGGCACCGGAAACGTGGCGAACCGACCGCCGGCGGGGACGGTGCGAGGCGCCCGCATTATAGTGCCGGCGCGGCGCGGGACGTGACGCGAGAACCCGGCCGGCCGGTGGCTTGCTTGACATGCCCGTCCAGCACAGGTACCTAGGCGACCGGCCCGCCCGCGAACCGTTCCCAGATCCGCCCTTTCCTATCGAGGTTCTCCGTGACAGCGCAAATCATTGATGGTCGCCTGGTCGCACGCAAGCTGCGCGCCGAATACGCCGAACGGGTCAAGGCGCTGACAGCGCACGGCCGGGCGCCGGGCCTCGCTGTCATCCTGGTCGGCGACAGCGCCGCCTCGCAGGTCTACGTCCGGAACAAGGTGAAGGCGTGCGCCGACATCGGCATCGAGTCGCGCTTCATCGGCCTTGGCGCCGAGACCACCCAGGCAACGCTCCTGCAGACCGTCGACGACCTGAATGCCGACCGCGCCGTGGACGGCATCCTGATCCAGCTGCCGCTGCCCGCGCACATCGACATACGGGCGGTGCTTGAGCGGATTTCGGTGGAGAAGGATGTCGATGGCTTTCACCTCTACAACGTCGGCGGCCTGGTAACCGGCAGCACCGTATTCTCGCCGTGCACGCCGTACGGGGTGCAGAAGCTGCTGGAACACGAAAATATCGAGGTGGCCGGCAAGAACGTCGTCGTCGTCGGCGCCAGCAACATCGTCGGCAAGCCGACGGCGCTGATGCTGATGAGCCAGGACGCCACGGTCTGCATCTGCCACAAGAAGACGCGGGATCTCGCCCAGTTCACGCTGCTCGCCGACATTCTCGTCGTCGCCGCCGGCGTGCCGGGCCTGATCGTCCCGCAGATGGTCAAGACCGGCGCCGTGGTCATCGACGTGGGCATCAACCGCCTGCCCGACGGGCGCATCATCGGCGACGTCGACTTCGAGGGCGTTCGGCAGAAGGCCTCCTACATCACCCCGGTACCCGGCGGTGTCGGCCCGATGACAGTCACGATGCTCCTGCACAACACGCTGGTCTCGGCGGAGCGAACGCTGGCCGCTGCCGGCGGCTGACGCCGCGCCCGTTCACGGCGCCGGCCAGTCGATGCGCAGCCAGCGCTCGCCGGCCGCTGCCGGGCGCTCGGCCGGGAACGCGCCCTTGGCGAGCACGCAGTTGCTGATGGCGTTGTCGACGGCCGGATCGCCGCTGCCCTGCACGACGCGCACATCCAGGGGGCGGCCGCCCGGGTCGACGCGGGCGAGCAGCGTCAGCGCGGTCGCCGGCCTGAGCTCGGCGGCGGTGGACGGGTACGCGGTCGCGCAGGTTTCCCGCAGCGCACGCCCGTCGATGCCGGTGCGCGCGGCGGGCAGCGTCGGGCTGCGCACGGCGGGGCCTGACCCCGACGCGAGCGCGTAGGCCGTCGGTGGAACGGCGCCGTCGGTGGGCGCGACGTCCGGCGGCGTCAGGACCGGTCGGTCGGGTTCGCTGCGATCGGCCGCCACCTCCGGCACCGGCGCCTCGAGCGCAAACAGCAGGCGCGCGACGATGGGCTCGGCGCGTGCGACCCGGACCTCGCCGGGACGGTAGCTCGCGGCGTACCAAGCGGCGAGCCCGTGCAGGGCGACGACGACGGCGGCAACCGCCGTGCGCACCCGGCCGCGCAAGGCCGTCAGAGGAAACTGGCCGCCAACGCCGCCAGCCGCGAAGCCCAGGGCCGTTCGCGCTCGAGGTGGGCCGCCACGGTCAGCAGCAGGGCATCGGCGCCGAGTGGCGCGACCAGCTGCATGCCGATCGGCAGGCCGTCCGGGCTCTCGGCGAGCGGCAGCGATATCGCCGGCTGCCCGGTGGCGTTGAAGAGTTCGGTGAATGGCGCGTACCCGTAGGACGCCGCCGCCCACTGCACGAGGTCGGTGGTCGCGCTGCGCCCGTCGATCTCGCCGGTGCGCGGCGGCAGCGACGCCGTAGTGGGTGTCAGCAGGAGATCGAATGCCCCCATCGACTCGACAACCGCCCGGGTGGCCGCCGTGCACGCACGGCGTGCGCGCACGTAGTCGACGGCGGTCGCACCGTGTGCGACGCGCAGGCACTCGCGCGTGACCGCCTCCAGTTCGGCCGGGTCCGGCGGACCACCGACGACCGCTTCGTAGTAGGCGATCTCCTCGGCAATCGCCGTCATCCAGATCAGGGCTGCCGGCTGGCCGATGTCCGCTTCCGCGGGGAACGCGTACGGCACGAGCGAGTGACCGGCAGCGGCCAGCTGGCGCACCACGGTCTCGAGCGCATCGCCGACCACGGCGGTAGCCGTCGCGCCACCGGGCGCCCGCGCCGCGTAGCCGATCTTGAGGGGCCGAAGAGGCGCGGCGAGCGCCTCCACGTACGGCGTCGGGTGGCGGGCGTACGGATACCGGCTGACGGCATCGGGACCCGCCGTGACATCGAGCAGGCGTGCCGAGTCGCGCACGGTGCGCGACAGCACGTGACTGACGTCGAAGCCGCCGGCCAGCTCGTCGTGGGCAAGACCCACGGGCGTGACGCCGCGGCTGGGCTTAAGCCCCACGAGGCCGCAGGCCGATGCCGGCACCCGGATCGATCCACCGGAGTCGGTGGCATGGGCGACGGGCACCATGCCCGAGGCGACCGCGGCCGCCGCCCCGCCGCTGGAGCCACCCGGCGAACGCGCGAGATCCCAGGGATTGGCGGTCGCGCCGCGCCAGGTCGGCTCCGTGACGAAGTCCTCGGCCCACTCCGGCGTGTTGGTTCGCCCGAGGATCGTCAGCCCGGCGTCGCGCCACCGCCGGGCGAGCGGCGCGTCGACCGTGGCCGCCGGCAGGCGCGACAGCCAGCGACAGGACGCCGTCAGGCGCAGGCCGGCCACTACCGTATCCATGTCCTTGGCCAGAAACGGCACGCCGGCCAGCGGTCGCGCCAGATCGGCGTCGCGCGCGGCGAGCCGCGCCGCCTCGTAGTTGGTCTCGACGACGGCGTTGAGCCGCCCGTTCAGCGCCTCGATGCGCTCGATGGCGGCATCGGCCAGCTCCAGCGCCGAAACTTCGCCGCGCTGCACCAATTCGCTGAGCCCCGCCGCGTCATAGGCCACGTAGTCCTGCGCATCCATTGCCGCCTCGCTTTCCGGCACCGCGCCGAACCGCGACGCTAGCACAGCGGGCGGTACCCGCGATCGGGCAGCGGCGCTCGCCCCGGTATATCCTTCGCCGTCCGCACCCGGCCGGACTTCGGAGTCGCCCCGCTTGGCAAACGTCAAACTGTTCGAACATCGCAGCATCGACTACGTCCCGCTCGCGGAACGCCATGGCAAGGTCTGGCACCTCTGGCCGGTCTGGTTTTCGGGTGAAGCCCACCTCGCAACCGTCGCGACCGGCGTGGTGGGCGCGGCCCTCGGCGGCACCTTCCTCTGGATGGCCGTCGCCGTCGTGCTGGGCTGCGCGCTCGGCACCTTTTTCATGGCCTTCCATTCGACGCAGGGACCGCAGCTCGGACTGCCGCAGATGATCCAGTCGCGGCCGCAGTTCGGCTACGTCGGCGCACTGCTCGTCTGGGGAGTCGCGCTGATCGCCTACATCGGCTACAACGCGTTCAACCAGGCGATGGCGGCGCAGACGATCCACACGCTGTTCGGTGGCGAGGAGCGCCAGACCATGGTTGTGTTCGCGGTGCTCGCCGTCAGCATCGCCTTCGCCGGTTACCACGTCATCCACATTGCCCAGCGCTGGGTCGCCGGCATCATGATCGTGGCCCTGCTGTTCTTCACGGTGGCCGGGGCGTTCAGGCTGCACCTGCCCGACTCGCAGCTGTCCTGGGCCGGGTTCAAGGCAACGCCGTTCCTCGCCCAGCTTTTCGCGGCAGCGGCCTACCAGATCTCGTGGTCGATCTACGTATCGGACTACTCGCGCTACCTGCCGCGCGATGTCGGCGTCAGCGCGTCATTCTGGTGGACCGCGCTCGGCGCCTTCATCGGCGGCGTCTGGACGATGCTGGTCGGTACGGTCGCGGCCGCGATCTTTCCGAGCCTGGACCTGTCGCAGGCCATCCGTGCGGCCGGCGACGTCGTCTATCCCGGCTTCGGTACCGTCCTGCTGGTCACGTCACTGGCCGGGCTCGTGACCATCACGACGCTCAATTTCTACGGCGCCTCCCTGACCCTGCTCTCGGTGGTGGATTCCCTCAAGCGGATCGAGCCGACCCTCGGCAAGCGCGTCGCCTCGCTGGCGCTCTGCCTGGTCTGCACGCTGGTGCTGTCGCTCGTGATGTCGAAGGATCTGATTGACCGCTTCGGGGAGTTCCTCGCGATCCTCCTCTACCTCTTCACGCCGTGGACCGCGATCAACCTGGTCGACTTCTACGTCGTGCGCAAGGGGCACTACTCGGTGCGCGAGATTTTCAATCCCGACGGCATGTACGGCCGCTGGAACTGGCGCGGACTGACCGCGTATTTCGTCGGCTTCGTGGCGATGATCCCTTTCTTCTCGACGGAGATCTACACCGGACCGGTCGCTGAAATGCTCGGCAAGGCCGACGTGGCGATGCTGGTGGGCCTGGCCGTATCGGCCGGGATCTACCTGTGGATGTGCCGCTCGGTCGATATCGCCGCCGATGCCGAGCGCGCACGGGTGGCCGATCTCGGCCTTGACCCCGACCAGTAGCCGCTAGCCTGCCCGCACGCAGCACCCTCAGCGCTGGGAGTGCTGCCAGTTCGCGGCCACGTAGTAGGCGGCCTCGTCGGCGACGAGCGGCGGCCGTCCGCGGATGATGTCCGCCGCCTTCTCCGCCAGCATGATGGTCGGCGCGTTGAGATTGCCGGTCGTGATCGACGGCATGATGGACGAGTCGACGACGCGCAGGCCGTCCACGCCAATCACGCGGGTCGACGGATCGACCACGGCCATCGGGTCGGTGGCGCTGCCCATCTTGCACGAGCACGACGGATGGTAGGCGCTCTCCAGCTTGCGCTTGACGAACGCATCGATGTCGGCGTCCGACTGGACTGACTCGCCGGGCTGGATCTCGCGGCCACGGTAACGGTCGAACGCCTTTTGCGCGAAGATTTCCCGGGTCAGACGCACGCAGGCCCGCATCTCGGTCCAGTCGTCGGGATGGCTGAGATAGTTGAACGTGATCCGCGGCGGATCGCGCGGGTCGGCCGAACGCAGGCGGATCCAGCCGCGGCTCTTCGAGCGCATCGGCCCGACGTGGGCCTGAAAACCGTGCTCATCGGCCAGGGAGCTGCCGTCGTAGCTCACCGCCATCGGCAGGAAGTGGTACTGGATGTCGGGAAACTGGATGCCGGGGCGGCTGCGAATGAACCCGCACGTCTCGAAGTGATTCGTCGCTCCCAGACCGTCCTTGAACAGCAGCCAGCGCGCACCGATCGCCAGTTTCGCCAGTGGCTTGACCGCCGAATAGAGCGTGATCGGCTCCTTGCAGGCCACCTGGAAGTAAAACTCGAGGTGATCCTGCAGGTTCTCGCCCACGCCGGGGCGATCGGCAACGACCTCGATGCCGTGTTCGCGAAGCTCGGCGGCCGGGCCAACACCGGACAGCTTCAAGAGCTGCGGCGAATTGATCGACCCGGTGGCCACGATCACCTCGCGGCGCGCCCGCACGGTCGTCGACTGCTCGCCACGCACGTAGCGGACGCCGACTGCCCGGCCCTGCTCGAAGACGATCCGGGTGGCGAGCGCGTGGGTGCGGACCTCGAGATTGGCCCGCTTCATGGCGGGCCGCAGGTAGACGTTCGAGGCGCTCGCGCGCCGACCACCGCCAACGGTCATGTCCATGCGACCGAAGCCTTCCTGCTGGTAGGCATTGTAGTCGGCGGTCGGCGGATAGCCGGCCTCGGCGGCAGCGGCCAGCCATGCCGCGTGCAGCGGGTTGTCCGCCGTGCCGTAGCGGGTATTCAGCGGTCCGTCGCCCCCGCGGTAGGCATTGCCACCCTCCTCGCGCGTCTCGGCGCGCTTGAAGTACGGCAGCACGTGGCGGTAGTCCCAGTCCGTGGCGCCCTCGGCGGCCCAGCGCTCGAAGTCGAGCGGGTTGCCGCGCACGTAGACCATGCCGTTGACCGACGAGGACCCACCGAGCACCTTGCCGCGCGGCGTGTGCAGCCTGCGGCCGTCGAGGTGGACTTCGGGTTCGGTGAAATAGCGCCAGTCGTATTTCGGGCTGTTCATCGGAATCGACAGCGCGCTCGGCATCTGGATGAACACCGAGCGATCCGAGCCGCCGTACTCCAGCAGCAGCACGGTCGCAGCGCCGTCCTCGGTCAGTCGGTTGGCCAGTACACAGCCGGCCGAGCCGGCGCCAACGATGACGTAATCGAAAGTTTCCTCGGCCATGATCTAAGGTCCTCGTTGCGGCGCGTCCGTCGGCCGGCTGGCGCCGCGCGCTCATCGGTTACGGTCAGTCGGCGTGGCGATCGGTCGATTCGGGCCCGGCATTGTCACGATCTGTGGCCGAGGGTGTCCAGCCGCACACGGTCGACGGTCGGCGGGTCGCCGACGACCTAGCGGTTTCGAGGGCCGCGGCCCGCCACCGCTCCGGGTGGCGCGCACGATGGCGCCCGCGGGGCGACGCGGTATTGGCCGTCCGGCTCCCGACTTGTTCTATATATGGCTTTAATATCCGTGGGTTACGACGTCGCATTGGCCGGAATCCCCGGCCGTCGGCGAGCCGACGCCGTCCCCTCCGCGATGGCAGCGCCGCGCGGCCCCGGCGACCCCCGGCACGGTTCGGCCGGCCAGACCCAGACTGGCGGTTCTGGGCAAGTCCGTGGCGCAAACGGGTATGCCGGTCGCGCCGTCCGTGACCATACTGGCACCTTGATCCAACGCGACCCGGTGCCTCGTGGCCGCCGGCGTCGCGACGTCTGACGTGGCGCACCGGCTAGCCTTGCCCGTGCAGCACCGCCCGCACTGGAGACGCACCGTATGAACGACACGACCTCCGAATCGACCAGCGACAATGCCCGCGTAGCCCGCCGTCCGGGCGGCCGCGATGCCAAGCGCGCTGCCCGCGCCGCGCGCACCGGCGTCACGACCCCGTACATCACCCGCCGCATTCCGTACTACGAGGTGGTCGACGAAGAGGGCCTCGCGCTGCTCGAGGCAAACGCCGACACCATCCTCGAGGAGATCGGCATCGACTTTCGCGACGACCCGGAGGCTCTCGAGATCCTCCGCAAGGGCGGCGCGGACGTGAAGGGCGAGCGCGTTCATTTCCCGCGCGGGCTGTGCCGCAGCATCATCCAGAAGAACGCGCCGCGCGAATTCACCCAGCATGCCCGCAACCCGGCACGCAGCGTCGTCATCGGCGGCAAGAACACCGTGTTCGCCCCGGCCTACGGCTCGCCCTTCATCCGCAATCTCGACGAAGGCCGTCGCTACGCGCGCATCGCGGACTTCGAGAACTTCGTGAAGCTGGCCTATCTGGCGCCATCACTGCACCACTCGGGCGGCACCATCTGCGAACCGGTCGACCTGCCGGTCAACAAGCGCCATCTGGACATGGTCTATGCGCACCTCAAGTACAGCGACAAGCCCTTCATGGGCTCGGTCACGGCGCCGGAGCGGGCCGAGGACTCGGTCGAGCTGGCGAAGATCGCCTTCGGCGGCGACTTCACGGACCCGCTGACGGGCCGGCCCAAGACCGCGATCATCAACCTGATCAACGTCAACTCGCCGATGACCTATGACGCGACGATGCTCGGCGCCGCCAAGGTCTACGCCCGCGCCAACCAGGCAACGATCATCACGCCGTTCATCCTGGCCGGCGCGATGTCGGCGGTCACCGTGGCCGGCACCGTCGCCCAGACGCTCGCCGAAGCACTTGCCGGCCTCGCGTTCGTGCAGCTGGTCAATCCCGGGGCGCCGGTCGTCCTCGGCAGCTTCGCCTCCTCGATTTCGATGCAGTCCGGTGCGCCGACCTTCGGTACGCCGGAGCCGGCGCTGGTGCTCTACACGATGGCGGCGCTGGCGCGCCGCCTCGGCGTTCCGTTCCGCTCGGGCGGCAGCCTGTGCGCGTCGAAGATCCCCGACGCGCAGGCGGCGTTCGAGTCGGCGCAGACCCTGCTGCCGACCTGCCTCGCCGGCGTCAATTTCGTGCTGCACACCGCCGGCTGGCTCGAGGGTGGGCTGTCGATGGGCTACGAGAAGTTCGTGATGGACGTCGACCAGGCCGGAATGATGCATACGCTGCTCGCCGGCGTCGACCTGTCGGACAACGGCCAGGCCCTGTCGGCGATCCGCGAAGTCGGCCCGGGCAAGCACTTTCTTGGCTGCGCGCACACGCAGGCGAATTTCGAGAACGCGTTCTACCGCTCGCCGCTCGCCGACAACAACAGCTTCGAGCAGTGGGACGCGGAGGGTGCGCAGGACATGACCCAGCGCGCCAACACCAGCTGGAAGCGCCAGCTGGCCGAATACGTGGCTCCGGACCTCGATCCGGCCGTCGACGAAGCGCTGCTGGCGTTCATCCGCCAGCGCAAGGCCGCCTTCCCGGACTCCAACGTCTGAGTCGGCACCGGTCTGCCGGCGGCATGGAGCCGTCGGCAGCGAAGCGCCCGGGGTGACCCGGGCGACGCAGGCTGCAACGCATGGCGACGTTCGAGAATGTCCTGGTCAGCGCACTGCCCGGCGAGCCGCTCGCCGGCCCGGAGCGGCGCCAGGTATACGGCCTGTATTCCCGGGTGCTGCCCACACCGGTCCCGGCGCCGCGGCTGATCGCCAGTTCGCCCGAAGTGGTCGCGCTGCTGGGCTTCGATCCGGCCTGGGTAGCGACCAGCGAGTTCGCCGCCGTCTTCGCCGGCAACCAGCTGCTCCCGGGCATGGACCCGTACAGCGCCAACTACGGCGGCCACCAGTTTGGCAACTGGGCTGGCCAGCTGGGCGACGGTCGCGCGATCACGCTGGGCGAAGTCGTTACACCCTCAGGGAGCCGGCAGGAACTGCAGCTCAAGGGCGCGGGACCGACGCCGTATTCACGCACGGCCGACGGTCGGGCGGTGCTCCGCTCCTCGATCCGCGAGTTCATCTGCAGCGAGGCGATGCATCACCTCGGCGTGCCGACGACGCGCGCGCTGTCGCTTATCGCGACGGGAGATGCCGTCGTGCGCGACATGTTCTACGACGGACGACCCGAGGCCGAGCCCGGTGCCATCGTCTGTCGCGTTGCCCCGTCGTTCATTCGCTTCGGCAATTTCGAGCTGCCCGCCTCGCGCGGTGATACGGCGCTGCTGCGTGTGCTGGCGGACTTCACGATCCGGCAGTTCTATCCCGAACTGCTGGCCGATGAGGCCTCGCCGGACGCCGGAACGTACGCTGCCTTCTTCAGGGAAGTCTGCGCCCGCACGGCGGTTACGATCGCCCACTGGCAGCGGGTCGGGTTCGTGCACGGCGTCATGAACACCGACAACATGTCGATCCTCGGCCTGACGATCGACTACGGCCCCTACGGCTGGATCGACAACTTCGACCCCGACTGGACACCGAACACGACCGACGCGGGCAACCGCCGCTACCGCTTCGGCCAGCAGCCGAGCATCGCCTACTGGAACCTGACGCGACTGGCCGGCGCGCTGCTGCCGCTGGTCGTGGACGAGGCGCCCCTGCACGACGGTCTCGAGCATTTCGTGCGGACCTACCAGGACCACGATCGCCGCTTCACGGCGGCGAAGCTGGGGCTCGAGGCGCTGACCGATGACGATGCGCCGCTGCTGCTTGAGTTGCGCGCGATTCTCGCCGAGGGCGAGATCGACATGACGCTTTTCTACCGCGCGCTGGCCGGGATCGACGCCGCCCGTCCCGACGCCGGCGTGTTCGACGCGGCGTTCTACGACGCGGACAGGCGCGCCGCGGTCCTCGCCCGCCTGGAGACCTGGCTCGCGGCCTACGCGGCCAGGGTCACCGGCGAGGCGGCGGATCCGACCGAACGCCGCACCCGGATGAATGCGAGCAACCCGCTCTACGTCTTCCGGAATTACCTCGCGGTCGAGGCGATCGAGAAGGCGACAGCCGGCGACGACAGCGGCGTGCACGAGCTGCTGAGCGTACTCCGCAGGCCCTACACGCCGCAGGCGGGCCGGGAACGGTACGCAGCCCGGCGACCCGACTGGGCGCGCAATCGCGCCGGCGCCTCGATGCTCAGCTGCAGCAGCTGACCGCGGCTAGACGGCCGTCGGCGCCGCATCGGCCCGGCGCGGCCGGCGTCCCCGCGTCTCGTTCTGGCTGGCGGAGGCCTTCGGCGCCGGCAGCGTCACGACCTTAGAGAGGTGCGGATACGCCGCCGTCTTGTGCGGGATCGCCATCGCCTCGACGAAGTGTTCCTGGAAGCGCGGCTCGATGGCGGTCTCGACCTTCTCGACGTCGCGCACCAGGCGCTCGATGGTCGCGCGCGCGGTCGAGTCGAGCAGCGCGATGCGGGCACCGGTACCGGCCGCGTTGCCGGCCGAATCGACCTTGGCCAGGTCGCAGTCCGGAATCATGCCGAGCACGGTGGCGTACTTGACGTCGATGTGGCTGCCGAAGGCGCCCGCGAGCCGGATCCGCTGGACCGTCTCGACCCCGAGCCGTTCCATCAGCAGCTTGATGCCGGCGTAGAGGGCGGCCTTCGCCAGCTGGATCGCCCGTACGTCGTTCTGGGTGATCTTCAGGTCGACCGCACCCTGATGCAGCACGTAGGCGTGGGTCCTGCCGTTCTGCACGATGCGCGGACTGCGCGCCGCCAGCTCGCCGTCGACAACGCCATCCTGGTTGATGACACCCGAGAGGTACATCTCGGCGATGATTTCGATGATCCCGGAGCCGCAGATGCCGGTCACGCCGGTCTTCTTCGTGGCCTCGGCAAAACCGGGCTCATCCGACCACAGGTCGCAGCCGATGACCCTGAAACGCGGCTCCAGCGTCACCGGGTCGATGCGCACCCGCTCGATCGCACCAGGCGCTGCGCGCTGTCCGCAGCTGATCTGGGCGCCTTCAAAGGCGGGACCCGTCGGACTCGAGCAGGCGACAAGCCGGTGCCGGTTGCCGAGAACGATTTCCGCGTTCGTGCCGACGTCGACAATCAGTGTCATCTCGTCCGTCAGGTCCGGCCGTTCGGCGAGCATCACGCCGGCAGCATCGGCTCCCACGTGACCGGCGATGCACGGCAGGACGTAGGCGCGCGCGTTCGGATGAAGCTTGAGGCCCAGTTCCCGGGCCGGCAGGGATATCGAGGTATCCGTCGCCAGCGCGAAGGGGGCGCCGCCGAGCTCGACCGGATCGATGTTGAGCAGGAGGTGGTGCATGATCGGGTTGCCGACCATGGTGATCTCCAAGAGGTCCTCGACCGCCACTCCCGCCTCGCGCGCGACCTCCTGCGCAAGTTCGTTGAGAGCCTCGCGCACGGCAACCGTCATCTGGGCGGCGCCACCGGGATTCATCATCGAGTAGGACACGCGGCTCATCAGATCCTCGCCGAAGCGGATCTGCGGGTTCATCAGGCCCGCCGAGGCGACTACGTCACCACTGAGGATTTCGCACAGATGAGCGGCGATGGTCGTCGACCCGATGTCGACGGCAAGCCCGTAGACCACTTCCTTGAGGCCCGGCCACGCCGCGACGATCTGCCTGCCGTCATGGACCGCGACGGTGATCTTCCATTCTCCCTGGCGCAGGATCGGCTGCAGCGTCTGCAGGACCTGCAGGTCGCAGTCGAGGCCGCGGATCTGCCATTCCCGCTCCAGCGCCTCGTTCAGCCGGCGCAGGTCGCCGGACGGTTCGTGCATGTCCGGTTCGCGCACTTCAACGTAGTAGAGGCGAACCAGCGGATTGAGGTCGATCTCCCGGGCCTCGGCGGCCTTGCGCACCACCTGGCGGTGGACCTGGCTGCTCTCCGGAACGTCGATCACGACGTCGGCCAGGATCTTCGTCGAGCACGACAGGCGCCGTCCCTCGGCCAGCTTCGCCCGCCGCCCGAAGCGCAGCTCCGGCTCGCTGACCGGCGTCAGGCTCGCCGCGGACGAGCTGACGCCGTGCTTGGCAAACTCGCCCTCGGCAACCAGCACCTGGCACCGGCCGCAGAGCCCGCGGCCGCCGCACACCGAATCAATGTCCACGCCGAGCGCCCGCGCTGCCTGCAGGACCGGCGTACCGACCGGAAAGCGGCCCCGCTTACCGGACGGTGTAAAAACGATCAGGGCGTCGGCTTCTGGCATCGCTGCGGACATGGAATGGCCTCGGGTCGGCGCGGCTCACGCCGCGCGGTTGGATACGGTCAGGTCGCCTGACGGCGGCGGGCGCCACCCTCGCGGCGGCCGCGCGGGCCCTCGCCGCCGGGCGTGCTGCCGGCCGGAGGCGGCTCACGGAAGCGCTTGATCCAGCGAGCGCAATCAGGGTCATGCCCCATCATGACGTCTGCACCCAGCACCGCTGCCATGGTCTCTACATGCAGCGGATTGGTGATCGCCGAGGTCATGCCCGAGCCGATCGCCATGGTCAGGAACGCCGCGTTGACGCCGTGCCGGTTGGGCAGGCCGAAGCTGACGTTCGACGCGCCGCAGGTCGTGTTGACCTTGAGCTCGGTACGCAGGCGATGGACGAGCCGCATCACCTGGACGCCGGCCTTGTTGATCGCGCCGATCGGCATCACCAGCGGATCAACGACGATGTCCGAGTAGGGAATTCCGTGGTCACGGGCCCGTTCGACGATCTTCTTGGCGACGAGGAAGCGTACGTCCGGGTCCTCGGAAATGCCGGTCTCGTCGTTCGAAATGGCGACCACGGCCGCGCCGTACTTCTTGATGAGCGGCAGGACGGTCTCGAGGCGGTCCTCTTCGCCCGTCACGGAGTTCACCAGCGGCTTGCCCTTGTAGACCGCCAGACCCGCTTCGAGGGCGGCGACAATCGAAGAGTCGATCGCCAGTGGCACGTCGGTGATCGACTGCACCAGCTGGATGGCCTTGGCGAGGATCGCGGGCTCGTCGGCGAGCGGGATACCCGCGTTCACGTCAAGCATCTGCGCGCCGGCCTCCACCTGCGCGCGCGCATCCGCCTCGACGCGGCTGAAGTCACCCGCCGCCATCTCGGCCGCGAGGATCTTGCGACCGGTGGGATTGATGCGCTCGCCGATGATCACGAACGGCCGATCGAAGCCGATCACTACTTCTTTGGTCGCGGAACTGATTACGGTATCGGTCATGACTGTGTCCTGTGCTCGCCTTCGTTTTGCGCCGCACCGGGCTGCCAGGGCTTGCGGCCCTTGAGCACTCCGGAACGATCGATGATTTCTGCCACGGCTTCTTCCTGTCGGTAGGCCATGACGTGCACGCCGTGGATGCCGGCGATTTCCCGCATTTCCTGGATAAGCTCGACGCAGATCTGCTTGCCTTCGGCAAGCTGGTCCTTGGAGCCCGCCATGCGCGCGATGAGCGCATCGGGAATGTGGATGCCGGGCACGTTGGTGCGCATCCACTCGGCGGTCTTCGCCGAGCGCAGGGGCCCCACGCCGGCCAGGATGTAGACCCGGTTCGCGTAGCCGAGGGCCTCGACTTCCTTCATGAAGGAACGCAGCAACGGCATGTCATAGCAGTACTGGGTCTGGATGAACTGCGCGCCGGCGTCGACTTTCTTTGCCAGCCGGCGGGCGCGCCACTCATAGGGAAGGCCGGAGGGATTTTCCGCTGCGCCGAGGAAGATGCGCGGTGCGGAGGTTATTTTCCGGCCCGACTGGAAATGCAGCTCATCGCGAAGCGCGCGGGCGATCGTCAGGAGCGACATGCAGTCGAGATCAAAGACGGGCTTGGACTGTGGATGGTCACCCGCTTGCACGCCGTCGCCCGTCAGGCAAAGCATGTTGCAGACGCCGAGGGCCGCGCCGCCCAGGATATCGCCCTGGATCGCGATACGGTTTTTGTCGCGGCAGGAAATCTGCATCACCGGCGAGTATCCGACTCTCGCCAGCAGCGCCGACACCGCGACCGAGGACATGTGGCAGTTCGCGCCGCTGCCGTCGGTCGCGTTGATGGCATCGACATAGCCATCGAAGACGCTGGCCCGCTTGTAGACATCATTGGGATCGGCCGAGTCCGGTGGCGCCACTTCCGCCGTGATCGCGAACGCGCCGGAGCGGAGCACGGCCTCGAGGCGGCCGGGCGAGGTGTGCCCGGTGGGCACTTCCGGCACCGGAATGCTGGCAATGGGGGTGGCCGACATTACTTGTCCCCTGTCTTTTCGCGCACAACCTTCAGCCACGACGACTTGCCCTTGAGTCGCTGGTCGACGGCGAACTGCACGACCTGCATGGCGGGCACGCCGCCCGGCATGCGCTCGGCGCCACGGAAGCCCTCCAGCCAGACGCAGCGCATCTCGGGCTTGACCTCGCACATGCCGTTGGCGCGCACGCCGCCGCACGGCCCGTTGCGCAGCGTCTTCGGGCAGTTCATGGGGCAGGACATGCCGGTTGAGCTCAGGGCGCACTGACCGCACATCTGGCAGTCGAACAGCAACCCCTTCACCGAGCGCTCAACCGCGGCGACCGGTCGCTCGAGGCGGTCGTAGCCGATCGCCTTGAACAGCGGATGCAGGCGCACCAGAAAGGCCTCGAACCCCCTGTAGAAGGCATTCAGTCCGCGTGCGTGCCGGACCGACCACAGGCGGACGCTGTACATCAGCCCTCTCCGTCGGCGGCAGCCGCGTCGGCCGGCGGTGCACTGAGTCCCTTGCTGCGGATGAGCTTCTCGAGTGCCTCATCCGTATAGGCAGCCTCGATGCGGGCAGCTTCCGCAGCCGCCTCGGCATCGAGGTCCTCGCCGCAGGCGCGCGGGTCGCTGCGCTTCCAGTCGGCGAGGTAGGCATCGGAACTGCCGCGACCGGCACGCATCGCCGCGCGGTCGACCGCCTCCTGGAAACGGTGGGAAAGCTGGACCTTGGCGGTCTGCCTGCCCTGCTTGACTACGACCTGGGCGGGAATGTCGCGCCAGGAAATGATCGTGAGTGAGGCCATTCGTCGTTTCCTTAAGCCGCAGGCAGCGCGGCGGCCAGACTGGTGCCCAGACCGCCGTAGCCCGTCAGGTGAAATTCGTAAGCCAGATTCATCCGCCGGGCGATGCCTTCGGCCGCCTGCCGATCCGCGGCGGTGGCCTTCTGGCCGAGGTAGACCACGCGGCGGTAGTTGCCAAAGTACATCGCGTACAGTTCCGGGTGCCTGTCGATGCCAAGACCGCGAATCACCAGTCGATCGAAGTGCCGCACGAGAAAGTCGGTCAGGTAGAACGTGCCCGGCTCCGCGTCGGACAGCGCAGCGAATACCTCGCTGCCCGCGTAAAACTCGTAGCAGTGGACCCCGGGGATTCGCTCGATCTCGACCCCGAGTTCACTGCACAGCCTGGCAATCACGTCGTCGAGTCCACCGGCCGTGCCGCAGTCGGCGTAGCCGACGACGATCCGGTCGAACTGTCCTGCCGTCTCCCGCACGACCCGCTCGACCGCGTCCGGAATCCTTTCGGGGCGGTTGTGGAGTTCCGGTGCAAGATACCGGACCGCCACGTCGCGCCAGTCGTTCGCCGACCTCAGTGCGGCGATCTCCCGAGCCAGTGCCCCGCACGCAAGGACGAGAGCCCTCGGCCTTGCCGCGCCGCTCTCCCGAGCCGGCGAGTCACTCGAGGTCTTCACGACGCCGGCGACTCCTGCCGTTGGCCCGCTCAGTGCACCCGGGCGGCGCGGCGCTGTGCGATCAGGGACTTCGCTGTTTCCACGGCAATCGCCGCATCGCGACAGTACGCGTCAGCACCCACCGCCTTGCCAAACTCCTCGTTCAGCGGCGCACCACCCACGAGCACGATGAAGTCGTCGCGCATGCCCTTCTCTTTGAGCGTGTCGACCACGACCTTCATGTACGGCATCGTCGTCGTCAGCAGGGCCGACATGCCGAGGATGTCCGGCTTGTGGGTCTCGAGCGCCTCGAGGTATTTCTCGACGGCATTGTTGATGCCGATATCGATGACCTCGAAGCCGGCGCCTTCCAGCATCATGGCGACCAGGTTCTTGCCGATGTCGTGGATGTCGCCCTTGACGGTGCCGATGACGACCTTGCCGATCGGTTCGACGCCGGTCTCGGCCAGCAGCGGCCTGAGGATCTCCATGCCGCCCTTCATCGCGTTGGCGGCGAGCAGCACTTCCGGCACGAACAGGATGCCGTCGCGGAAATCGATGCCGACGATCCGCATGCCCTCGACCAGGGCGTCGTTGAGCGTCTTCTCGGCGGACCAGCCACGCTTGAGGAAGATGTGGGTCGCTTCTTCGACCTCCGTCTTCAGGCCGTTATAGAGGTCGTCGTGGACCTGCTCGATCAATTCCTCGTCGTTGAGGTCGTTCAGATCGAATTCGGCCTGGGTATCGTCAGACATGCCGTCTCTCCCGAGTATTTTGCGTGTCAGGTCCATGCCTTACACGCCGCTGGCTGGCTTTCAATGGTACGGGTCCCGGGCGACCGGGACTGGCTAATCCGCGACGGTCGCATATCCAGACGCGACAGTCCAAGCCCGGAGTCCCGGTCGCCCGCACCGCCGGTCCGATCGTCGCATCTGCAGCACTTATTGTCGCATTCAGACAACCGGCTTCGCGGCCGGTTTCTACACTAGCGCCTGTCCAGTAAACCGGCACTGCAGACCGTCCGTTTCACCGTCCCCAGGGAGATCCCGCGCATGACCTTCGATACCGCCCATCCGTTCGTACTGACCGCCAGCTGCGGGAGTCGCATGGGGACTACGGCGCGCGTCACGACCTTCCTGGCCGACCGTCGCCTCTACATCATGGAGATGCAGCAGTTCGACGACACGCTGTCGGGCCGCTTCTTCGTCCGCGTGACCTTCTGCGGCGTCGCCGGCGAAACCCTGGATCTCGACCGCCTGCGCCAGGAATTCACGGCCGTCGCCCAGGTCGAGGAGATGGACTGGGCCATCCACGACACGGCGCACCGGACGCGGGTGCTGATCCTGGTGTCGAACTTCGACCACTGCCTCGAGGACCTCCTGTACCGGCACCGCATGGGCGAGCTGCCGATGGACGTGGCGGGCATTGCCTCGAACCATCCGACCCTGCGCCCGGTGGCCGAGCGCTACGGCGTTCCGTTCACCCACCTGCCGATCACGGCGGACACCAAACCCCAGCAGGAAGCAGCGCTCCTCAAGCTGGTTGCCGATACGAAGACCGATCTCGTCCTGCTCGCCCGCTACATGCAGATCCTGTCCGACGATCTTTGCCGCGCGCTGTCCGGCCGGGCCATCAACATCCACCACTCGTTCCTGCCGGGCTTCAAGGGCGCGAAGCCCTACCACCAGGCCCACGCGCGCGGCGTGAAGCTGATCGGCGCGACCGCCCATTACGTGACGGCGGATCTCGACGAAGGCCCGATCATCGAGCAGATGGTCGAACGCGTCGATCACAGCTTCACGCCGGCGATGCTGGCCGCCGCCGGCCGCGATTCGGAGCGTCGGGCCCTGTCGACGGCCGTCCGCGCCGTTCTCGAGCACCGCGTCCTCATGAACGGCGACCGCACGGTCGTCTTTAAATAGACTGCCGGCTGCCGGCCGCCCGGTGCGGCAGCCTCCCGACCCTATCGAAGTTCACCGCCGCGCCTTATAGTTGGCGTGGCAGCGACTTCCGTCCTGCGCGCCCGCCTTCCCTCGTCCGCCAACCATGGGAATCAGATGGCCACTATCGACGTGCGTTCGGACACCGTTACCCGGCCGACCCCGGCAATGCTCTCGGCCATGATGGCGGCGCGCGTCGGCGACGACGTGTACGGCGAGGACGAGAACGTCAACGCCCTGCAGCAGAAGGCGGCTGCCATGTTTGGCATGGAGGCCGGGCTCTTCTGCCCGAGCGGGACCATGACCAACCAGATTGCCATCAAGCTGCACACGCAGCCCGGCGACGAGGTCATCTGCGATGAGCTCGCCCACACCTACCTCTACGAGGGTGGTGGCATTGCCTTCCATTCCGGCGCCTCGGTCAGGACCCTGCGGGGTGCCAACGGCCGCTTCACGGCGGAGCACGTCCGCGACAACGTCAATCGCCGCGATGATGCCCACCTGCCCTGGACACGCCTGGTCGCTGTCGAGAACACGGTCAACAAGGGTGGCGGCTGCTGCTGGGATCTCGACGAGTTGCGTCGCATCCGCACGACCTGCGATGAGCTCGGCCTCGCCCTGCATCTGGACGGCGCGCGACTGTGGAACGCGCTGGTAGCGCGCGGGGAGAGCCCGCGCGACCACGGCGCGATTTTCCACACGATCTCGATCTGCCTGTCGAAGGGCCTCGGCGCGCCGACGGGCTCGCTTCTCCTCGGCAGCCGCGAGCACATCGGCCGGGCGCACCGGCTGCGAAAGCTGATGGGCGGAGGTATGCGCCAGGCCGGCTACATCGCCGCCGCGGGACTCTATGCGCTGGAAAACCACGTCGACCGCCTCGGCGCCGACCATGCGAAATCAAGACACGTGGCGGACGAACTTCGTACCGTGCCGTACATCGCCTCGGTGCTGCCGGTAGAGACCAATATCGTCATATTCCACCTCGCCGACGGCCTGTCCACCGAGGCCTACCTCCGCCACCTGGCCGAGCGTGGCATTCGTGCCGGCTCGATGGGCAGGCAGACGATCCGCTTCGTTTTCCACCTCGATGTGAGCGATGAGCAGGTGGATGCGCTGCTCTCCGCCGTGCGCGCTTTCCACTGACCGGGCCGGGCGCTGGAAACTCGATCGGCGTATCTGAAAAAGGCATTGGCGCCGGACCGGGAATCGGGCGAGGCTTGACGGCGGGGCGACCCGTTCCGGGCCAAAGGGCCCTGCTTGGCCAGGCGCCCGCCCGGCCCCGGCCTGCTAGGAGTACGTCGTGGACACCGTGCGCATAGACCGCCGCTGGCTGCCGCTCAACGCCCTGCGGGCGTTCGAAGCGGTCGCCAAGCACGGCAGCTTTACCGCGGCGGCCAATGCACTGCTGATCTCGCAAAGCGCGCTGTCGCGCCACGTCATTTCACTCGAGAAACTCGTCGGAACGCCGCTCTTCGAACGGCGACCCCATGCGCTCGCCCTGACCAAGGCGGGTGAGCACCTGCTGCCGGCCGTGACGAAGTCGCTCGACCGGCTGGAGTACGCGCTCGATGACATCCGTCATGACGGGGCGCCGACGCTGCGTACCCTGCGGGTGCAGATGCCGCCCAGCTTCGCCATGCACGTCGCCGTCCCGATACTGCGCGAATTCCGCCGCGCCAATCCCGAGGTCGACATCGACCTGGTCAGCCCGTACGACGTCGGCCCGGCCCAGACCGACACCGATGTGGCCGTCGTCTACTCGCGCCCGACGGTGACGAATCTCGTCTCCGACCTACTCTGGCCGGAACACCTCGGCATCCTCTGCCATCCCGACCTCGCCGCGCGCCACGCCGGCAAGGATCTGGGCGAATTCGTGCAGGCGAACGAACTGATCCACGTCCGCCTCGCCAACCTGCCGCGTCACCACCTGTGGACGCAGTTCGCCCTGCAGTCCAATCTCGGGATGGCGGCCGTCGAGCGGGGCCTCGTGTTCGACACGGCCCTCCTCGCCGTCCAGTACGCCCGCAGCGGCGAGGGCCTGGCCCTGGTCGACCTGAACCTGTTTGCCGACGATGTGGCCGCCGGACGGCTGGTCCAGCCGTTCCGGCAACGCCTCGACGGCGGATTCGGTTACTACCTGACCATCCACCCGGAGGCGCTGAGCGACACCGCCGTGGCCCTGTTCCGGACCTGGCTCATCAGCCGCTTCGGGCCGCCGCAGGCCAGTGACGAACCCGTTGTGCGCCTGGCCGTGTCGAACGACTGACACCCCGCATCCCCCGCCTTCCTGAACACCGCCGATTGCCTGGAGACTGTCCATGACCGAGAGCTCTGACACCACGATGCGCCGCGCGCCGCGCCGCCGGCCTGCCGCTCCTGCACCCGCGGAACCGGTTCCCGAGCGTTCCCGCGCCTACCGCCAGCTGGAGTGCCCGTTCGAACCGCTGAAGGTCTTCTCGGACGACCAGATCGCCTCGATTCACGAGGCCGCCCTCGGCCTCATGGAAAACACGGGCTGGAAGGTGCTGTCCGAGCGCGCGCTGCGCAAGTACGAGGAGGCGGGCGCCGACGTCGACCACGCCTCGCAGATGGTGAAGCTCGACCGCGGTCTCATCGCCAAGGCTCTCGCGACCGTCCCGCACGCGTTTGACGTCCATGCCCTCGATCCGTCCCGCTCCATCCACATGGGCGGGAGGCACGTGTCGTTTGCGCCGACCTCCGGTCCGCCCAACATCATGGACCTGGAACGCGGCCGCCGGGCCGGCACGTTCGACGATTTCTCGAACATGATGAAGCTCTGCCAGATGTACGACGTGATCCACGTCCTGGGCGGAGCCACGGAGCCGCAGGACATCCCCATCAACGTGCGCCATCTGGACGTGACGCGTGCGCAGCTACTCCTGACCGACAAGATCCCGTTCATGTTCTCGCGGGGACCGGACCAGGTCCGCGACAATTTCGAGCTCATCCGCCTGGCGCATGGCGTGTCGCCCGACGACTTCAAGAAGCGGGTGTACGTCTATTCGATCATCAACACGAACTCGCCGCTGCAGCTCGATACGCCGATGGCCGAGGGAATCATGGACTTCGCGCTGGCCGGGCAGCCGACGGTGATCACGCCCTTCACGCTGGCCGGCGCGATGGCGCCCGTTACGATCGCAGGTGCTCTGACCCTGGCCCACGCGGAGGCGCTCGCCGGCATCACGCTCGGCCAGATGACCAACCCCGGGGCGCCGATGATGTACGGCAGTTTCACCTCGAACGTCGACATGAAGTCCGGATCCCCGGCCTTTGGCACGCCCGAGTACACGAAGGCCCAGTTCGGCGCCGGCCAGCTCGCCCGCTACATCAAGATGCCGTGGCGCAGCTCCAATGCGACGGCCTCGAACGTGCCGGACGCACAG
This sequence comes from uncultured Pseudomonadota bacterium, assembly GCA_903839465.1. Classification (GTDB taxonomy): domain Bacteria; phylum Pseudomonadota; class Gammaproteobacteria; order Steroidobacterales; family Steroidobacteraceae; genus CAIKMS01. The sequence continues at coordinate 50,333 of CAIMCI010000007.1, forward strand.
GCCGCCTACGAGTCACAGATGAGCCTGTGGGGCGCGCTGCTCGGCCATTGCAACTTCATGCTGCACGCGGCCGGCTGGCTCGAGAGCGGTCTTTCGACCTCCTACGAGAAGTTCATCCTCGACATCGAGATGCTGCAGATGTTCGCCGAAGTGTTCCAGCCCGTCACTGCGACGACCGATGACCTTGGCATGAGCGCCGTCGCCGAAGTCGGACCTGGCGGCCATTTTTTCGGCTGCGCGCATACCATGGCCCGGTACCGGACCGCGTTCTACACGCCGCTCGTGTCGGACTGGCGCAACTTTGGCCAATGGACCGACGACGGCTCGAAGACGGCAACCCAGCGCGCCAATACCGTCTGGAAGGAGGCACTGCGCAACTACGAGCAGCCCAAGCGCGATCCGGCCATCGTCGAAGCGCTGAACGACTACGTTGCTCGCCGCAAGGCGGAGGGTGGCGCGCCGCCGATGACCTGAAGCCGGGCGAACGGCGCGAACACTATTCGAGTACGGACCGGGAGCACGATGATGCGGACGCAGACCAGGGTGGCGGTCATTGGTGGTGGCGTGGTCGGAGCCAGCGTGCTCTACCACCTGACCAAGGCCGGCTGGAAGGACGTGATGCTGATCGAACGTGCGGAGCTGACCTCCGGCTCGACCTGGCACGCGGCCGGTGGCATGCACACGGTCAACGGCGACCCGAACGTCGCCAAGCTCCAGCAGTACACCATCAATCTCTACAAGGAGATCGAGCAGATCTCCGGCCAGAGCTGCGGCGTGCACATTACCGGTGGCCTGATGCTGGCCGGCACCAAGGAGCGGCTCGACTGGCTGAAGATGGCGAAGGCGCGCGGCCGCTACCTCGGCATGGACCTGGAACTCATCTCCGTCGATGAGGCGGCGAAACTCTTCCCGCTGATGGACAAGAAGCACTTCGTCGGCGCGATGTACGACCCTATCGAGGGCCATGTCGACCCGTATGGCGTGACGCATGCCTACGCCAAGTCGGCGCAGATCGGCGGGGCCGAAATCGTCCGCCAGACGCGGGTGGTGGACCTGCGGCAGCGGCCGGACTCGACCTGGGACGTGATTACCACGCACGGCAATGTCCATGCCGAGCATGTCGTCAATGCCGGTGGCCTCTGGGCGCGCGAAGTCGGACGCATGGTCGGGATCGAGCTGCCGATCCTCGCGATGGAGCACCAGTACCTGATCACGGAGGACATGCCGGAACTCGTGGGCCTGAAGGAGCAGCTGCACTGCATAGACTTCGAGGGCGAGATTTACACCCGCCAGGAGCGCGGCGGCATGCTGATGGGGACCTATGAGCGCGCGGGCGTCCCCTGGTCCGAGCGCGAAACGCCGTGGGACTTCGGCCAGGATCTCCTGCCGAACGACCTCGAGCGGATCGCACCGAGCCTCGAAGTCGGCTTCGAGCATTTCCCTGCCTTTGCGAAGGCGGGGATCAAGAAGGTCGTCAACGGGCCGTTTACGTTCGCACCGGATGGCAACCCGCTGATCGGTCCGGTTCGTGGGCTGCGCAATTACTGGGTGGCCTGTGGCGTCATGGCCGGCTTCAGCCAGGGTGGAGGCGTCGGGTTGTCGCTTGCCAACTGGATGGTCGAGGGCGATCCCGGCGCGGACATCTGGGGCATGGATGTCGCCCGCTACGGTGACTGGACTACGCTCGCCTACACGAACGCCAAGGTCCGCGAGAATTACTCGCGGCGCTTCAGGATCCGGTTTCCGAACGAGGAGCTGCCCGCGGCCCGTCCGCTGCGCACGACCCCGATCTACGAGCGGCTGGAAGCTCAGAATGCGGTGTTCGGCGACTACTGTGCGCTTGAGCATCCGCTGTGGTTTGCGCCCAAGGGAACGCCGCCGGTCGAGGAAATCACCTTCCGGCGCTCGAACGCGCACCCGCACGTGGCCGCCGAGTGCCATGCCGTCGCCACGGGCGTCGGGCTGCTCGAAACGTCGAACTACGGAAAATTCGACATTACTGGCGCGGGCGCCGCCGCCTGGCTCAATCGCGTCATGGCGAACAAGGTTCCGGAGGTCGGTCGCATCACGCTCGCGCCCATGCTGAACGAGCGGGGTCGCCTGATCGGCGATTTCACGATGTGCCGCGTGGCGACGGACCGGATCTTTCTCGTCGGCACCTACGCGGCGGAGGAGTACTACCGACGCTGGTTCGAACACACGGCGCCGCCTGCCGATGTCCATGTCCGGCCGTGCGCGATGGAGTACACCGGACTGTCCATCGCCGGCCCCCGTTGCCGTGAATTGTTGCAGAAGCTCGTCCGCGACGATCTGACCACCGGCGCCTTTCCGTTCCTGTCGTTCCGGCGGATGGAGATCGGCATGGTGCCGGCGCTCGTCGGGCGCATTTCATTCACCGGCGAACTGGGTTACGAGTTCTGGGTGACCACCGATTACCAGCGCGCGCTGTACGACCTCCTCTTGCAGGAGGGCGCGCCGTTCGGGATACGGCCCTTTGGCGGCAGGGCACTGAACTCGATGCGCCTTGAAAAGAGCTTTGGCAACTGGGCGCGGGAGTTCCGGCCCATATACGGGGCCTTTGAGGCGGGCCTCGGGCGGTTTATCGACTTCAAGCGCGCCGACTTCATCGGCCGCGACGCGGCGCTGGCCGAAAAGGCTAATGGAGGCGAGCGGCGTCTGGTCGCGCTCAAGGTGGACGCCGCCGACGCGGACGCCATCGGCGACGAGCCCATTTGGCACGGTGAGAAGGTCGTCGGCTGGGTCACGTCCGGCGGCTACGGACACCGCGTCGGGCACTCCATCGCGCTCGGGTACGTGGACAGGGAATACGCCGAGGCCGACGACTTCGCGGTCGAACTGATCGGCGAATTGCGGCAGGCAACGCGCCTCGTCGAGCCGGCGTATGATCCCAAGGGCGCGAAAATGCGCATCTGAGCGGGGTTGCCGTGCCGTTGAAGGGTTCGTACTGGCTGGAGGACTCGGCGCTGCCAAGTGGAACGACCGAGGCGCTGCCCGACGCCGTCGACGTGCTTGTCGTCGGCGCCGGCTATACGGGCCTGAGCGCCGCGCGCGAGACGTCCCTCGGCGGATTGAGCACGCTCGTGTGCGATCGCGGACTGGTCGGCAGCGGCTGCTCGGGCCTGAACGGCGGACAGGTGGCCTATTCGTTCAAGCCCTCGCTGGACGAGTTGTCGGCCCGGCACGGGGCGGATCTCGGATTTCGCGTCGCCGAGGAGGCCCGTCATGCGCTCGTCAATCTGCGACGGCTTGCCGAGTCCGAGGGCCTCGACTGCGACTGGCAACCGCGGGGCAGCTTCTATGGCGCGCACTCCGCGCGACATTTCGCGCAGATTGTCCGCGACGCCGAAACGCAGCCGAAGGGCCTCGAGCAGCGCATAACGATAGTCCCGCGGGCGGACCTTCGTGGAGAGGTCGACTCCGACCTGTACCAGGGCGGCGCCGTGTTCCACGATGACGCCTCCGTACAGCCGGCGAAACTGCTGAACGCCGTGTACCGTCGCGCGGCCGAGGCTGGCGCAACGATCATCGGGAACTGCGCCGTCACCGCCATCGAGCGGTCGTCGGGCGGCTTCCGGGTCGCAACGGCACGCGGCACGGTTCGGGCGACCAAGGTTCTGGTCGCGACCAACGGGTATACGACCTCGTTGACGCCCTGGCATCGGCGGCGGGTCATTCCCATCGGCAGCTATCAGATCGCGACCGAGTCCCTGGGTGCCGAGCGCGTGCGGACCCTGATCCCCAACCTGCGCAATGTCGGGGACACCCGCCGCGTCATCGTCTACCTCCGCCCGTCGCCGGATGGAACGCGGATTCTGTTTGGCGGCAGGGCGGCGCTGTACGAGTCCGATGCGGCCCGCTGCGTGCCGCGCCTCGAATCGATGCTGACCGAGGTCTTCCCGTCGCTGGCCGGCGTATCCGCCACCCATGCATGGATGGGATTCATCGCCTACACGTTCGACGCGATGCCGCACCTCGGCGAACACGACGGCCTGTTCTACTGCCTGGGTTACTGCGGCCAGGGCGTGCCGACGGCGACCTACTTCGGGATGCGCATCGGTCAGCAGATGGCGGGACGGCCCGAAGGCCGGACGGCGCTCGACGGCCTGTCGTTCAGCACGAGGCCGCTCTACTACGGCAACCCGTGGTTTCTCGCGCCGTCGATCTTCTCCTACCGGCTGCTCGACCGGCTCGGCTACTGACCCTGGCGAAGGTCCGGCAGCTTCGTCGACCGCTCGGCGCTGGGCGGATGGCCGAACTGCTTGCGGTAGCACTTGGAGAAATGGGGCGGCGACTGAAAGCCGCACGCGGTCGTGATATCCATGATCGGCATCGAGGTCTGCAGCAGCAATTCGCGGGCCCGGCGCAGTCGCATCTCGAGGTAATAGCGCTTCGGGACGCAGTTCAGGTGGCGGCGAAACAGGCGTTCGATCTGCCGCCGCGACAGGGCCGTGGCCGTCGCGATTTCGTCGAGCGACAGCGGCCGCTCGATGTTCTTTTCCATCAGTTCCGCCACCTTGATCAGCCCCTTGTGCGAAAGGCCGACCTGGGCACGCAGCGGAATGTACTGGCGATCCTGATCGTTGCGGACGCGTTCGACGATGAACTGCTCCGAGACGAGCTGGGAAATGCGTGGCCCGAGCTTGCTGCGGATCAGGTTCAGCATCAGGTCGAGGGGGGCCACGCCGCCGGAGCAGGTGAACCGGTCCCGGTCGATCGTGAAGAGCTGGTCGGAAATCAGTACCCGTGGAAACTCCTCGCGCAGCGCGGAAAGGTTTTCCCAGTGAATCGTCGCCCGGTACTGGTCGAGCAGGCCCGCTCTCGCCAGCGCGTAGCCGCCCGTGCACAGCGCGCCGAGCGGCACCCGCTGGTCGGCGAGGCGCCTCAACAGGGAGAACAGCGCCGGGGAGACCGCATCCTTGACGTTGATGCCGCCGCAGACGAACAGGATGTCCACCCGTCCCAGCTGGTCGAGGCCGACCGTGGGCGACAACGCCTGCCCGCTCGAGGACGTGACCGTCTGCCCGTCGAGGCTGATGATCGGCCACTCGTAGATCGTCTGGCCCGACAGGCTGTTCGCCATCCGCAGCGGCTCGAGGGCGTTGGCGAGCGCGATGAGCGAATAGTTCGGCAGCGTCAGAAAGCCGTACCGAGAGCGGCGCACGACCGCGGCCGACTTGGAGGACGAGGATTCCGGCATAGACTCTCCGCGGTGCGTCGGTCGGCCCCGGCGGGACGGCCGGCGGGATGGAATTCCAGGGGCGGCAGTTGCCAGATTACGACATCTTGTTGTCGCGTTTCAAATATTGCGATCGATCGCCGGGGCATTGAGCGACGCTAAGCCCGTGATTTCGCGCATTCCGGGCCCGGTATCGGGGTCCCGGGTGGCTGGCACCGGGTTCGTGGCGCAGTGCCGTCGTTGGAAAGCATCTCATTGTCGCAATTGGACCCGTGCAGGCATCTCCGCTGGTTACACTGGGACGATAGCCGGCGACCGCGCAAGCCGCTGGGCCCCCATCTGGTACGGAGAGCTCCTTAATGAAGACTCATGCTCGAGTGGTCGTGATCGGCGGCGGTGTCGTAGGCGTCAGCACGCTCTACCACCTCGTCAAGAAGGGCTGGTCGGATGTCGTGCTCCTCGAGCGCTCGGAGCTGACCGCGGGCTCGACCTGGCATGCGGCCGGTCTGCTGCCACTCTTCAACATGAGCTATACGGTCGGCCAGCTGCACAAGTACTCGGTTGACCTGTACAAGCGCCTGCCGGCGGAAACCGGCCAGGACGTGAGCTTCCACGTGACCGGCAACCTGCGCCTTGCGACCTGCAAGGACCGCATGGACGAGTACCTGAAGTACTGCAGCACGGCGAACACCATCGGCGTTCCGTTCAAGGTCATCACGCCGAAGGAAGTGAAGGACCTCTGGCCGCTCGTGAACCTCGGCGGTGGTGACACGCCGGAGATCATCGGCGCGCTCTACCATCCGGATGACGGCCACATCGCGCCGGCCGACCTGACCATGGCGCTGCGCAAGGGTGCCCGTACCGGCGGTGCCGAAATCTACGAGCAGACCGAGGTGACCGCCGTCGAGCAGTCACCGAGCGGCGAGTGGAAGCTGACGACCAACAAGGGCGTCATCACCTGTGAGCACGTCGTCTGCGCGACCGGCAACTACGCGCGCCAGACGGGCCGCATGTTCGGCATCAACGTGCCTGCCATACCGGTCGAGCACCAGTACATCGTCTACGACGAATCGCCGGAACTGAAAGCCTATCGCTCCCAGGGCGGCCGTGAACTGGCGGTACTGCGCGAATCGGACAAATCCTACTACCTGCGTGAAGAGCGCATGGGCTGGATACTCGGGCCCTACGAGCACGGCGCTCCTGCGCGCTTCGCCGACGGCGTGCCGGACTGGTTCGGCAAGAGCCTCTTCGAGGGTGACCTCGATCGCCTCCTTCCGCACGTCGAGGCTGCCATCAAGCGCGTTCCGGCCCTTGAGCACTGCGGCATCAAGGACATCGTCAACGGCCCCATTTCCTACACGCCGGACGGGTCACCGCTGATCGGCCCGGCGGGCCTCAAGCGTAACGTCTGGCTCAACGAGGGCCACTCCTTCGGCATCACGGCCGCGGGCGGCTCCGGCTGGCAGCTGGCCGAATGGATCGTCGAGGGCGAACCCGGGATCGACATGCTGGCAACCGATCCGCGCCGCTTCGGCGGCTATGCCGGCAAGCGCTACACGGTCGCCAAGAACGAGGAGACCTATCGCGAGGTCTTCACGATCCACTACCCGGACGAAGAGCGCGCGGATGCGCGGCCCGCCAAGACCACGCCGATCTATGACAAGCTCGATCGCATGGGCGCCGTCTTCGGTGCGCGCTACGGCTGGGAGCGCGCGAACTGGTTCGCGCCGGAAGGCGTCGAGCGCAAGGACAAGTGGAGCTTCCGCCGCTCGAATTACTTCCCGCACGTCGGCCGCGAAGCGCTGCTGATGCGCGAGAAGGTCGGCGTCATCGACCTGACGCCGTTCAGCAAGTACGAAGTGACCGGCGCCAGTGCCGAAGCCTGGCTGGACTCGCTGGTGGCCAACAAGGTTCCGACCAAGATCGGACGCATCGCGCTCTGCCACGCGCTGACCCAGCGCGGCGGGATCCGGTCCGAGTTCACGATCACGAAGCTCGCCGAGCATCACTACTATGTCGTCAGTGCCGGCGCCGCCGAGCGCTACGACACCGACTACCTGCAGAAGGCGCTGCCGGCCGACGGTTCGGTGCAGCTGCGCCCGATCACGACGTCGCGCGGCTGCTTCGTCGTCGCCGGTCCCCGCTCGCGCGACCTGCTCGCCAAGCTGACCGACACGCCCCTCGACAACGCCTCCTTCCCCTGGCTGACGAGCCAGGTCATCGAGGTGGGCCTTGCGACCGACGTCTACGCGCTGCGCGTCAACTTCGTCGGCTCGCTCGGCTGGGAGCTGCACTTCCCGATCGAGTACGCCAACCACCTTTTCGACCAGCTGTTCGCGGCGGGTAAGGAATACGGTATTGGCATGGTCGGCATGCGGGCCATGGAGTCGCTGCGCATGGAGAAGTCGTACCGCATGTGGGGCAGCGATCTGACGCGGGACTACACGCCGTTCGAGGCGAGCCTCGACCGCTTCGTGCGCATGAGCAAGCCGGACTTCATCGGCAAGGCGGCACTTGAGTCGCAGCTGAAGAAAGGCGTCCCGAACCGCTTCATCACGGTGGAGGTCCATGGCGTGACGGATGCCGATCCGCTCGGCAATGAGCCGCTGTTCGACCTCAAGGGCAACATGATCGGACGGGCGACTGCCGGCTACTACGGTCACTATCTGAAGAAGAGCCTCGCGATCGGCTACGTCAAGCCGGAGTACACGACACCTGGGACGGAACTGGAAATCGAGATCCTTGGCGAGCGCAAGCGGGCGACCATCCTGGTCGAATCGCCGCACGACCCGGAAAACCTCGAGCTCAAGGCCTGACCAGGGCGTTCCACGGGCGAGCGAAGGACAGCAACACATGCAGCGGTTCTCAGCACTGTCGATTTTCCGCCGCGGGCTCGCCGGCCACGAGAGCTGGCAGCCGCAGTGGCGCCGGGCGGCACCGAAGGGCGCGTACGATGCCATCATCATCGGCGGCGGCGGACATGGACTGGGAACGGCCTACTACCTCGCCGCGGAACACGGCCTGACCAACATCGCCGTCGTGGAAAAGGGCTGGGTCGGCGGCGGCAATACCGGCCGCAACACCACGATCATCCGTTCGAACTACCTGTTCGACGAGAGCGCGGCACTCTACGACCACTCGCTCAAGCTCTGGGAGGACCTGTCGCAGGTCCTGAACTACAACGTGATGTACTCGGCGCGCGGCGTCATGATGCTCGCCCACAACGTGCATGACGTACAGGTCGCGAAGCGCCACATCCATGCGAACCGTTGCAACGGCGTCGACAATGAGTGGCTGACCCCCGAGCAGGCGAAGGAATTCTGCCCGCCGCTGAATATCAGCCCCGATATCCGCTACCCGATCCTGGGTGCGGCGCTGCAGCGGCGCGGCGGTACCGCCCGGCACGATGCGGTCGCCTGGGGCTACGCCCGCGCCGCGGACGCGCTGGGCGTGGACATCATCGAGAACTGCGAGGTCACTGCCATACGGCGCGACGCGTCCGGCGCGGTCGAAGGCATCGACACGACGCGTGGCGCCCTCAACACGAGGAAGCTCGGCGTGGTCGCGGCGGGCAATACAAGCGTCGTCATGGCGATGGCCGGCGTGCGGCTTCCGCTCGAGAGCTTCCCGCTGCAGGCGCTGGTCTCGGAGCCGGTGAAGCCCGCCTTCCCGTGCGTCGTGATGTCCAACACGATCCATGCCTACATCAGCCAGTCCGACAAGGGTGAGCTGGTAATCGGCGCCGGCACGGACGCCTACACGTCCTACACGCAGCGCGGCGGCCTGCACATCAACACCCATACGCTCGATGCGATCTGCGAGCTGTTTCCGATGTTCCGGCGGATGCAGATGCTGCGCAACTGGGGCGGCATCGTCGACGTCACGCCCGACCGGTCGCCGATCATCGCCAAGACGCCGGTGCCTGGCCTGTACGTCAACTGCGGCTGGGGCACCGGTGGGTTCAAGGCGACGCCCGGCTCGGCGAACGTGTTCGCCCACACGATCGCCCGCGACGAGCCGCATCCCATCAACGCACCGTTCAATATCGAGCGCTTCCGCGACGGCTTCCTCATCGACGAGGCGGCGGCGGCGGCCGTGGCGCACTGAGGCACTACCGATGCTATTGATCCAATGCCCGTATTGCGGCGAGCGCCCCGAGTCGGAATTCGCCTACGGTGGCGAGGCCCACATCGCCCGACCGGCCGATCCCTCGACGCTCAACGACGACCAGTGGGCCGCCTTCCTCTACATGCGCAGCAACACCAAGGGCATCCACGCCGAACGCTGGCGCCACGCGCGGGGTTGCAATCGCTTCTTCAACGCGCTGCGTGATACCACCAGCGACCGGTTCCTGGCGTTCTACAGGACCGGGACACCCCGCCCCGCGTTGCCGGAGCGCCAGCCATGAGCCAGTTTCGCACCCCGTCCGGCGGCAGGATCGATCGTTCGCGACCTGTCGCGTTCGAGTTTGACGGCGAGCGCCTGAGCGGCTGTGCCGGCGATACGCTGGCCTCGGCATTGCTCGCGAACGGGATCCACCTGATGGGGCGCTCGTTCAAGTATCACCGGCCGCGTGGCGTGCTGGGCGCCGGCCCCGAGGAACCGAACGCTCTGGTCGGCGTGTGGCGGGACGAGGCGCGCTATACACCCA
>CAIMCI010000008.1 GCA_903839465.1 uncultured Pseudomonadota bacterium
GCTGACGGGTGAGACGCTGAAGGAACTGAAGGTCTCGACTCTCGATGAGTTCGTGAAGTACCTGCCCAGCGTGTCGACGGCCACCCTCGGCCCCGGCCAGGGCAACATCTACATGCGTGGTCTCAGCGTCGGTGCACTCGGTACGCAGGGCCAGGGCTCGGTCGGCCAGTGGCCGAACGTTGCCGTCTACCTCGACGAGCAGTCGACCCAGATCCCGGGCCGTAACCTCGACGTCTATGCGGCCGACCTCGAGCGCATCGAGGTCCTCGAAGGTCCGCAGGGCACCCTGTTCGGCGCCGGCGCCCAGGCGGGCGTGCTCCGCTACATCACGGCCAAGCCCAAGCTCGGTGTAACCGAAGCCTCGGCCTCGGCGGGCTACGATACGACGGCGCACGGCTCGGAAAGCAGCAAGCTCGAGGCGATGCTGAACCTGCCGCTCGGCGACAACCTCGCCGCGCGCATCGTGATCTACAACGACAGCCGCGGTGGCTACATCGACAACGTCGAGAGCACTTTCACGCGGCGTGGCACCGACCTGGGCTTTGCGCAGCGTACCGGTGGCAAGGTGCCGGCCGATTCGGTCGTCATCAACAACTACAACATCGCCGGCAAGGACATCAATCCGGTCACCTACAAGGGCATGCGCCTGGGTCTTGACTACAAGATCAACGACGACTGGAACGTGCTGTTCCAGCAGACCTACCAGGACATGAACGCCTCGGGTGTCTTCTACCAGATGCCGACGGGCTCCGAGGGCCAGCACCTCAACCCGCTCGAAGTGACGCTGTTCAACAACGGCACGACGACCGACAAGTTCTCGAACTCGGCGCTGACCGTGAACGGCAAGGTCGGCGTGCTGGATCTCACCTACGCAGGTGCGTACCTGACGCGCAACTCGTTCCAGATCCAGGACTACACGAACTACGCCCGCGGCGTGTACGGCAGCTACTACCAGTGCACGGGCTACTCGGGTGCCTCGGTCAACAAGTGCTACACGCCGTCGTCCGTCTGGCGTGACACGACCCACAACACCAACCAGAGCCACGAGCTTCGCCTGGCGACGCCGACGAGCTGGACCCTGTCCGGCATCGGTGGCGTGTTCTGGGAGCAGCGCAAGCTCCAGGACGACACCGAGTGGCTGTACAAGTCGGTGCCCGAGTGCCCGGATGGCAACAAGGGCGGTACGGACTGCTTCCTGTACCTCGACCCGTCGCAGTCGCCGAAGTTCGCGGACTCGTCGATGAATGACCGGGGTCGCCGCAACGCGAACACCGGCTTCGCGGACGACTTCCAGCGGACCTACACCCAGCGCGCCATCTTCGGCTCGGTGGACTGGCACATCGTCGACAGCCTGACGCTGACCGTCGGTACGCGTTATTTCCACATCGAGAACGAGCAGCTGGGCGGCAACATCGGCAGCTTCTACTGCAAGTCCTACGGTGCGGCGATTTCGGGTCCGTGCAACGGCACGAACTCGGGCTACGGCGAGGCGTCGGGCAAGTCGCCCTACGGCACCAACCTCAACGACCAGAACCCGCACAGCGCGACGTCGTCCGGCTTCAAGAGCCGCGTCAACCTGAGCTGGAAGCCGACGGCCGACACCCTGCTGTACGCGACCTGGTCGCAGGGCTACCGTCCGGGTGGCTTCAACCGCGGCGAGGCGGAGCATCTGCTGGCGGCGAAGGCCGATGGTTCGGGTCCGGATACTGTCGTTACGGGCGTCGATAAGAAGGGCAAGCCCATTCTGTCGACGTACAACCAGTGGCACGTGCCGGCCGAGTACGAGTCGGACACGCTGACCAACATCGAGGCGGGCTGGAAGACTTCGTTCCTGCACAACCGTATCCAGTGGAACGGTGCCATCTACCAGGAAGACTGGAAGAACGTGCAGACGGGTATTTTCGCGCCGCAGCTCGGTCTGGGTAACCTGACTGTCGGTCTGAACGGTCCGGACTACCGCGTGCGTGGCATCGAGATGAGCCTCATCGCGCGTGCGACCGAGGGTCTCACGGTGCAGGGCTCGATGTCCTACAACAAGTCGGAGCTGATCACGTCGCCGGGTCTGGTCGGCAATATTGCGCTGCGGCCGGACGGTTCGGCCAACCCCTCGTACGGCCAGCTGCTGAGCACCACCTGGGTGGGTGGGTCGGCGGCGACCGGCGGCCATGTCGCGAGCGTGACCAACGTGTTCGGTACTCCGGGCGACCCGCTCGCGAATTCGCCGAAGGTCCAGGCGAACGCGCGCGCGCGCTACGAGTGGACGGTCAACGAGTACAACTACTACTGGCAGCTCGGCGCTGCCTACCAGGCCAGTTCGTTCTCGTCGGCCACGTCGGTCAACCGCTACGAGATGCCGGCCTGGACGCAGTGGGACGGTTCGGCGGGTGTGTCGAAGGGTCCGTGGACGGCGGAACTCGTCGGCTCGAACCTGACGGACATCAACAAGAGCGTCTTCACGTCGGCTGCGCAGTTCATCCGCGTCGAGGTTCCGCAGCGTCCGCGTACGCTCGGTCTTCGGATCGGCTACAAGTTCAAGGGCTGATGACTTGAACCGCTCGTCGCGGACCGGCTGACGGTCCGCAGGAGCCTATAATGGCGGGCCACGGGGCCCGCCATTTTTTTGAAGCGATGGAAATCACCCTCACACCACCAGAACTCCCGGACGAAGCCATGCTGGCAGGGCTGCGCCAGGCGCTCGCGGCCGGTCGCTTTGCTGAGGTGCTGGCCGGGGTCGAGCCACGTCTTGCCGCCGAGCCCGGCCACCGAGAGTTCCTGTACCTGCGCGCGGTCGCGCAGCGCCTGTCGAAGGCCATTCCGGACGCGCTGGCGACCCTGCAAACGCTCGAGGCGTTCCACCCCGGTTACTCGCGCCTCTTCCAGGAGCGCGGCCACTGCCATGTCTTCCTGCGCGATGCGCCACGCGCGATCGAGGCCTACGAGCGCGCGACCCAGCTCAATGCCGCGCTCGATGCGAGCTGGCGGGCGCTCGTGACCCTCTACCGGATGACCGGCCAGGTCGGCGCCGCGAACAATGCCGCCCGGCACGTCGAGAAACTCGCCTCGCTGCCGCCCGAGGTCACGACCACCCGCAGCATGATAGCCGACGGCGACCTGCGCGAGGCCGAAGCGCTGCTCCGGCCGTACCTGGCAAAGCGGCCCGAGGACGTCGAGGCGCTGCGCCTGCTGGCGACGATTGCGAAGCAAAGCGAATTCACGCTCGATGCCGAGACGATCCTGGAGAAGGTCCTGGCGCTTGCCCCCGACTACAATGCGGCGCGCTACGACTACGTGCTGGTGCTGGTCGACCTCCACAAGCACGAGCAGGCCCGCCGGGAGTCGGAGCGCCTCCTCAGGGCGGAGCCCGACAATCCCGGCGCGCGCGTCACCCATGCCAGCATCCTGATGGCATTGGGTGAACTCGACGCAGCAGTCGCCGGCTACCGGCAGTGCATCACCACAATGCCGACCGATGCCGAGCTGCACCAGTCGCTCGGCCATGCCTTCAAGACCATCGGCGATCGCGAGCAGGCAGTCGGCTACTACCGCCAGGCGGCGGAGCTGAGGCCCGGCTTCGGCGAGCCCTACTGGAGCCTCGCGAACCTCAAGACCTACCGCTTCACGGACGCCGAGATCGCCCGGATGCGGGAGCTCGAGGCGCGGCCGACGACGCAGCGGGCCGATCGCTATCACCTGTGCTTTGCGCTCGGCAAGGGTCTCGAGGACCGGGCCGAGTACGCCGACTCCTTCGCGTACTACCAACGCGGCAATGCGCTGAAGAAGGAGGAGTCGCGCTACCGTCCGGAGCTCCAGGAACAGGCAGCCGCGCGCCAGCTCGAGATCGCCACCGCCGATTTCTATGCCGCGCGCCGCGGCTGGGGGTGCCAGGATCCGGCGCCGATCTTCGTGCTCGGTCTGCCGCGCGCGGGCTCGACGCTGCTAGAGCAGATTCTGGCCTCGCACTCGATGGTCGAGGGCACGATGGAACTCGCGGACATCCCGCGCATGGTGGGCGCCCTGGACTCGGTGGATTCGGTCACGCGGACCCACTACCCCGATGCGCTCCTGGAACTCACGGCGGAACACTGCCTGACGTTTGGCGAGAAATACCTGCGCGACACCCTGGCCTACCGGGTCGGCAAGCCCTTCTTCATCGACAAGATGCCGAACAACTTCCGCAACATCGCGCTCATCCAGCTGATACTCCCGAACGCGCGGATCATCGATGCCAGGCGCGATGCAATGGACTGCTGCTTCTCGAACTTCAAGCAGCTGTTTGCCACCGGGCACCAGTTTGCCTACAGCCTGAGTGACATCGGTCGCTACTACCGCACCTATGTGGCGATGATGGCGCACTGGGACGAGGTGCTGCCAGGGCGGATCCTGCGCGTGCGCCACGAGGACGTGCTGGAGGACCTCGAGGGCAGCGTGCGCCGGATCCTCGACTACTGCGGCCTGCCGTTCGAGCCGGCGTGTGTCGAGTTCCACAAGACCGAGCGGCGGGTGCATACGGCGAGCGCCGAGCAGGTCCGGCGGCCGATCAACCGCGACGGCGTCGACCAGTGGCGACCCTATGACGCCTGGCTGGGGCCCCTGCGCGCGGAACTGGGGCCGCTGGCCCGGACGGCCTGACGGGCCACGCCGCCGGCGAGGACGTCTCGATCCAGGGGTCGCGTTACGGCGCGGCCGTGCAGGCGGCGATACCGCCGGCGGGTGGAGTGTTCAGTGCGGCGAACACGAGGTTCTTGAACTCGTAATCGGTGCGCGGCGGGCTCTGGTTGCCGGTCGGGTCGAGCTGGTGCAGCAGGACCGCGACGAGCCCGGTGCGCGGGCTTGCGATCCAGTGGGTGTCAAAGATCCCGCCCCAGTAATAGTCGCCCGTGCAGGCGGCATGGTAGGCATGGCGCACATCGACCTCGACCGCCACCCCGAGCCCGTATCCGAGGCCGACGGAGTCCGCGCCGAAATACTTCTGCAGCGCGTCGATTGGCACCTGGTTGGACGTCATCAGCGCCACCGTGGTCGGGGAGAGCAGCTGCTCGCCGTCGAGCGAGCCGCCGTTGATGAGCATCTGCGCGAAGCGCAGGTAGTCACCCGCGGTCGAGATGAGGCCCCCGCCGCCCGACGGGGTCTGCGGGGGCAGCGTGGGATCGGCAAGCCACGGCGGGTCGCTGCGCTTGATGCCGGTGGCCGCACCGCCGTGCGTGTGGAGCGTCGCGAGCATCCCCCTGTCGGACGCGGCGATGCTGAAGCCGGTGCTGCGCATCTTCAGCGGCCCGAACAGGCGCGCCTGCAGGAAGTCGGGGAACGACTGGCCGGAGACCACCTCGACCAGCCGACCGAGGACGTCGAACGCGTAGCTGTAGCGCCAGCCCTCGCCGGGCTGGAAGTAGAGCGGCAGGCCCGCCAGCGCCTGGACCTTGTCGGCGAGCGTGCCGGAGCCGCTGAAGTTGATGCCCGCGTAGACTTTCGCGAGCGGGGAGCTCCGATCGAAGCCCGGGCCGTAGCCGAGGCCGCTCGTGTGCGTCAGAAGATCGCGGATCGTGATCGGACGGCGCGCCGGCTCGGTTTTCAACGACCCGTCGGCCTCGACCCCGGCAAAGACCTTCGCGTTGGCGAACTCCGGCAGGTAACGCGACACCGGATCGTCGAGGAGGAAACGCCCCTCCTCGTAGAGCATCAGCACGGCCACGGCCGTCACGGGCTTCGTCATGCTGGCGATGCGAAAGCGCGTGTCGAGCGTCATCGGCAGGCGGTTGTCGACATCGCGCTGGCCGATGGCGCGCGCGTAGGCGAGCTTGCCGTGGCGGGCGACCATGAGCACGTAGCCGGCCGAGTACTCGCGCTTCGTTTCGGCCTCGAAATGCGCTGTCAGGCGCCCGAGACGCTCGGCGGACAGGCCGACGCTTGCCGGAGCGGCGGCCGGCAGGGACGACGGCGGGGCGGCGGCCGCACCGACCGAGAGACACAGACCCGAGCACAGGACGACGAGCGGGCGCAGGACCATGGACGGTGCTCCGTGGCGGACGGGGGCGACAGTGCGGCCGCACCGCGCAGCGCGGGCGACGCCGGATCTTCACCCAATCCGCGGGCCCCCGCCACCGGGCCCGGTCGCGGGCCGGCCGCCATTGCATACCGGAGGTACCGACTGCCCGTCCGGCAAGGTCGTTCCGGACGGCGGCGCGCTGGCTTATCATGCTGTTCAGGACAAAGCTCAAGGATGGCGGCGCTGGACGGCATTCCGCGAGTGCGGCCCCGTCGTGCGCGCCGCCGAGGAACCGCCATGCTGAAGAAGATCGCCGAGCCCGCCCGTTCCGTCGACGTCATCCTGGAGACCGACGTGCTCGTTGTCGGCAGCGGGCCGGGGGGGCTCGCTGCGGCGCTCGCGGCCGCCCGTGCCGGCGCGAAGACCGCGCTCCTCGA
>CAIMCI010000009.1 GCA_903839465.1 uncultured Pseudomonadota bacterium
GCGCACAACGCAGCGCCCGGCGCCGAAGCCCCGCCGCAGCGCAGCGGCGACGCGCTGACCCGCAGCGACGCACCGGCCGACGGCGAAAGCGTTACCGATTCCTCGTTCAGCTTCTCGCCGGTCGCGAGGGCGGTCGCCGCCACGGCGCCGCCGGCGCCGACCGGCATTCCGGCGAAGTGGGTCGAGAACAAGAACTACACGATCCTGCTGCCCGTCCAGCCGACCGACGCCGCCGCCGGCAAGGTCGAGGTGCTGGAGGTGTTCTGGTACGGCTGCCCGCACTGCTTCCACCTCGACCCGTTTCTCGAGAACTGGCGCAGCAAGGGCAAGCCCGCCTACGCTGACTTTCACCGCATGCCGGTGATCTGGCCGGGCAACGAGGTCAACCGCGCGCACGCCCGCCTCTTCTACACGATGGAGGCGCTCGGCAAGCTGGAGGCCCTGCACGCGGAAGCCTTCCGCGAGATCCACGTCAACGGCAACCCGCTGGTCGATCCGCGCGACCCGGCGCACACCGAGCAGCTCCAGAAGTCCTTTCTGGTGGCGCACGGCGTGTCGGCGGCGGACTTCGACCGGACCTACAAGTCGTTCTCGGTCGAGAACAAGCTGCAGCATGCCGAACAGTTCACGCTGCGCTACAAGGTCACGGGCGTGCCGCTCATGGTGGTCGCGGGCAAGTACACGACCGATGTGAGCCAGGCCGGCACCGAGACCGACCTCCTGGCTCTCATCGGCGACCTGGCGGGCGCCGAGCGACGCCACTGAAGCCGTCGCGACGATGATCAGGGCGTACGTCAGGACCGAGGCCGGCGTGCGGGTCGCCGCCGCCAGCCACGGCGCGCCGCTGATCGAGGAGGCCGTCTGGGTCGACGTCATCGCGCCGACCGCGGCCGAGGACGCCGAACTGGAACGGGCCTGCGGCGTCCGCATCCCGTCGCAGGCCGAGATGTACGATCTCGAAACGTCCAGCCGCCTGTACGAGGAAAACGGCATCCTCTACATGACGGCAACACTCGCCACCAAGCTCGATTCGCAGCGGCCGGAAGCGAGTGCCGCCTGCTTCATCGTCACCGGCGAGCGCCTGGTGACCGTGCGCTTCTGCGATCCGGTACCGTTCCAGCGCTTCGTCGCGTTCGCCGAGTCGCACCCCGCCTGCTCGGGCAGCGTCGCGCTCATCCTCGAGGGTCTGCTCGAGCGCATCATCGAGCGCATCGCCGAGGTACTCGAGCGCCTGGGTCTCGAGCTCGACGCGCTGTCGGCCGAGGTGTTCGCGATCGACCAGCGGCACAGCAAGGCCAGCCAGCGCGACCTGAAACTGCGCGACGTGCTGCGCCGTATCGGCTGGCATGCGGACCTCCTGTCAAAGTCCCGCGAGAGCCTGGTGTCGCTGGGGCGCCTCGCCTCCTTCGCCCGCCAGCAGGGCCAGGCGCTGCTCGGCGCCGACAGCCAGCCGCGCCTCGCCAGCAGCGAGCGCGACATCCAGGCGCTTGCCGACCACGCGAGCTTCGTGTCGAGCAAGGTCAACTTCATGCTCGACGCGACGCTCGGCTACATCAACATCGAGCAGAACGGCATCATCAAGATCTTCTCGGTCGCCGCGGTCGTCTTCCTGCCGCCGACCCTGATCGGGACGATCTACGGCATGAATTTCCATGCCATGCCGGAACTCGAGTGGGCGTGGGGCTATCCACTCGCGCTGGTCGGGATGGTGGCCTCGGCCGTCCTGCCGTACTGGTATTTCAACCGGCGCGGCTGGCTCTGAGCCAATGCCTGGCGTCCGTCGTGGCGCAGACCGCGCCCGGCCGCAGCCGGGGCTGAGCCGCGGTCGGACGCGGCAGCACGCACCCGGCGGGATGCGGGCCACGGGAGTGAGGAAAATGGCGCGCCCGGCGGGATTCGAACCCACGACCTACGGCTTCGGAGACCGTCACTCTATCCAGCTGAGCTACGGGCGCGTTGAAGGGCGCGTATTGTACGCGGCCGGTCGCTCAAGCGTCCAACCAACTCTGTTAAAGGTTGGCCCCGGAATCGCTATAATCGACGGCTGAACCGCCGGAGTATCGTCCGGGACCCACCGCTGGAGAGGCCTCTTGAGCAAGCACGACTCGAAGTTTTTCAACACGTTCAGTGTCGTCATCGGCGTGCTGGTGGCCATTACGCTGGGAATCATGGCGCTGGCGCGCCATATCGGCGACCCGTTCGAGCAGGCCCGCGCCGAGGACGACAAGTCGCTGCGCGCCGCGGTCGCCGAGCGCACCGCGCCGACCGGCCCGGTGGCGATCGCCGGCAAGGACAACTCGGCGCTCGCGATCGTCGCCTCGACGGCCGGCGGCGAGGCCCCGAAGGCCGCCCTGCCCGCCAACGGCGAGGAAACGTACAAGTCGGTCTGCACGGCCTGCCACGCCCAGGGCGTCGCCGGTGCGCCCAAGTTCGGCGACAAGGCGGCCTGGGTTGCCCGCCTCGCGCAGGGCAAGCCGACCCTCTACGACCATGCGCTGAACGGCTACAAGAACAAGGGCGTGATGCCGGCGCGCGGCGGCAACCCGGCGCTGACCGACGACCTGGTCAAGGAAGCCGTCGACTACATGGCCAAGGCCGCGCAGTAAGCGCGCACGGCCCTACGGCGCGGGCGTGGCCGCGCCGAGCTTTGCCTCGATCTCCGCCAGGCGCGCTTCCAGCGCCTCGAGCTTGGCCCGGGTCCGGGCGAGTACTCCCGCCTGCACGTCGAAGTCCTGCCGGGTCACCAGATCCATCCGGGCGAGCCCCGCCTGCAGTACGGCGCGGAAATTGCCCTCCAGATCGGCCTTGAGCGTCTGCAGCCCGCCGGGCAGTGCCTCGGTCAGCCGCTTCGCCAGTTCGTCGAGCTTGCCTGCCTCGAAATTCATCACCGATCCTCCGCCGCGTCGGGGCCAGCCACTTCATCCGGCGGCACCCGTTAAGTCAAGCGACCGGCCACGCTGGTAGACTCACGCGGGGTTGCCGCGATAGGCGCGACTGTGACGCGCATCACCGGAATCCGCGCCGGACCCGGTCAGACTGCGACGGACCGGTGACCTTATGACAGGCCCGGCGGTGTCCGGCAGGGACCGTTTGGCGGCTCGCACCGCCAGCCCACAGGCGAGGGACAGCAATGATACGTAAGGCCCGTGCCGCCCGTCGGCCGGCATCGCACTCGGTGACGCTGGTGGTGCTGGGCATGCTCGGGCTCGTCGCCACGGCGGCCCTCGCCGACGGCACCGTCTACAAATGGGTCGACGAACAGGGTCGCGTGCACTACAGCGACCGGCCGCCGCCGGGACAGGAAAACCGGGCCGAAACGGTCGCCAACCCGTACGCGAAGTCCGCCCGGCCGAGCGCGCCGGTGGCGCCGGCAGGCGCACCGGCCGCCGCCGCGAACGGCAAGGCCGCTCCCGGCACGCCCGCGGCCGACGATCCGAAGAAGAAGGTCGCCGCCGACGTGGCCGCGGCCCACGCCGAGGACTGTGGCAAGGCGCGCGACGCCTACGAAACGGCCGTCCGCTCGCGTCGGCTCTACCGGACCGGCGAAAACAACGAGCGCGTCTACCTGACCGACGCCGAACTCGACCAGACCCGCCTCGAATCGCGCCGCCTGATGGACGAGGCCTGCGGCAGCGGCACCAGTCCGCAGTAGCGGCCGCCGGCCCGGTCGTTGAGGCACAATAGGAGCCTGCCTCGGAGGGCTCCTCACGTGAAAACCGGCTTCATCGGTCTTGGCGCCATGGGCGCGCCCATGGCGCGCAACCTGCACCGCGCGGGCCTGCTGACCGCGGTCTGGAACCGCAGCGCCGACAAGGCCGTCGCGTTCGGCGCCGAGACCGGCGTCCGCGTCGCCGCGAGCCCCGCGGACCTTGCCCGCGACTGCGATGTCATCGTGACCTGCGTATCGGCGGACGGTGACCTGCTGGCGACGCTGAACGCGCTCGCCCCCGGCGCCGCGCCCGGGCTGACCGTCATCGACTGCTCGACCGTCGCGGCCGCGACGGCGCGCGAGGCCGCGAGCCTCCTCGCGGCGCGCGGCGCCGCGTTCCTCGACGCACCCGTCAGCGGCGGCGTCGAGGGCGCGAAGAACGCCGCCCTGACCATCATGGCCGGTGGCGCGCCGGCCGACTTCGAGCGCGTGCTGCCGGTCCTGAAGGCGATGGGCAAGGCAGCGACGCTGATGGGTCCGGTCGGCCACGGCCAGGCGACCAAGGCCACCAACCAGATCATGTGCGCCGGGATCATCCAGGCGGTCGGCGAGGCCATGGCCTTCGCCAAGGCAGAGTGCCTGCCGCTCGCCGCCGTGGTCGAGGCACTCGGCCAGGGCGCGGGCTCGAGCTGGTACTTCGTCAATCGCGCGCCGTTCATGGTCAAGGGCAGCTATCCGGCGGGTTTCCGCGTCCGCCTGCACGACAAGGACCTGAAGATCTGCCGCGACATGGCGGCCCGCCACTCCGTCGCCCTGCCGGTCGTCGAGTCCACGCTCGCCGACTACCAGCGCCTGATCGATGCCGGTCACGGCGACGAGGACATCTCGACCATCTTCCGCCTCAAGGATGCGCTGTTCGGCGCATCCGGCGCCTAGGGAGTGCCCTTGAAGCTCATCATCGCCACCCGACGCAGTGCGCTTGCGCTATGGCAGGCCGAACACGTCAAGTCGCTGCTCGAGCAGACCCACGCGGGTCTTACCGTCGAACTGCTGCCGGTCGTCACCGAGGGCGACCGGATCCAGGACCGTCCGCTCTCCGAGGTCGGAGGCAAGGGCCTGTTCATCAAGGAACTGGAAGTGGCGATGCACGAGGGGCGGGCGCACCTCGCCGTGCACTCGATGAAAGACGTGCCGTGGAACATGCCGGCGGGCTTTACGCTGGCCGCCTTCCTGCCACGCGCCGATCCGCGCGATGCATTCGTCGCCAACCGCTACCCGACGCTCGAGTCGCTGCCCGAGGGTGCCTGCGTCGGCACCTCGAGCCAGCGCCGGCAGTGCCTGCTGCGCGCGGCGCGGCCGGACCTCGCGATCACGCTCCTGCGCGGCAACGTCGATACCCGCCTGCGCAAGCTCGACGCCGGTGATTACGATGCGATCGTGCTGGCCGCCGCCGGCCTCGGCCGGCTGGGCCTCGGCGGACGCATCACCGCGACCCTTGCCCCCGAACGCTTCGTGCCCGCCGTCGGCCAGGGCGCGATCGGCATCGAGTGCCGCACCGATCCCGAGGTGCAGGCGCTCCTCGCGCCGCTCAACGACGCCCACACGGAGATCTGCCTGCGCGCCGAGCGCGCCTTCGCGGCGGCACTCGGTGCCGGCTGCACCTCGCCGATCGCGGCGCACGCGACCCTGCTCGACGGTGCCCTGTCGCTGGCGGCGATGATCGGCTCGGCGACGAGCGGCGAGCTGGTGCACGGTTCGGCGACGGGCGAGGCCGGCATGGCCGAGGCGATCGGCGGGCAGCTGGCGCACGAGCTCCTCGGGCGGGGCGGCCGTGCCCTGCTGCAGTCCGCGACCCATCCGCACTGACGCCGTGCGCGAACTGGACGGCATCGGCGTGCTGGTGACGCGCCCCGAGGCGCAGGCCTCGCACCTGACCCGGGCGCTGGCCGCCGCCGGTGCCACGGTCTTTCATCTGCCGACCCTCGATACGCGGCCGCGCACGGGCTTTGCGCCGCTGCGCGCCTCCCTCGGCCCGATCGACCGCTACGACTGGATCGTCTTCATGAGCGCCAATGCGGTCCGCCACGGCAGCGCGCTGCTCGAGGGCCGAATGGCGCCGAAGCTGTGCGCGGTGGGACCGGCCACGGCCGCGGCGCTGCGCGCGCTCGGCCAGCCGGTCGCCCTGGTGCCACCGGACGGTTTCACGAGCGAGCACCTCTTGGCGATGCCGGAGTTCGCCGAGGTGCGCGGCCGGCGCATTCTCGTGGTGCGCGGCGTCGAGGGCCGCGACCTGATCATCGATACCCTGCGCGGCCGCGGCGCGACGGTCGAGATCGCCGAGGTCTATGAACGGGTCTGCGCCGAACCGCCGCCGGGCGCCGTGCCGGCGGTCGAACGGGCGCTGGCCCGCGGCGAGATCCGCGTCGTGACCGCGACGAGCGGCGAGGTCCTGCGCTGCCTGATCGAACTCCTCTCGCCGGACGGCCGGGCACTGCTGCGCGCCAGTACGCTCCTGATCGGCGGCGAAAGGCTGGCGGCGGCGGCCCGCGGCATGGGCCACGACGGCGAGATGATCGTCGCCGAGTCGCCGGAGTCCAATGCCCTGCTGGCGGCACTGCACCGCTGGCATCGTGCGATCCGCGCCTAGGGCCGGCTCACGGCACCGGCAGGTCGGAGTGGAAGCGGCCGAGGTCCATGCCGCGGCCGATGAGCGCATCGCGCAGGGCCTTCAGCATCGGCGGCGGTCCCGCGGCATAGAACGAGGCATCGGCGAACTGCGCGAAATCGGCGCCGACCGCCTCGTGCAGCCAGCCACCGCGCAGCGGTGGCGGCGGCACCTGTTCCGACAGGACCGCCACGTAACGCAGGCGCGGCGAGTCGCGACCGAGCTTGAGCAGTGCCTCGTGGTCATAGAGCTCGTCGGCGTTGCGCGCGCCACGGTACAGGAACACCGGGAACTCCCCGGCGGCGAGCGCCGCGTAGAGGATGGCCCGCACCGGCGCGAACCCGGTGCCGCCGGCCACGAGGACGAGTGGCCGGGCCGGATCGTGGGCCTCGAAGGCGAAATCACCGAACGGTCCTTCGATCTCGAGCAGGCCGGCCGGCGCCAGCGCGTCGTAGAGGCGCGCGCCGACTCCGCCGGGCGTGCCGCGCCGGATGTGCAGTTCGACCGGCAGGCCCGGCTCCGGGGCCGAGGCGATCGAGTAGCTGCGCCGCTCGCCGTCGGCCGTCAGGATGTCCAGATACTGGCCGGCGCGGAAGGCGAACGGCTCGGCGCGCGGCAGCTTGAGCAGCACGCGGCGCAGGTCCGGTGCCAGCGTCTCGATGCTGACGATGCGGGCCGGCAGGCGCCGGGCGCCGCCACTGCCCGCGGCCCGGATCGGGCGGATGTCGAGCCTGAGGTCACTCATCGCGTGCGCCCGGCAGAGCAGCACCCGGTCGTCCGGCACGGCCCGCAGCTCCAGCGCGGCCGGTTGCCCGTCCGGGTAGGCGCAGCGCCCCTCGAGCAGGCGCGCCGCGCAGAGCCCGCAGCGTCCGCCGCGACAGGCATGCGGCAGATCGATGCCGGCACGCCGCCCCGCGTCGAGGACGGTCTCGCCGTCGGCAACGTGAAAAGGCGCCTCGCCCGGCCCCAGCCGCACCAGCCATTCGTGTCCCGGTTCCCCACTCGCCACCATCGCTCCCTGAAGCACGCCCCGGCCGTTGGTCGTAGAATGGCAGTATGACTGGAGTCGTGCGCTATTTGATCGTCGGCTGCGGCTATCTCGGCACCCGCGTCGCCAAGGCGCTGGTCGCGCGCGGCCCGGTCGTCGGCATCACCAGTCGCAGCGAGTCGGCCACCGCGCTCGACCGCCAGGGCATCGACGGTTTTGCATGGAACCTCGACGACGAGCACGCACCGGTGCCGCGCCTGCTGTCGCTGCCGGCCGCTGTCCTGTACTTCGCGCCACCGCCGGCCGAGGGCGCGACCGACCCGCGCCTCGAGCGCTTCCTGCGCAAGGCAACCGCCCTGCCGACCCGGCTCCTTTATGTCAGCACGACCGGGGTCTACGGCCATGCGGACGGCGCACCGGTCAACGAGGACTCGCAGCTCAAGCCCGGCACCGACCGGGCCCGGCGCCGGGTCGATGCCGAGCAGCAGGTCATGATCTGGGGAGCGGCCAACCGCGTGCCGTGGACGATCCTCCGGGTACCGGCGATCTATGGCCCGGGCCGCCTGCCGACCGAGCGCCTGAAACGCGGCGAACCGATGCTCCGCCATTCGGAAGCGCCGCCGTCGGCGCGCATCCACGTCGACGACCTCGTGGCCGCGGTGCAGCTGGCGCTGGCCGCGCCGCAGGCGAAGAACCGCATCTACAACGTCACCGACGGCAACGCGACCACCATGACCGAGTATTTCGAGCGGGTCGCGACGCTGTGCGGTCTGCCGCCACCGAGCCTCATCGGCCGCGACGAAGCCGAGCAACGGGTATCGCCCGAGTTCTGGTCGTATCTGCGGGAGTCGCGCCAGGTCGACAGTCGGCGCATTCGTGAGGAGCTGGGGTTCAGCCCGCGCTTCACCGACCTGCGCCTCGGGATCCTGGCCTCGCTGCCGGCGCCTTAGGCACCGGGCGCTGCCAGTCGCTACACTGGCGTAGCCGCGAACGGCCCGACGCCAAGGATCCGCCATGACGAAACGCTTTCCCGCACTGATTCTGCTGGCCAGCCTCGCGCTGTCGCTGACGGCGCCGGTGACCCATGCAGCGCCCGGCCTGGCCGCCGTCCTCAAGGGCAGGAACTTCATGTCCTTCAGCGAGGCCGACATGAAGCTTTTCATCAACATGGCCGAGACGACCGTCGCCTCGCAACCGGACGGCGTGCCGGTGCGCTTCAACGGCCAGCAGGCCGGCGTGTCGGCGACGATGAGCGTCGCCCGCAGCTACACGCGGGACGCCTATTCCTGCCGCGCACTGACCGGCGAGACCACGGTGAACGCGTCGACCGAGCCGTTCACGCTGCATTACTGCCGGGACAAGGCCGGCGCCTGGCGCCTGGCGAGTTCATCCTCGCCCTGAGCCGCGGCGCGGCAGGCGGCACCGGCGTGCCCGACCGCCGGCGGGCGGCGGCGGGCACCGGTTCCGCGGCGGAACGCGTTACTTCGCGTCCGGGTGCGGCGGGTAGTTCTTGAACGCCGCCTCGGCGTTGCGCTCGGCTTTTTCAGCCGTCTTCTTCAGGTCGCGCTCCATCGTCTGCACGAGGTAGGCGCGCCAGGCGAGTTCCTTCGACTTCGCGTCGATCAGGTCAACGATCAGCGTGCCCTCGTGGTAGTTGTTCACCACCACCTGATCGTAGGCCGGACCCCAGCGACCTCCCCAGTACGGACCGTAGGCATAGCCGTAGCCGGCGGTCGGGATCGTATCGATCTCCTGCTTTTCCTTGACGCCGACCCAGTAGCGCACGACCAGGTCCGCGGGCTGGCCGGCGGCGACCTCGGTCAGGCCCTTCGCGGTCAGCTGCCGGGTGACGATCTCTTTGACGCGCTTGTCGACCAGCGAGTTCTCGAGCAGGCCGGAGTTGGTGATGTCCTTGCCGCCGGCCCAGATGTAGGTGTGGAACTTGGTGAAGTCCGCGCCGGGATCGAAGTCGGTGCGGGCGTTGGTCGACGCGCAGCCGCCGGTCAGCAGCATCGACAGGCCGAGCACCGCGGCGCCAAGCGTGGCGGTGAGACGGGTTGGGAACGACATGAATACCTCCAGGGAACGACGTCGGTCGGGGCGCCGGTCGAGTCGACAGTCGCGATCGGCCGCGCAGGTGACCTAGTATAAGGTCTCAGGGCCGGGGCGAGGCGTCCGGCGCACAGGAGCCGTCATGCACCGACCCAGCCGACGTCCAGGACCGCGCAGCTCAGGCCCGTGGCACGGCGCGGGCATCGTCCTCCTGCTGCTCGCGGCGGCGCCGGCGCCCGGCGCGGAACCCGCCTCGCCGCTGGTCGATGCCGAGTCGCGCTTCGCGGCCGCCGTCGCCGCCGATGGCATCCGCGCCGGCTTTCTCGCGTTCCTGGCCGACAGCGCGGTCACCCTCGCGCCGGCGCCGCGCCCGGCACGGCCGATCTTCGAAGCCTCGGCCGACGACGGCTCGCGCCTCGTCTGGCGACCGGACGTGGCCACGCTGTCCTCGGGCGGTGACTTCGGCTGGACCAGCGGGCCGTACCTCTCCTACCCCAGGGACTCGGCGACCG
Source organism: uncultured Pseudomonadota bacterium (assembly GCA_903839465.1). Taxonomy (GTDB): domain Bacteria; phylum Pseudomonadota; class Gammaproteobacteria; order Steroidobacterales; family Steroidobacteraceae; genus CAIKMS01. The sequence goes on from CAIMCI010000009.1 coordinate 9,867, forward strand.
CGGCCGAGGCGGGCCATTTTGTGACCATCTGGCGCCGGGATCCGGCGACCGGCTGGCGGGTACTGCTCGACGCGGGCATCGACTACCCGCTGCCGCCCGAACAGCGCGACCGTCACCTGGCGGTCGGGACCCGGCTGCGGGCGGGCGGCGGCGCGGTCGGCGCCGACGTACCGACCTGCGACCGCCGCTTCTTCGAGGCCTGGCGCGGCAAAGGCCGGCGCCGGGCGCTCGAGGAATTCGCGGCCCGCGACGTGCGCCTGCTGGGCCCCGGAACGGCGCCGCTCGACGGGGCGGGGGCGGCCGAGCGCGATCCGTTGCACGGTGTGGTGCTCGCCGCGGCCCGGGTCGCGAGACGCCTGCAGTCGGCGAGCGGCGACCTGCTGGTCGCCTACGGCGAATACGATTACGCGGCCACCGCCGAACGCGCGCGCGGCCACGAGAACTTCGCTCTCGCCTTCGACGCCGGCCGCGGCTGTCGCCTCGCGCTCGAACTGCGCGTGCCGGCGGGCAACGCCGGCACGCCGTAAGCGCGGCTCAGGCCAGCCGGCCCGCCAGGTCGTGCGTGTCGGCCGCGACGATGTCGACTTCCGCGAATTCGCCGGCCACCAGCCGGGTCACGCCCCGGCCACCGATGACCACCGTCCCGTCGATGTCCGGTGCCTCACCGTAGGAGCGGCCGAAGGCCTTGCGGGCGGATACCGAATCGATGAGCACGCGGGTGCGCTCACCGACGCGCGCCGCCAGCCGCGCCGCACTGATGCGCGCCGCCGCCTGCATGAAGCGGGACTCCCGCTCGGCCTTGAGCGCCTCCGGCACGGGATCGGGCAGGTCGTTGGCAGCGGCACCGACGACCGGCGAATACTTGAAACAGCCGACGCGGTCGAGCTGCGCCTCCTCGAGCCAGTCGAGCAGCACCTGGAAATCCGCCTCGGTCTCGCCGGGAAAGCCGACGATGAAGGTGCTGCGCAGCGAGAGCTCCGGTACCGCGGCCCGCCACGAGCGGATGCGCGCCAGGGTGTTCTCGGCGTGCGCCGGCCGGCGCATCAGCTTCAGGATGCGCGGGCTGCCGTGCTGGAACGGAACGTCGAGGTAGGGCAGCACCTTGCCCTCAGCCATCAGCGGCAGGATGTCGGCGACGTGCGGATACGGATAGACGTAGTGCATCCGGACCCAGATGCCGAGCTCACCCAGTTCCCGCGCCAGTTCGTAGAATCCCGTGCGCACCTCGCGCTGGCCGAGCTTTTCCGGAGCGAACCGCAGGTCGGCGCCGTAGGCGCTCGTGTCCTGTGAAATCACCAGGAGCTCGCGGACACCGGCATTGCGCAGGCGGATCGCCTCATTGAGGATGTGCGAGAGCGGGCGGCTGGCAAGACCGCCGCGCATCGACGGAATGATGCAGAAGCTGCACTTGTGGTCGCAGCCCTCGGAAATCTTCAGGTACGCGTAGTGGCGGGGCGTCAGGCGGATGCCCTGCGGCGGTACGAGGTCGGTATAGGGATCGTGGGGCCGCGGCAGCTCGCGGTGCACCAGCTGCATCACTTCGTCGTAGGCATGGGGACCGGTGATGCCGAGCACGGCCGGGTGACGCTCGCGTATCGTCTCCGGTCGGGCACCGAGGCAACCGGTGACGACGACCCGGCCGTTCTGTGCCAGCGCCTCGCCGATCGCATCCAGCGATTCGTGGATGGCATCGTCGATGAAGCCGCAGGTGTTGACCACGACCAGATCGGCTTCCTGGTAGGAACCGGATACCGCGTAGCCCTCGGCACGCAGCTGGGTCAGGATCCGCTCGGAATCGACCAGCGCCTTCGGGCAGCCGAGGCTGACGAAGCCGATCCGGGGTGCCGTGCTCATGAAATATTGCTCATCGGGCGGCTATGGTAGCGGCTCGCCGCCCCGGCCGCGATATGATGTGCCGATGCGGCTTTCCTTTGCCAAGATGCACGGCCTCGGCAACGACTTCATCGTTTTCGACGGCGACGCGCTCCTGCCCGACGCCGCGGCGCTTCGCCGTCTCGCCGATCGCCACACCGGGGTCGGCTTCGACCAGGCCCTGGCGCTCTACCCGCCGCGCCGGCCGGGCACGGATCTCTACTACCGGATCTTCAATTCCGACGGTGGCGAGGTCGAGCAGTGCGGCAACGGCGCCCGCTGCATCGCCGCGCACGCCGCGGCACGCCTCGCCGGCCGGCCGGCCGCCCTGACGATGGACAGCCCGAGCGGTACGGTGCTCGCCCGCGTCCTCGACGGCGGAGTCGTGGCCGTGACCATGGGCATTCCGGACTTCGCCCCGGCCGCGCTGCCCTTCCTCGTCGCGGAGCGCGCCGATTTCTACGACCTCGCGGATGTCCGCGGCATGGCCTCGGCGGTCCGGGTGTCGGCGGTGTCGATCGGCAATCCCCATGCCGTGCTCCTGGTCGACGATACCGACACGGCGCCGGTGGGAAGCCTCGGCCCGGCACTGGAGTATGATCATCGCTTTCCGAGGCGCACCAACGTGGGCTTCCTGCAGGTCGAGTCCGAAGCGCGGGTCCGCCTGCGGGTGCACGAGCGCGGCGTGGGCGAGACGCTCGCCTGCGGCACCGGCGCGTGCGCTGCGGTCGCGGTCGGCAGGCAGCTTGGCCTGCTCGGTCCGCGCGTGGACGTAGAACTGCCCGGCGGGCGAGTGACGGTCGAATGGCCGGCCGCCGGCGAACCGATCTGGCTGACAGGCCCGACTGCCACTGCATTCGAAGGACACACCGAACTATGACGACGCAGGCCAAACCCGCCGCCCCCGCCCGCCCCCGCCGCAGCACCGAGATCGACGATGCGGCGGTCGTCGAGTACCTGGCGGCCCACCCGGATTTCTTCACCGAACACACCGAGCTCGTTGCCGACCTGCGGCTGCCGCACGTGCGCAGCGACGGGCACACCCTCTCGCTCGTCGAACGGCAGGTCGAGGTACTGCGTGACCGGGCCCGCGAGCACGAGGCCAAGTTCCGCGAACTGATCGACATCGGCCACGGCAACGATGCGCTGGCCAGGAAAATGCATCACCTGGCGGTTGGCCTGATCCATGCGCGCGATTCGGTCGCCCGGTTCAACGTGATCGAGCGCAGCCTGCGCGAGGATTTCGCGGCCGACGCCTTCGTCCTCCTGCTGCACGACCGGGCGCTGGCCGCGGCGATCGGCGAGGGCCGGGCGCTGCGCTATGTCGAGAAGAGCGACGAGGCCCTGCGCGCCTTCGATTCGCTGTATGCGAGCGGCAAGCCGCGCTGCGGCCAGATCCGCGACTCGAGTCGCGACTACCTGTTCCCGACGGCGACCTCGGAAGTAGGCTCGGTAGCCCTCGTCCCGCTCGGACCCGGTGGCGAGCGCGGCCTGCTGGCCATCTGCTCGCCCGACGCGGACCGCTTCAATCCGACGATGAGCACCGACTACCTGGCGCGGATCGGCGAAATGATCGCCGCCGCGCTGACCTGACGGGCGGACCGGGCCCGCGGTGCAGGACCAGGAGCTCGGCTGGGTCGAGCGCTACCTCGACAGCCTCGCGCGCGAACGCCGGCTGTCGCCGCACACGATCAGCGCTTACCGGGCGGACCTGGTGTCGCTGGTGAACTGGCTCGATGCCAATGCCATCGCGAGCTTCGGCAGCGTCATCGGCCAGGACATCCGCCGCTTTGCCGCGGAATGCCATCGCGACGGCCTCGGTCCGCGCTCGATCCAGCGGCGCCTGTCGGCGGTGCGGGGCTTCTATGGCTACCTCGCCCGCGAGGCGGCGGTCCGCGGCAACCCCGCGGACGACATACGCGCACCGAAGGGCGCCAAGCGCCTGCCGAAGACGCTCGACGTCGACCAGATGGCACGCCTGCTCGGCGAGCGTCAGGGGCCGACCGCCAGCGATGCGGACGAGGCGCTCCTCTGCCGCGACCACGCCGCGCTCGAGCTCCTGTATTCGAGCGGCCTGCGCCTCGCCGAGATCCTCGGTCTCGACCTTCCCGACCTCGACATGAAGGATCACACGGCGCGCGTCCTCGGCAAGGGTGGCAAGACGCGCATCGTCCCGGTCGGGCGGATGGCCCTGCGCGCCCTCGAGCACTGGCTCGGCATCCGCACCGGCCTTGCCGCGGTCGGTGAACAGGCGGTCTTCATCGGTCGCAACGGCCGCCGGCTGGGCTCCCGGGCGCTGCAGCTGCGGGTCGCCGCCTACGCCCGCCGCCAGGGCATCACGAGCCATGTCCACCCCCACCTCTTCCGGCACTCGTTCGCCTCGCACCTCCTCGAGTCGTCCGGCGACCTGCGCGGCGTCCAGGAACTCCTCGGTCACGCCAACATCAGCACGACGCAGGTCTACACGCACCTTGATTTCCAGCACCTCGCCCGCACCTATGACGCGAGTCACCCCCGCGCCCGCCGGCGCGCCAAGCCATGACAGGCGGAGTTCCATGAGCGAGTCACCGGCCATGCACGGCACGACGATCGTGTCGGTCCGCAGGGGCGCGCACGTCGCGATGGGCGGCGACGGGCAGGTCACGGTCGGCAGCACCATCATGAAGGGCAACGCGCGCAAGGTCCGCACCCTGTATGGCGGACGTGTACTGGCCGGCTTCGCCGGCGGCACGGCGGATGCGTTCACGCTCTTCGAGCGCTTCGAGGGCAAGCTCGAGAAATACGGCAACCTGTCGCGCGCCGCGGTCGAACTCGCCAAGGACTGGCGGACCGACCGCAGCCTGCGGCGCCTGGAGGCCCTGCTCTGCATCGCCGATGCGGCAAGCTCGCTCATCGTCTCCGGCAACGGTGACGTGATCGAGCCGGAGGACGGCCTGATGGCCATCGGATCCGGCGGCGCCTACGCCAAGGCGGCGGCCGAGGCACTGCTCGGCCACAGCCCGCTCGATCCGCGCGCCATCGTCGCCGAGGCGCTGCGGATTGCCGGCGGCATCTGCATCTACACCAATGACCAGGTGACGATCGAGGAGCTCGGCGCACCCGCTGCGCCGTGAGCAGACAATGACCGGCATGACACCCCGCGAGATCGTCCAGGAACTGGACAAGCACATCGTTGGCCAGGCGGCGGCCAAGCGCGCGGTTGCCATTGCCCTTCGCAACCGCTGGCGCCGCATGCAGCTGCCCGCGGCACTGCGCGTCGAGGTGACGCCGAAGAACATCCTCATGATCGGCCCGACCGGTGTCGGCAAGACGGAGATCGCGCGCCGGCTCGCGCGTCTGGCGCGGGCGCCGTTCGTCAAGGTCGAGGCGACGAAGTTCACCGAGGTGGGCTACGTCGGCCGCGAGGTCGATTCGATCATCAAGGATCTCGTCGAGGTCGCCGTCAAGATGACGCGCGAGCAGGAAATGCTCCGCCTCGCGCCGCGCGCCGAGGACGCCGCCGAGGAGCGCCTGCTCGACATCCTGCTGCCGCGGCCGCGCGGCAGTGGATTCGGGGACGACGCCCCGGCGCGCAGCGACGATACGCGCCAGAAGCTGCGCAAGCAGCTGCGCGAGGGCACCCTCGATGAGCGCGAGGTCGAGATCGAGCTGAACTCGCCGGCAGCCGGCGTCGACATCGTCACGCCGCCCGGCATGGAAGAACTGTCGGCGCAGCTCAAGGGCCTCTTCCAGAACCTCGGCCCCGGTCGCGCCCGCGTCCGCAAGATCCGGGTTCGCGAGGCGCTCGGACTCCTGCGCGACGAGGAGGCCGGGAAGCTCATCAACGAGGAGGAACTGCGCGCCCGGGCGGTGACGGAGGCCGAGCAGAACGGCATCGTCTTCATCGACGAGATCGACAAGGTCGCCCGGCGCGGCGAGACCCACGGCGCCGACGTGTCGCGCGAGGGCGTGCAGCGGGACCTCCTGCCGCTGGTCGAGGGTTCCGCCGTGTCCACCCGCTACGGCGTGGTCCGCACCGACCACGTGCTGTTCATCGCCTCCGGCGCCTTCCACATGGCAAAGCCCTCGGACCTGATTCCCGAGCTGCAGGGCCGCTTCCCGATCCGGGTCGAGCTCGATTCGCTCGGCGTCGGGGATTTCGTGCGGATCCTCACCGAACCGGACGCCTCCCTGTGCCGGCAGTACGCCGCCCTGCTCGCCACCGAGGGCGTGACCGTCGAATTCGCTCCCGACGGCGTGCGACGCCTCGCCGAGATCGCGTTCAGCGTCAATTCGGCGACCGAGAACATCGGCGCGCGGCGCCTGCACACGGTCCTCGAGAAACTGCTGGAAACGGTGTCGTTCGAGGCACCCGACCGGTCCGGTCACACGCTGCGCGTGGACGCGCCCTACGTGGATGCCGCCCTCGGCGCGCTCGCCGTGGACGAGGACCTCAGTCGCTACATCCTGTAAGCGGTGCGCGCATCGCCTGCCGGCGATACCTGCGCTGCGGAGTCGACCATGACGAGCGAAACCGAAGTCACCGCGCCGAGCGAAATCCGCCTGCGGCGCAAGTCGCGGGTGCTGGAGATCACCTATCCGGACGGCGCGCGTGACGTGCTGTCGTTCGAGTACCTGCGCACGCATTCGCCGTCCGCCGAGGTCCAGGGCCACGGGCCCGGCCAGGACGTGCTGCAGATCGCCAAGGAGAATGTCGAGGTCACGCGCGTCGACCAGATCGGCCGCTATGCGGTGCGCCTCGTGTTCAGCGACGGCCACGACACCGGCCTGTACACCTGGAAGTACCTGCGCGAGCTGGCGCTCGGCCGGGAGGCGAACTGGGCCCGTTACCTCCAGCGCCTCGAGGGCATAGGCTACGAACGAAAGCCCGCTACGCGCTCGGAATGAAGTCGTCGTCGCCCTGCTGCTCGCGCTCGAACTTCAGGAAATCGAAATAGCCGCAGCGATTGCCGTAGGGGTATTTGCGGCAGACACCCGGCCGGGCCTCGTAGACCGTGCAACGCCGCTCGTCGCGGTCGAAGAAGCGGCAGATCGACTTGTAGACGTGGTCCTTGTGATGCCGGAGCACCCATTCGTCGACGCCGCCGGCCGTGTAGTGGTACGTGAAGCGCCGGCGCGCGACGGCGGGCGCCAGCGAGAAATGCCGGGCGAGGCGCTCGATGTCGTAGCTGGTGACGCTGATCCGGGAATAGGAGCAGCAGTAGCCGGGGCACTGGCTGCAGTCGTAGCGGGCGGCGGTCATCGCGGCGGGACTCCTGCGTCGTTCCCGCGGCGGTGAACGGCAGATCGTGCCGCGGGACGGCGCATTTAAGCATTGCGCCGTCCCGCGGCACCAGCCGGGGCGAGCTCAGGGCTCGGGATCGGAGCCCTCGTTGACGCCTTCGAACAGCACCGTCGACAGGTAGCGTTCGCCGGTGTCGGCGAGGATGGTCAGGATCACGCTGCCCGGAGGCGCCGCGGCGGCGACCTTCTGCGCGGCGGCGAACGAGCCGCCCGAGGAGATACCGACGAAGATCCCTTCCTCGCGGGCGAGTGCGCGCGAGGCGGCGATCGACTCCTCGTCGGTCACCGGGACGTTGTCGTCGAACACGGTCCGGTCGAGCACCTTGGGCACGAAATCCGGCGTCCAGCCCTGGATCTTGTGCGGCTTCCACTCCGCGCCCGCCAGCAGCCTCGCGCCGGCCGGTTCGGTCGTGACGATGCGCACGTCCGGGCGGGCGAGCTTGAGGATCTGCCCGGCGCCGGTCATCGTGCCGCCCGTACCCCAGCCAGCCACGAAGTAGTCGAGCCGCTTGCCGGCGAAGTCGGACAGGATCTCGGGGCCGGTCGTCTGCCGGTGGTAGGCGGGATTGGCCTCGTTATCGAACTGCGAGGCGAGGAACCAGCCGTGCTTCTCGGCCAGCTCCCGGGCCCGGCGCACCATGCCGCTGCCGCGCTCCGCGGCGGGCGTCAGGATCACGCGCGCGCCGTAGGCACGCATGAGCTTGCGACGCTCGACGGAGAAGGTTTCCACCATCAGCGCCACGAACGGGTAGCCCTTGGCCGCGCAGACCATGGCGAGCGCGACGCCCGTGTTGCCGGACGTCGCCTCGACGACGGTCTGGCCGGGCTTGAGCACGCCGCGCCGTTCGGCGTCCTCGATGATGCCGATGGCCAGCCGGTCCTTGACCGAGCCGCCCGGGTTGAACGACTCGATCTTGGCGTAGATGGTCGCGTGGGCCGGCGCCAGACGGTTGATCCGGACAATCGGGGTACGCCCGATGGTTTCAAGAATACTGTTGTAAATCATAGCTGTGCAGCTCCTTGGACGGCTCCATGCGGCGCCGTAATGAGGCAAAGTGTAGGCTCCACGGCAGACCACCGCGAAACCCGGTGGGGCATGATTCCATAACCAACGGTTCTCGGGCGACGCAGGGGTTGCGGCAGACAATTATGGCCATGAACGCCCCCGCGTCCGAACACGCCTCCGCCAACCGTGGCCGCCAGCACCGCGTCCGGCTGCCGAGCCCGTACCGGTTCCACGCCGGTGGGGAACTCCCGGAGGCGACTCTCGCCGTCGAGACCTGGGGATCCCTGAACGCCGCGCGCGACAACGCCGTCCTCCTCTTCACGGGCCTGTCGGCCTCGGCGCACGCCGCAAGCACCGCCGAGGACCCGAGCGCGGGCTGGTGGGAAGGCCTGATCGGCCCCGGCCGGGCCCTGGATACGGATCGCTATTTCATCGTCTGCGCCAACTCGCTCGGCAGCTGCTTCGGCTCGTCGGGCCCGGGTGACACCGATCCGGCAACCGGCCGACCGTACGGCTATGCCTGGCCCGAGCTTCGCGTCGAGGACATCGCGCGCAGCGCCCAGGCGGCGGTCGAACACTTCGGCATCGACGTCCTGTACGCGGCGATCGGCGCCTCGCTCGGTGGCATGAGCGTGCTGGCGCATGCCGCGCTCTTTCCGGGCCGGGCGCGGCGCCTCGCCTCGCTGTCCGGCACCATGACGGCCAGCGCCTTCGCGATCGCGACCCGCGCCCTGCAGCGCGAGATGGTCGGCACGGCGCTCGCCGGCGGCGCCATCGACCTCGGCCTTGCGTTCCGCTATGCGCGCAAGGTCGGCATGCTGTCCTACATCGGCGCCGCCCTGCTCGAGAACCGCTTTGCCCACGCCACCGGCAGCCAGGCGATCGGGGCATCCGGTACCCGTTTCGAAGTCGAGTCGTGGCTCGACCACCAGGCACAGAAGTTCGCCGCGCGCTTCGACCCCTGGTCGTTCTGGTACGTGTCCCGGGCCATGGATCTTTTCGAGTTCGGCGCGTTCGGGCGGGAGCCTGGCACCGGCACCACGCACTTTGGCCTGAAGCTCGAGCAGGCGCTCGTGATCGGCGTGCACGAGGACCAGCTCTTTCCGCTCGGCCAGCAGGCGGAGATCGCCGCCATGCTCAAGGCCGAGCACGTGCCGACCCGCTACGTCGACCTGAGCTCGCCGTACGGGCACGACGCCTTCCTCGTCGAGGACCGGATGTTCGCACCGCTGCTCGCCGAGTTCCTGGACGGCCCCGCCGGCCAGCGCGACAAGTCGCCGTTCTGACGGGCGGATCGGCCGGCTCGCGGGTGCGCATCGGTGAGCCCGGCGCTACAATCGCTGGCCGGGTCCAGCGCGCCGACCCTCCGGGCTGTGCAGGCCAGAAACCGGCGCGACCCGCCCGCCGCAGAGACAGCCGCCGATGACCGACGCTCCCGACCCGCCCGCTGGTACCGATACCGTCGACTTCGGCTATGCCCGCGTGGCGCGCCACGAGAAGGCGAGCCACGTCCGGGCCGTCTTCGACTCGGTTGCCGGCCGCTACGACATCATGAACGACCTGATGTCCTTCGGCGTGCACCGGCTGTGGAAGCGGTTCACGCTCGGCCAGGCGCGGCTGCGCCCCGGGCAGGCGGCGCTCGACGTGGCCGGCGGCACGGGCGATCTCGCCCTCGGTCTCGCCCGCCAGGTCGGCGAGCAGGGCCTCGTCGTCCTGTCCGACATCAACGCCTCGATGCTCGGCCACGGCCGCGACCGGCTGCTCGACGCGGGAGTCACGTCGCCCGTGCGCTACGCGGTCGCCAACGCCGAGCACCTGCCGTTCCGGGACTCCGCATTCGACTGCGTCACCATCGGCTTCGGGCTGCGCAACGTCACCGACAAGGACGCCGCGCTGCGCTCGCTGTACCGCGTCCTGAAGCCGGGCGGCCAGCTCCTCATCCTCGAGTTCTCCAAGCCCGTGCTGCCGCTCCTCAGCCGGGTCTACGACGCCTACTCGTTCTCGGCTCTGCCGGCACTCGGCAAGCTGGTCGCGAACGACAGCGCGAGCTACCGCTACCTCGCCGAGTCGATCCGCATGTTCCCGGACCAGGAAACGCTGAAGGGCATGATGCAGGCGGCGGGTTTCGAGGGCACTCGCCACCATAACCTGTCGGGCGGAATCGTCGCGCTGCACCAGGGCTGGCGCTACTAGATGCCACTGCGCGACCCTGCCCCGGTGCTGCTCGGGCCGCTGGCGGCCGTCCTCAACCGGAACCTCGCCGAATCGACGCCGGGCCGTGCGCTGCTCGGTCGCCTGAGCGGCCGCTCGGTGGCGGTCCGCATCAGCGGTGCCGGGCTGCGCGTGCGCATCGCGGCCGGCGCCACGGCGCTCGCGCTCACCGTCGACGAGGAACCTGCCGATGCGGAAGTGGTCGGCGCGCCGTTCGCGCTCCTCGCGCTGCTGCGCACGGCGACGCCCGTGGCCGGCTCCGCGGGGGTGAGCATCAGCGGCGATCCGGAGATCCTCCAGCAGTTCAAGACGCTCTTCGAGCGGGCACGGCCCGAACCGGAGGCGGAACTCGCGCGCCTGATCGGCGAAGCGCCGGCGCACCTCGCCGGCCGGGCCGTGGCGGGGCTCATGGCCTTCGCCGGGCGGATCCGGACCACGGCCCGCGCCAGCGTCGCCGAGTACCTTACCGAGGAAAGCCGCGATCTCGCGGCGCGCGGCGAGACCGACCTCCAGGCGCGGGAGGTCAACCGCCTGCGCGACGACGTCGAGCGCGCCGCCGCGCGCATCGCCCTCGTCGAATCGCGGCTCAAGGAACGTCAGTAGTGTTCAGCGTTCGCGTGGTCCGCCGCCTGCTCGTCATCCAGCGCGTGCTCCTGCGCCATCGCCTGGACGACTACGTCAGCCGCACCCACCTCTACCGGCCGCTGCGTTTTCTGGCGCTGCTGCAGCCGAGCACGCGCCGCGAGCGCGAGCGGGCGGGCTCGCGCGGCGAACGGCTGCGCCTCGCGCTCGAGGAACTCGGCCCGATCTTCATCAAGTTCGGCCAGGCACTCTCGACCCGCCGCGACCTCCTGCCGGCGGACATCGCCGACGAGCTCGCGAAGCTGCAGGACCGCGTGCCACCCTTCCCGGCGGACGAGGCGCGGGGGCGCATCGAGACCTCCCTCGGCAAGCCGGTGGCGGAGCTTTTCGCGCGCTTCGACGAGGCGCCGCTCGCGGCGGCATCGGTCGCCCAGGTGCACACGGCGGCACTGCCGGACGGCCGCGAGGTCGTCGTCAAGGTGCTCAGGCCCGGCATCGAGGGGCTCATCCGCCGCGATCTCGAGGTCATGCACGCCATCGCCGCACTGGTCGAGCGCTACTGGAGCGAGCTGCGCCGGCTGCGGCCGATCGAGGTCGTGCGCGAATACGAAAAGACGATCATGGACGAGCTCGACCTGCAGCGCGAGGCCGCCAATGCCACGCAGCTGCGGCGCAACTTCGCCGGCTCGTCGCTGCTGCACGTCCCGGAGATCCACTGGGATCTCTGCCGCGCCGACGTAATCGTGATGGAGCGCATCTACGGTGTGCCGATCAGCGACATGGCGCGCCTGCGTGAGCTCAACGTCAATATCCAGAAACTCGCCGAGCACGGCGTGGAGATTTTCTTCACGCAGATGCTGCGCGACAATTTCTTCCATGCCGACATGCACCCCGGCAACATCTTCGTCGACGTGACGGACCCCGAGAACCCCAAGTACGCGGCGGTCGACTTCGGCATCGTCGGCACGCTCGATCCGCGCGACCAGAGCTACATTGCCGCCAATTTCCTCGCCTTCTTCGACCGCGACTACCGGCGCGTGGCGGAGCTGCACGTCGAGAGCGGCTGGGTGCCGGCCGGAACGCGGGTCGATGAGCTCGAGAGCGCGGTCCGCACGGTCTGCGAGCCGATCTTTGACAAGCCCCTCAAGGAAATCTCCTTCGGAATCGTGCTCCTGCGCCTGTTCGAGACGGCGCGGCGCTTCAAGATGACGGTCCAGCCGCAGCTCGTACTGCTGCAGAAGACGCTGCTGAACATCGAGGGCCTCGGCCGCGAGCTCTATCCGGACCTCGATCTGTGGAAGACGGCCCAGCCCCTGCTGCGCCGGTGGATGAAAGAACGCATGGGGCCGCGCGCGGTGTGGAAGGCCTGGCGGGGCCGCGGTCCGGATCTGATCGAGGCGATCAAGCAGTTGCCGCTCGTCGCCGAACGCGTCATCGAGCAGCGCGTCAACGCGTCCCCGGCCGCGGTCGATGCGCGCGCCGACTGGGCGGCCCTGCGTGCGGAACTGCGGGCGGACGGCCGGCGGCGCGACCTCGCACTCTTCGCCTGCGCGGCGGTGCTGACCGGCGGCTTTCTGCTGGCCGCGCGCGTCGCACCCGACTGGGCGGCGTGGGCGGTGATCGCGACCGGTGTGGGCGCGTTCGCCTGGCGACTGCGCTGAACGGTTCCTGACCGGCGAGCCGGCAGTACCCGCTCAGGTGTCGCGCCAGTAGCGCTGCATCTCGACAAAGGTAAAGCCTGCCGACCACGAGAGGAGCATGAAGCCGGCCAGCGCTTCGGTTCCGACCAGGAAGCGGATCGCGCCGGATGGCACGACGTCGCCCAGGCCCAGCGTCGTGAAGATCACGGCCGAGAAATACACGCAGTCGAGCAGCGAGCCGGCGTCGGATGCCGGACCCGTCAGGGCGCCGTTGGCCGGCGTCGCGAGCAGCAGCCGGTAGCCGATGCCGAAGCACCAGATCTCGGCCAGGTGCAGCCCGAACAGAGCGAACACCATCAGGAGGATTCGCCGTCGGTGCCAGGCGGCCGTCCTGCCAAGCAGGATCGACAGGCCCTTGAGCACCTCGTAGTGCAGCAGCACCGAGGCGCCCACCAGCGCAAAGGTCGTCGCAACCAGCGTTGCCGTGTCCACCGTCAGCAGGGGGCCTTGGTTCATTGCCCCACGGTACGCCGCGCGGGGGTCCGTCGGCATCTCGCAATTCGAAATGCCGGATGCGCCGGCGGCCGGCGCGCGGTCGTCGTGCGGCCGCCATGTCGCAACCTCCGCGTAGCCGGAGCGTCGCGTTAAGGTAAATACGGAGTCATCCGCTGCCGCAAAGATCCGGAGTGCCGTCAGCGTGCCGGGAATCCGCCTGCGGACGGCACTCGACCCACACACACCACAAAATACACAAGGGAAAACTCATGCACACCGTAATGACCCTGCGGGCCGCCGCCCGCACGGCGCTGGTGGCCGCCACCGTCATCGCCGGCCTCGCCTCCGGCACGGCCGGCGCCACGACGACCGACATCAGCTCCACCGCCGGCACCTGGAACATCTTCGACGTCGACAACTTTACCGCGCAGAGCAGCGGCACGGAGTGGATCGACATCGCCGACGGCTCCGCCCTGACCTTCACCATCACGAACGCCGCGCCGGTCGCCATCACGATCGTCGACGGCGGCTTTGCCGGCGACCAGTTCCACGTCTATGACAACGGCGCGCTGCTCGGCACGACCTCGGCCGTGGCCAACAACTACCCGACGAGCATCGGTCTCAACTTCGACGCCGCCCTCGCCGGCGGCGCGTACAGCACGGCTACCTTCTTCCTCGCCGCCGGCACCCACGCGATCACGGGCGATCTCGCGGTTTCTGCCCTCGACGGCACGGGTACCGCCATCAACGCCACCGTCGGCGCCCTGCAGATCAGCGCCGTGCCGCTGCCGTCGAGCGCGCTGCTGCTGCTGTCCAGCACGGGCCTGCTCGGCTTCATCGCCCGTCGCCGCCGCGCCGCCTGACGCCACACACCACACCAGATAATCGGGAGCAACGAAACATGCGTCGTCTTATCACTGCGGCCGCGAGCCTCGCGCTCGGCCTGACCCTGGCGAGCTCTGCGCTCGCTCAGACAACCATCAAGATCATCGGCTTCAACGACTTCCACGGCAACCTGCAGTCACCCGGCACGTTCTGTCCGGTCAGGGGCTGCGCTGCCGCGGCCAAGGTGCCGGCCGGTGGCGCCGACTACTTCGCCGGCTACATCGCCAGCCTCAAGGCCCAGAATCCGAACAACGCGGTGGTCGCGGCCGGTGACCTCGTCGGCGCCAGCCCGCTGGTTTCGGCTTTCTTCCATGATGAAGGCACCATCGAGGTCATGAACCGCATGGGCCTCGACTTCTCCTCGGTGGGCAACCACGAGTTCGACGCGGGCCAGACCGAGCTCTTGCGCAAGCAGCGCGGCGGTTGCGCCCCCGCCTCGAACATCGCCACCTGCCAGGGCTCGGCCCTGAATGCGGGCACGACGACGCCGGTTCCTTTCGAGGGCGCGAAGTTCAAGTACCTGTCGGCGAACGTGACCTACACGGCGACGGGCCGGACCCTGCTGCCCGCGTACGGCATCAAGACCTTCGGCAGCCACCGGGTCGCCTTCATCGGCATGACGCTCAAGGACACGCCGACCATCGTCTCGTCCGCGGGCATCGTCGGCCTGAGCTTCAACGACGAGGCGGCGACCGTCAACGCGCTGATACCGCGCCTGCGTGCTCTCGGCATCGAGGCGATCGTCGTCCTGATCCACCAGGGCACGAACGCCGGCGCAACCTACAGCGGCTGCCCGACCGTCGCGGCCGGCGACCCGATCGGCTCGATCGTCTCGCAGCTGGACGACGCGGTTGACCTCGTCGTGTCCGGCCACTCGCACAACGCCTACGTCTGCTCGCTGCCGAACTCCAAGGGTCGCAATATCCCGGTCACCCAGGCCGCGTCCTACGGCAACATCATCACCAACATCGACCTGACCCTCAACGACTCGACGGGTGACGTGGCAAGCGTCACGGCCAGCAACATTGTCGTCGATCGCACCAATGCCTCGATCACGCCGAACACGACCGTCCAGCAGATCGTCCAGGGCTACGCGAATCTCGCCTCGCCCCTGACGAGCCAGGTCGTCGGCACGATCCTCAGCCCCGGTGCGCCGAACACGGCGGCCGCATCGGGCGAGAAGCCGGCGGGCGACCTGATCGCCGATGCCCAGCTCGCAGCGGCCTCGACGCCGGCCAACGGCAGCGCCGTCATCGCCCTCATGAACACCGGTGGCGTGCGCGCCAACGGCTTCGTGAACAACGGGGTCACGCCCACCTACCCGTACAACCTCACCTACGGTGACGCGTTCACGGTACAGCCGTTCGGCAACCTGCTGCAGACCGTCACGCTGACCGCGGCGCAGCTGAAGACGACGCTCGAGCAGCAGTTCGGCGGTTGTCTGGGCCAGACGGCGGGCACGGACCGCGTGCTGCAGGTGTCGCGCGGCTTCTCGTTCGCGTGGAGCGCGAGCGCGGCCTGCGGCTCGAAGATCCAGACCGTGACCCTGAACGGGGTGTCGATCGTCCAGGGCGGCGTCGTCCTGTCGCCGTCGACGAACTACCAGGTGGTGATCAACAACTTCATGTACGGCGGCGGCGACAACTTCACCGCGCTGAAGGGTGGCCTCAATCCGGTGGGCGCCGGCCAGGACATCGACGCGCTGGTGGCGTACCTGGCGAACTACAAGTCGCCGAACGCCCCGTACGATCCGACGACGGTGACGCCGCGCATCACCAAGCTTCCGTAACTGCCGATACCGGCCGGCGGCGCCCCCCAGCGGGGGCGCCGCTTTTTTTTGCCCTACGGGCGCATAGCCGTGACGAAGACCGAGACGACACTCGGCGCCAGTTTCTCGTAGAGCTCCACGATCGTCGGCTTCGGCCGCGTGACGTCGACCACCGTATCGGCCGACTCGCCGGCCATGACGACTCCGAGCTCCTCGGCAAACGACTCGGTGGCGGCAGCGAGCGCCACCGCCTCGGGATGGCCGGCGGCACTGCCAGGCCCCGCGTCGATGCCGAGCAGGCGGCCGCGGCTGTCGAAGACCGCGGCGCCCCTGAGCGAGCCATCGGCATCGGCGGTGATGGCCACGAAGACCGAGTCCGGCAGCTTGCGAAAGACGATGCCGGGATAGACGGCGGGAACGCCGCGCCGGTCCGGATCGGCAACCCGGTTGCCGAGCGCAAAGCAGAAGCGGGCGGCGGCGGCACGGGCGTAGGCGGTCCTGGCAAGGGCCATCGCCGGCGGGAATGGCCGGCCGAGCTTAAGCACGGTGACGCCACCGATGACCCGCTCGACGACACCGTCACGTACGAGGCCGGCCCCGTTGCGGACCACGACCCGCGTGCCGACCGGCGCGTCGAGCAGCGTCAGTACCCGGTGACCGTCGGCGACCGTGACGCCGCCGGCCGAAGGATGCACGTCGCCAGTCAGTTGCACGGGCTCGCTGTAGGGCGCCGGCCACGCCGCGGGACCCTCGTCGTGCCCGCCCGCCACGGGCGTCGAGCCCAGCGAGCGCGTCGCCCGGCGGCGCATCGCCTCGACGCCGGAATCGACCGGCTGCGCGGGCAGGGCATCGAGCGCGTCCAGTGCCTCCCTGGGTCGGCCACGGTCTATCAGGAGCTCCGCGCGCACCGTGGCCAGCAGGCGCGCTTCGCGCGCGTCACGCGCCTTGAGCGTGTCGAGGCTTTCGAGTGCGAGTTCGGGCTTGCCGGTCCGATCGACGATGAAAGTCAGCCAGAGCTGGGCATCGAGCGACTCCTTGTTCTCGCCCGCGACACGGCTCGCATAGGCGACGGCCTTGCGCGTTTCGCCGTTCGCGAACGCCGCCCGCACCATGCCGACCTCGGCGTCGACGAAGTCACCCTCGCCGCTCAGCTGCTCGTAGAGGTTGAGTGCCGATTCCGCGTCACCGGCATCGAGCGCGCGGGAAGCAGCCTTCAGCCGCTCGGCGACCGACGCCTCGGCGTGGGAGCCGACCGGCGCCGGGTCCGCCGCCGGCGGCGCGACAGGGGCCGCGACGGCAAGGCGGGTGCCCGCGAGTAGCGCCGCGACCATCGGCCCGATCAGCGACGTACTTGCCTGAATGTTCACGAAGGGGCTCCGGGGTTGGGTCACCCTCGGCAGTGTCCGTCACCGACGTGACAGCGCGAGGAAAGCGACTTCAGCGGGATGCGGGCGGCGGGACCGCGGCGATCGCCGGGTTGCGGAACACCTCGGCGAGGTAGCGGCGGGAGTCCAGGCTGTCCCACTCGCGGGCGCCGTGGACGCGGTCGAGGACGCGCCCGTCGGCGCCGACCAGGACGGTCAGTGGCAGCCGGCTCGCGCCGAGGAGATGCTCGAGCTCGAGCCCCTGGTCGATGTAGTGGCTGATGGTGGCGTTCGAGTGGCGGAGCCACGCCTTGGCCTGCGCCACGTCATCGTCGGTGGAGATGCCGATCACGGCGAAGTGCTGGCCGCCGTCGAGCCAGGCGAGCCGCTCCAGCGACGCGCTTTCGGCACGACAGGGTCCGCACCAGCTCGCCCAGACGTTGATGATCAGCGGTCGGCCGGCGAGGTCGGTCAACCGCCGGTCGGGACCGTTCAGCCCCCGGATCCTGGTTGCCGGCAGGGCGGCGCCGACCGGTACTTCGCCGGCACCGGCGCTGGGCGGTCGCGTACCGCCGAGCAGCAGCACGAGCGCGGCGGCGGCCAGGAGCCGCCGCGCGCGGCCCGGGCCGGCCGCCGGCCCGGTCGCCTTACGGCGTCGCCGGTGTGCCGGGCTTGGCGACGGACAGCAGTTCGACATCGAAGATCAGCAGCGAGCCGCCGGGAATGCTCGGCCGTCCGGCGTGGCCGTAGGCGAGGTCGGGCGGCACGAACAGCTGCGCCTTGGCGCCCGGCTTCATCAGCTGCAGGCCCTCGGTCCAGCCCTTGATCACGCCGTCCAGCGGGAACGTCGCCGGCGCACCGCGCGCGTAGGAGCTGTCGAACTCGGTGCCGTCGAGCAGCTTGCCGCGGTAGTGCACGGTGACCTGGTCGGTGGCCAGCGGCGCCGTGCCCTTGGGGTCGCCGGCCGTCACGACCTTGTACTGCAGGCCGGACGCCGTCGTCACCACACCCTTCTCCTTGCCGTTCTTGGCGAGAAAGGCCTTGGCCGCCTCTTCGTTGCGAACGGCCGATGCCTCGACGGCATCGCGGACGAAGCGGGCGATACGCTGCTGCTCCTCGCCGCTCGGCTTCTTGCCGGCAAGGCCATCCTTGATGCCACGGGCGATCGCCGCCTCCGACAGGTCGTGGCTCAGGCCGCGCTGGGCGAGCTGGGCGGCGAAGTCGACGCCGATCAGGTAGCTCGCCTCGTCACCGGACAGCGGCGCCGGTGCGGCGGGGGCCGCCGGCGTCTGGGCGAGCGCCGGCAGGGCGGCGGCGCAGAGCACCGCCATGGCAGTGCCGAGCGTAAGCAGACGGAGGGGATGACTGGCCATGTAACGTTTCCTTCGTGACGGTGAACGGTGGGTGCCCACTGTAGCGCGGGCAGATGACGGTCGTGGCAATACCGTCACAGGTGCAGTTCCCGAAGGAACGCGGCCGGATCCTCGCCGCGCTCGAGGACCTCGACCAGCGCCGAGCCGACGATCACGCCGTCGACGTGCGGCGCGAGGCGCTCGACCTGGCCGCGGTTGCGGATGCCGAAACCCGCGCAGACCGGGGCACCGGACGCCGCCCGGACGGCATCGAGATAGGACAGTACCTCGTCGGGGACATCGACGCTCCTGCCGGTGATCCCGGTCATCGTCACCGCGTAGACGAAGCCATCGGCATGGCGGCACAGCGCCTCGAGGCGCTCGCGCGGGGTCACGGGCGTCACCATCTGCACGAGCGCGAGGCCCTCGGCCTTCAGCGCGGTCGCGAACTCGTCGCCCTCCTCGTTCGGCAGGTCCGGCACGATGAACCCGGAGACGCCGGCGGCGCGCGCCGCCGCCGGCAGCCGGTCGAAGCCGAAGCGCAGGAGCGGGTTGAGATAGCTCATCAGCAGCAGGGGCGCCGCCGGACGTGCCGCAGCCCCGCGCAGCTCGTCCAGGATCCACGCCAGGGTCACGCCGTCCTTGAGCGCCGCTTCGCTCGCCCGCTGGATCGTCATGCCGTCCGCCATCGGGTCGGTGAACGGCACGCCGATCTCGATGACATCGGCAGCGCTGCCGATCCGCGTCAGCGTCTCCAGGAACGTCGCGCGCCGCGGGAAGCCCGCCGTCATGAACGCGACGATCGCCGGCCGGCCGGCCGACTTCGCCGCGGCGATCGCCTCCGCAATGTTCAGGCTCTTGCTCATTACAGCTTCCCCTTGAGGAGCGTTCGGGTCAGGGTCGGCATGTCCTTGTCGCCGCGACCGGACAGGCCGATCAGGATGCGCGCGCCGGGATGCGTTGCCGCGTAGCGCTTGGCGGCAGCGAAAGCGTGCGCGGTCTCGATCGCCGGCAGGATGCCTTCGCTGCAGGACAGCTCCTCGAGCGCCTCGAGCGCCTCGTCATCGCCGATGCTGCCGTACTTGACGCGGCCGATGCTGCTCAGGAACGCATGCTCGGGTCCCACGCCCGGATAGTCGAGGCCCGCCGACACCGAGTGCGTCTCCTGAATCTGGCCGTGCTCGTCGTGCAGGAGCAGGCTGTAGGCCCCCTGCAGCACGCCGGGCGTGCCAAAGCAAATGGTTGCCGCGTTGTCACCGAGCCCCGGTCCGCGCCCACCGGCCTCGATCCCGTGGATCTCCACGTCACGGTCGGCGACGAACGGATAGAACATGCCGATCGCGTTGGAGCCGCCGCCCACGCAGGCGAACACGGCGGTCGGCAGGCCGCCGGCCTGCGCCTGCATCTGCACGCGCGCCTCCCGGCCGATGATCGCCTGCAGCTCGCGCACGAGGTACGGATACGGATGCGGGCCGATGGCCGAACCGAGCAGGTAGTAGGTGCCGTTCGGATCGGACACCCAGTCGCGCAGCGCCTCGTCGACCGCGGCGCGCAGCGTCTGGTCGCCACTGGTGACCGGCTTGACCGTGGCGCCCATCAGCTTCATGCGCCCGACGTTGGGCGCCTGACGCTCGATGTCGACCGCACCCATGTAGACCGTTACCGGCAGACCGAGGCGCGCGCAGGCCGCGGCGCTGGCGACGCCGTGCTGACCGGCACCGGTCTCGGCGACGACGCGCTTGGCGCCGAGGCGCTTGGCGAGCAGCGCCTGGCCGATGGCGCTGTTGATCTTGTGCGCGCCGGTATGGGCGAGGTCCTCGCGCTTCATCCAGATGTCCGCACCCCAGCGCGCCGACAGCGTCGTCGCGTGGCTCAAGGGCGTCGGCCTGCCGACCCAGGTATTGAGCTCGCGCGCGAGGTCCGCCTGGTAGTCCGGATCCTTGAGCCAGCGCCGCATGCCGGCCTCGAGCCGGTCGAGGGCGGGAATCAGCGTTTCCGGCACGTAGCGGCCGCCGAACGGGCCGAAGCGGCCGCGGGCATCGGGAAAGTCGCCGCGTATCTCGCGGGCCAGAAGCTCGGCGGCCGCGGCCGGATCGATCATCGCGCTCATGTTGCAACTCCACACAGGTTGCGCGCCTCGGCGCGCGCGTTTGAGACAAACTCTCGTATCAGTTCGGGATCCTTGATGCCCGGTGCGCTTTCGACGCCGCTGGACACGTCGACGCCCGCCGGCCGCACCGCGCGCAGGGCCGCGGCGACGTTCGCCGGGCTCAGGCCCCCGGCCAGCAGCAGGCCGCCGTGGCGGGCAAGCCGCGACGCCTCGTCCCAGTCGGCCACGCGCCCGGCACCGCTGTGCGCCCCTTCGTAGAGGAATCGCTCCGGCAGCGGCTCGGGCACGGGCAGTCCCGAGCGGACGACGGGCAGCACGCCAAGGCCGGCCGGCAGCACGAGGTGTGGCAAGTCACCGGCATCGGTCTGCAGGCGCGCCGGGCGGAGGACCCGTGCGATCTCGTCGACGAGCGACTGCGCCGGATGGCGCGACACGGCGATCACATCGACCGTCGACGGCACGCCGCGGGCAAGCTCGGCGGCACGGGCCACGCTGACCTGCCGTGGCGAGCTCGCCATCACGAAACCGATCGCGTCGGCACCGGCCTCAACCGCGGCGGCGACCGCCGCCTCGCTCGTCAGGCCGCAGATCTTGATGTAGAGGCTCACGAGCCGCTGTCGGTCTGCCGGGCGGCGCGCCCCGCCTCGATCATCCGCCGGCCGAGCGCCACCGGATCCGGCGCGCTCATGAGCGCGGTGCCGACGAGCGCCAGGCCGTAGCCGGCGGCTGCCAGGCGCGCCGCGTCCCCGGCATCGACCAGGCCGCTCTCGGCGACCCGCGGGTGCCGCGTCGGCAACGACGGGCAGAGCTCCAGGAGCCGCTCCGGCACCACCTTCAGGGTCACGAGGTCGCGGCTGTTGACGCCGATGAGCAGTTCGGCGGCCGGCCCGCTCCAGGTCGCGGCGGCGCGCGCCGCACGGTCGATGTCGGTGGCATCGAACGCCTCGAGCAGCACGAACAGGCCGAGCTCTGCGGCGACGGCGAGAAGCTCGGCAAGGACCGCGTCCGTCAGCATGCGCACGATCAGCAGCACACCGCCGGCACCGGCGGCGCGCGCCTCGTAGAGCTGATAGGCGTCGACCAGAAAATCCTTGCGCATGGCCGGCACGCCGTACGGTCGAAGCACCCCGGCCGCCGCGCGCAGATGCGCGAGATCGCCCCGGAAGCGCTCGGGTTCGGTCAGCACCGAGACGATGGCGGCCCCGGCCCTGGCATAGCCCTCGACCTGGGCGGCGATGTTGAGCGCATCGCCCGCGAGCACGCCGTTGGCGGGCGAACTCAGCTTGAGCTCCATGATCAGGTCGAAGCCGGCCGGTGACAGCGCGAGTCGTGGCGCAGGCGGGCTGGTGCGGGCGAGTTCCCGCACCGCCTCGAGCGACAGCCCAGCCGCCGCGCGCGCCGAGCGCGCGGCGCTGGCGCGGGCCATGCCGGCCAGGAAGTCGGGCTCGCCGCTCACCGGACGGTCCTGCCGAAGGCGGCCAGTTTGGCGAGCAGTTCGCCGGCACGGCCATCGTCGATCGCCGCGGCGACGAGCCGCGCGGAGGCGGCAGCGCCCTGCACGCGGCCGAGCACTTCCATCACGAGCCCCGCGCCCATCAGGAGCGCGTCGCGGTGCGGCCCGCGGTCGACGCCCTCGAGCACGGCGCGCAGTGCCGCCGCGTTGTGGGCCGCATCACCACCGCGCAGGCTCTCCGGCGTGCAGGCGGGCAGCTCGTAGTCGGCCGCCGAGCGGCGCGATTCGCGCACCTGCCCGTGCTCGACCGTGAAGAGCGTGAACGGTCCCGCCGGCGTCGGCTCGTCCCAGCCGGGATCGCCGTGCACGACGAACGATCGCTCGGCCGGCAGGCCGGCGATCGCCTCGGCCAGCAGGCGCGCGGCGGCGAGGCTGTAGGCGCCGATCAGCTGGTAGGGCGGCTCGGCCGGATTGGTCAGCGGCCCGAGCAGGTTGAACACGGTGCGCACGCCGAGCGCGGCCCGCACCGGTGCGATCGAGCGCATCGCCGGGTGGTAATGCGGCGCGTAGAGGAACGTGAAGCCGGTAGCGTCGAGGCAGCGGCCGGCCGCGGCCTCGTCGAGCGGCAGCGGCAGGCCGAGCGCCTCGAGGAGATCCGCGCTGCCCGAACGCGAGGACACCGACCGGTTGCCGTGCTTGGCGATGCGCGCGCCGGCGGCGACCGCGAGCAGCGCGGCGCCGGTCGACAGGTTGTAGCTGTGCGAGGCATCGCCACCCGTGCCGACGACATCGACGGTCGGCCCGACGTCCGGCAGCTCGGGCCGGCGCGCGAGCCGGCGCATGCCGCGCGCGAAGCCGCGCAGCTCATCCGCCGTCACGCCCTTGGCGCGCAGCGCCGCCAGCAGCGCGCCGGCCATCGCCGGTGCCAGCGTCGGCTCGGTCAGTTCGCCGAGCACGAACTCGGCGTCGGCTTCCGACAGCGCCTGGTGATCGAGCAGGCGCTCGAGGTACGGCTTGAGGATCGAGCTCATCCGTTGCTGCTCCGGCTCAGGCCGCCGCACGGCCAAAGGCGAGGAAATTGCCGAGCAGGCGCTGGCCTTCGGGCGTCAGCACCGATTCGGGGTGGAACTGCACGCCCTCGACGGCGAGTGAGGCGTGCCGCACGCCCATGATCTCGCCGTCCTCGGTGCGCGAGGTGATCACGAGCTCGGTGGGCAGCGATGCCTCGGCGGCGATCAGCGAGTGATAGCGACCCGCCTGGAACGGGTTGCCGAGGCCCCGGTACACGCCCTCGCCGTCGTGGGTGACGAGCGACGTCTTGCCGTGCATGAGGCGCGAATGGCGGACCACCGAACCGCCGTAGACCTCGACGATCGACTGGTGCCCCAGGCAGACCCCGAGCACCGGCACGTGGCCGGCAAAGGCCGCGATCATCGCCATCGACACGCCCGCTTCGCGCGGCGTTCCGGGACCCGGCGAGATGCACAGGTGGCTGGGATCGAGGCGCCGCGCCTCCTCGATCGTGATCTCGTCGTTGCGCCGTACCGTGACCTCGGCCCCTTCCATCTGGAAGGCCTGCACCAGGTTGTAGGTAAAGGAATCGTAGTTGTCGATCAGCAGGAGCTTCACGGTCACAGTTCCTCCTTCGCCAGCGTGAGCGCGCGGCCGAGCACCGCGCTCTTGGCGAGGACTTCGTCGTATTCGAGGTCGGGCACCGAGTCGGCGACGATGCCGGCGCCGGCCTGGTAGGAGTAGCCACCGTCACCGAAGACCAGGGTGCGGATCGTGATCGCCTGGTCCATCTGCCCACCAGCGCCGAAGTAGCCCACCGTGCCGCCGTAGAAGCCGCGGCGCATGGGCTCCAGCTCCTCGATGATCTGCATCGCCCGCACCTTCGGCGCGCCGACCAGCGTGCCGGCGGGGAAGGCTGCGCCGAAGAGGTCGAAGGCATCGCAGCCGTCCTTCAGGCGCCCGGTGACCCCGCTGACCATGTGCATCACGTGGCTGTAGCGCTCGATGACCCGGAACGGATCGACGCGAACCGTGCCGGGCACCGCGACCCGACCGAGATCGTTGCGGGCGAGATCGACGAGCATCACGTGCTCGGAGTTCTCCTTGACGTCGGCGAGGAGCTCGCGCGCGTTGGCGTCGTCCCGGTCGACGTCGGCACCGCGCGGCCGGGTGCCGGCGATCGGCCGCAGGCTCGCGGTGCCCGCCTGCAGCCGCACCAGCGCCTCGGGCGAGGAGCCGACGATCGTGTGCCTGCCGAGCTCGCAGAAGTACATGTACGGCGACGGGTTCAGCAGGCGCAGCGCGCGGTAGGCGAGAAACGGATCGAGTTCGCACTCGCCGGAGAAACGCGCGGACAGCACCAGCTGGTAGACATCGCCGGCGGCGATGTAGTCCTTCGCGCGGTGCACGCGCTCGACGTAGTCCGCGCGGTTGAGCGAGGCGAGGGGCGCCGCGACGCGGGCCGGCCGGCGGCCCGCGCCATAGCCGCCCTGCAGGGCGCGCACGATCTCCCGCTTCAGCGCCTGGCGCTCGGTCTCGGGTCCCGCGTGCAGCAGTGCGATGCGATGCGTGACGTGGTCGAAGCAGAGCAGGGATTCCGGCGCCAGGTAGCAGGCGTCCGGCACCTCCGGCTGGACCGGGTGGCGGCTCGGCACGCGCTCGAGGTAGCGGACGAGATCGTAGGCCGCGACACCGACCAGGCCACCGGCGAGCGGCACGCCGGGCAGCACCTCCGGTCGCGGCGCGGCGGCGAGCGCCTCGCGCAGCAGCGCATAGAGCGCCGCGGCATCGGCGGGCTTCGCCCGCCGTTCGGCCACGCCGCCGCCGGCGCGGGCGAAGTCGACGCCGTCGTGGCCGAGCGTGAGGCTCAGGCAGTCGCCGAAGCCGATGAACGAGTAGCGGGCAACCCGCTCGCCGCCTTCGACGCTCTCCAGCAGAAAGCGCGGCCGGAAGGGTCGGAGCTTGAGGTACGCCGAGACCGGCGTGTCCAGGTCGGCAGCTATGTCAAACAGGCTGTGCATGCATTCCTCGGCTGCGGCGAGTCCGGGGAGCGGGCACAAAAAAACCCACCCCGGCACTCGTCGGAGATGGGTTCGCGATTCTGACCGGTAAGCCCCTAACGGGGCGCCATGGACCCGCTCACCTCTCCGAGGAGAGGCGCCACCAACGCGTCTTCTGTGCGAGTCCCTTCATGATGGCGTGGAGTATCCCGTGCCCCGCCGCGCCCGGTCAAGGGCGCTCCGGTTACTCGGGCGTGGCGAAGCGTCGGTAGCCGGCCTCGGCCGGCACGCCGACGGCGACCGGATGCGACGGCACGGGCCGCAGCTTCGACTGCGCGCGGGCCCGCACCAGGTCCGACAGCAGGCTGTCCGGGACAGCCTCCGGGCCGCGGCCCTGCAGGTCGCGCCGGTACTGGTCGGGCGTCGTCGCCCGGTAGTCGATGAATAGGCGCAGGAGCGTCGAGCGGTCGGCGATACCCACGCGCCGGGCAATGACCCCGAGCGGCGCCGACTCGGCCAGCAGCAGGCGGCTTGCCACCGCGACCCGCTTGCAGCGCAGGTACTCCATCGGCGTGATGCCGTGCACGGCGACGAACATGCGCAGGTAATGGAACTTCGCGAGGCAGGCGACGTCCGCGAGGAGCTTCAGCTGCAGCGGCTCGTCGTAATGCGACAGCAGGTGGTCGGTCGAGTCCGAGACGCGCCGGTAGATCTCGTGGCGGGTCCGCTCGCGCGCATGGGTGAGGGAAATCACGTGGTCGCACTCGCGCCGCCGCGCCGCCAGGAGCGCGGTCAGCAGTTCCTCGGCGCGCCGTTCCCACGTCTCGCGGCTCGTCGAGGCGGCCGCGTCGCCGGCGCCGGCAAACGCACGGATCAGCGACGCCACGGCCGGTTCGTAGGGCCGCAGGCGCTCGATGAAGCCGACCGTCTCGCCCCGGCTCGTGCCGGCGACGCGCCCGAGGCAGTGCTTCAGCGTCGCCTCGCTGAAGTAGATGGCGCAGTAGGTGTATGTCTCGTCCGCCGGCAGCGCGACACTGGCCGTCGACTGGGCATTGACAACGAGGAACGCGTCGTCGTCGACGTTGAGGCGCGCGTCGCCCACGCGGTGCGCGATCCGGCCACCGAACACGGCCCGCAGCGACACGCGGTCCGCCAGGGTCGGCAGCGGCGGGTCGCCGGCGCGCGCGATCACGATGACCGAGTCACCGTCCAGGCCCGACCAGAAGGCCGTCCGCTCGGTCTGGCTTGCAAACTCCGGCACCGATTCCAGAAAGATTCCCATCGCTGCACTTCCTTGACGTTGTCGCGCCGTCC
>CAIMCI010000010.1 GCA_903839465.1 uncultured Pseudomonadota bacterium
CGATTTCGCCTACCACCTCCATACCGACCTCGGCCACCGCTGCCGCGGCGCCAAGGTCAACGGCCGCATGGTGCCGCTCGACTACCGGCTGCAGAACGGCGACTCGGTCGAGATCATCACCGGCAAGCAGCTGCAGCCGTCGCGTGACTGGCTGGTCGAGAGCCTCGGTTTCCTCGCCACCCGCTCGGCCCGCTCCAAGGTCCGGGCGTTCTTCCGCAAGCAGGACGAGGGCGTCAACCGCCAGGCCGGCCGCGAGATCCTGCTGCGCGAACTCGCCAAGCTCGGCGCGGACGAGGCGGTGTCCCTGCCGGAACTCATTACGGCGCTGAACACCGATTCGGCCGACCACCTGCACCTGCTCCTCGGCGAGGGCGAGGTCAGCGCGGCGCAGGTGGCGGGCGCGCTCCGCCGCATCCTGAAGCGCCAGGAGCCCGAACCGGAGCCGGTCGACGCGGCGACCGGGCCTGCCACCACCGCCGCCGAGGGCATCCAGGTGATGGGCATCGGCGATCTCCTGACCACCTACGCCCGCTGCTGCCGGCCGGTGCCGCCGGAGCCGATCCAGGGCTACGTCACGGTCGGCCGCGGGGTCACGATCCATCGCGCCGACTGCGCGAACCTGCGCCGCCTGCAGGCCCGCCACCCCGAGCGGCAGATCCCGGTCGACTGGGGTCAGCAGGCCGAGCGGCTCTTCCCGGCGGAATTCAGCGTGCACGCGACCGACCGGCGCGGGCTCGTGCGCGACGTGAGCGCGGTGCTCGCCGACGCCCGCCTGTCGATCGAACGGATGTCGACCCTGACGGACGCCGGCGGCTCGACCGCCGACATGCGGCTCACCGTGCGCGTGCACTCGGTCGAGGAACTCGAGAAGGTGTTCGCGCGGATCCGCGCCCTGCCGGACGTCGTCAGCGTGCGACGCCGGTGACTATCCGGGCGATGTCGCAGGCGCCGTACCGCCCACGACAGACTCCGGTGCGCCCGTCACGACTCCGGAAAGAGTCGCGGGAACAAGAGGTCAAGGCTGTCCGCCGGAAACCGCAGCGACACCGGCCCCTTCGGCGTCCCGGAACCGAGCAACCCGGTGGCGAGTGTATCCGTGAGAACGCGCCGCGCACTGCGTTCGGGCAAGCCCGTGATCCGGGCCGCCTCGCCGCGCTCGAATTCGCCGCGTATCAACGCCTCGTCCAGCAAACGGACAGACTCCGAACCGAGGCGCTCATCGCGCTCCACGACGCTGCGCAGCCGTCGGCGAAGCGTATCGAGGTCAAACAGATGGGTCATGAAGCGAACCTGGTCGAGAGAGACGGCGAGGAACCATCGCACGAAGTCGGCCAGGGCGGCCTGGGACAGGTTACCGCGGCCATCGAGGTCCCCGCGCCGCGGCGAATCGGCGTCATCCATCCGTTGTTTGTATTCCAGGCGGCTGGCAAGACCCCGCGCGAGACCGCGTGATACCGACCACAGGCCGTGCGCACCGATCCCCGCGGCATGCCCCATGGCATGGCTCATCAGTCGGCTGACACGGCCGTTACCGTCCGGGAACGGGTGGATATAGTTCAGGCGATGATGGGCCGCAGCCATCGCGATGATCCGGCCGGACCTGCCCAGGCGGTCGAACCGGTAGTGCTCGGAAAAATAGCACATGAACGCCGGCACATACTCACTGGCGGGCGGCACGTGACGGCCGACGGCCACGTGGTGTTCGGGGCGGGTCCGCCAGTGACCCGGGTCCATGCGCAGGCCGTCCATGGGGCCTGCCAGCAACAGCAGCTCGCGCGGTGCGCCCTGGTAGAACTCGCGGTGCAGCCAGCCGATGAAGTCCGTCGACGCCGGCTCCGGGAGGGCATCATCGAGGGCCAATGCGTCGATCCGGGCCTGCACGCGGACATGCGCCGCCGCCTCCTGCTGCAGATTGCGACGGGCCGCGTTGTCGTCGAAATCACCGGCCAGCGCCCGTTCGATGTCGCGTGGTCGGGTGTTATGGCCTTCGATCAGGTTGCTGTAATAGGCGTTCATCAGACGAACGAGGCCCGCCAGCTGCGCGGCCGTCGACGGATGCAACGCGGCACCGAGGATCGCCGCGGACGCGGATACATCGGCTACCAGATCGGCGATATCGGCCGGGATCTCCTCGATCCGGGTCGGCTCGATACGCTGCGGGGATTCGACAGGGGCCATATTGGCCGATTTTGTCCTGCCCTAACACAACGGCTGTAAAGGATAATATTCGCCATATCGCGAATATCTGGCCGATTTTTTGGCCGATCTTCGCCCAACCCCTAGCGCGACGGGTACAGCCGGCGCGGCGCGGCCGGCCTGCCGCAACCCGCGCGCCACCTCAGCGGTTCGGAAAGTCGATTGCCTTCCGGTCCACGGCGAGCGCCGCCTCGTGCAGTGCCTCCGACAGCGTCGGGTGCGCGTGCATGGTCAGCTGCAGGTCCTCGGTGCTGGCCGAGTACTCGAGCGCGAGCACGGCCTCGGCGATCAGCTCGCCGGCCATCGGGCCTATGATGTGCACGCCGAGGAGTTCATCGTCATCGACCGCGGCGATGACCTTGCAGAAGCCGCCGGTCGCTTCCATCGCCCGCGCCCGGCCGCTCGCGAGGAACGGGAAGCTGCCGACCTTGTAGGCCCGGCCGCTCTTCTTGACCTCCTCCTCCGTCAGGCCGACCCAGGCCATCTCGGGTGCGGTGTAGATCACCGACGGGATCGCCCGGTAGTTGACCTCGGCGTGGTGGCCGGCGATGCGCTCGGCGACCATGACGCCCTCTTCCTTGCCCTTGTGCGCGAGCATCGGCCCGCGCACGACGTCACCCACCGCCCAGACGTTCTCGGCACCGGTGTGGCAGTGCTCGTCGACGACGATGAAGCCGCGCGGATCGAGTACCACCCCGGTGCCCTCGGCGAGGAGATCCTCCGTATACGGCTTGCGGCCGATCGCGACGACCAGCCGGTCGACGACGAGCGCCTGCTCGCCGCTCTTGTCCGTGTAGCGCACCGTCACGCCGTCCTTGCCGACCTCGGCGGCCGACACCTTGGCGCCGAGCCGGATGTTCACACCCTGCTTCGTGAAGTGCTTCAACGCCTCCTTCGCGAGCTGCCCGTCCGCCATGGGCAGGAAGGCATCCATGGCCTCGAGCACCGTGACCTCGGCGCCGAGGCGGCGCCAGACGCTGCCGAGCTCCAAGCCGATGACGCCGGCACCGATGACCCCGAGCCGCTTCGGCACGGCGGCCAGTTCCAGCGCGCCCCACGAGTCGATGACCCGGTCGCCGTCGAACGGCACGCCGGGCAGCTTCGCCGGCGTCGAGCCGCTGGCGAGCACGACGTGCTTGGCCGACAGCGTCTTCTTCGTGCCGTCGACCGCCGTGAACTCGACCTGGCGGTTGGCGAGGAGCCGGCCGTGGCCGGTCAGCGGCGTGACCTTGGCGGCCTTGAAGAGCGCGAGAATGCCCTGAGTCGAGGCCTTGACGATGCCCGCCTTGCGCTTCTGCATGGCGGCGATGTCCATCGACACGGCACCGGTCTTGATGCCGTGCACGGCGAACTCGGCGGTCGCGCGGTGGTAGAGCTCGGAGGATTCGAGCAGGGCCTTCGACGGGATGCAGCCGGCGTTGAGGCAGGTGCCGCCGAACGCATAGGTGCCGTCGTAGTTCTTCCAGCCGTCGATGCAGGCGACGGAGAGGCCGAGTTGCCCGGCGCGGATCGCGGCCGGGTAGCCCGCCGGTCCGCCGCCGATGACGATCACGTCGAAACTGTCACTCATGGAAATCGCCTCGGGTAGGGGTTGGAACCGCTCAGACCTGCAGCAACAGGCGGGCCGGATCCTCGAGCGAATCCTTGATCGAGACCAGGAACTGCACCGCCTCGCGGCCGTCGATGATGCGGTGATCGTAGGTGAGCGCGAGGTACATCATCGGCCGCACGACGACCGCGCCGTCGACGACGACCGGGCGCTCCTGGATCTTGTGCATGCCGAGGATGGCGCTCTGCGGCGCGTTCACGATCGGCGTCGAGAGAAGCGAGCCGAAGACGCCGCCGTTGGTGATCGTGAACGTGCCGCCGGTCAGTTCCTCGATCGTGATCGCCCCGTCGCGCGCCCGGGCCGCGAAGCCGGCCACCGCCCGCTCGACGTCGGCAAAGCCCATGAGCTCGGCGTCGCGCAGCACCGGCACGACGAGGCCGCGGTCGGTCGAGACCGCGACACCGATGTCGTAGTAGTCGTGGTAGAGGATGTCCGCGCCCTCGACGTAGGCGTTGACGACCGGATAGCGCTTCAGCGCCTCGATCGTCGCCTTGACGAAGAAGGACATGAAGCCGAGCTTGACGCCGTGCTCCTTCTCGAAACGGTCCTTGTGGCGGCCCCTGAGCTCCATCATCGCCTTGAGGTCGACTTCGTTGAAG
>CAIMCI010000011.1 GCA_903839465.1 uncultured Pseudomonadota bacterium
CGAGCCCGGCCGCCGGCCCGGCACCGGCCAGCGCGAAGCCGGCACGTCCGGCCGCGGAGCCGGGCCGGTGAGCAAGGACCGCACGCCACCGCGCACGACCCTTTACGGGGCCTGCTTCGCGGCGCTGCTGCTCTCGGCGCTGCCCCTGCCGCGGGTCGTTGGCTTCCTCCGACCGGACTTCCTGCTGCTGACCGTGATCTGGTTCGCGCTCGCCGCGCCGCGCGCGGGCGGCCTGTCCTTCGCCTTCCTGATCGGCCTCGTGCTCGACGCCTTCCAGGGCGTTGTCCTCGGCGAGCACGCGTTTGCCTTCGTCGTCATTGCCTACCTGGTGCACCGCTTCCACCTGCGCATCCGCATGTTCCCGCTCGGACACCAGACGCTGACCGTACTGTCGCTGCTCTTCTTCTACCAGTTCATCCTGTTCTGGATCGACGGCGTCACCGGCCACCCGGTCACCGACTGGGCGCGCTGGATGCCGGTCCTGACCGGTACCCTGATCTGGCCGGTGCTGGCGGCCCTGCTCGGTCGCCTCGCGGCGCGGGGCTAGCCGCCGATGGCGCGCCGCTCGGTTCGGATCAAGGACCACTGGGGCGAGCAGCGCCTGTTCGTCGGCCGGGTGATCTTCGCGCTGGTGGCGCTGGTGTCGCTCACGGCCCTCGTCGGCGCGCGGCTCTTCTGGCTGCAGGTCGTGCGCCACGGCTACTACGCCGACCTCTCGCAGGGCAACCGCGTGCGGACCGACCCGCTGCCACCCGACCGCGGCGTCATTTTCGACCGCCAGGGCGTGGTCATCGCCGAGAACCGCCCGGCATACCAGCTCGAGTTGACGCCGGAGCAGGTCAGCAACGCGCCGGACACGCTGGCGCGGCTCGCGGCCATCGGCCTCCTCGAGAAGGAGCAGTTGCCCGGGCTCGAGCGCCTGATCAAGGGCAGCAGGCCGTTCCAGGCCATTCCCCTGCGGCTGTCCCTGTCGGATGACGAGATCGGCCGCTTCGCCGTCCACCAGCACGAATTCGCGGGTGTCGAGATCGCCACGCGCCTCGCCCGCTGGTATCCGTTCGGCGCCAGCGCCGTGCACGCGCTCGGCTACGTCGGCGCGATCAGCGAGGAGGACCTCAAGCACATCGATCGCGACGCCTACGCCGGCTCCGCGCAGATCGGCAAGATCGGCCTGGAGGCCACCTACGAGCAGGTGCTGCACGGCACGGCCGGCTACCGCCAGGTGGTCGTCAATGCGCAGGGCAAGCGCGTCGAACGGGTCGGCAGCGGCTTCATCCACCTCGAGACCAAGCCCGCCCATGCCGGCAACGATCTCTACCTTGCCCTCGACATGAAGGTGCAGAAGATCGCCGAGGCCGCCCTCGGCAGCCACCGCGGCGCCGTCATCGCCATCGACCCGAGCAACGGCGACGTCGTGACGCTCGCCTCGACGCCAACCTACGACGCGAACCTCTTTACCCGCGGCATCTCGACGATCGACTACGCCCGCCTGCGCGACGACCCCGACAAGCCGCTGCTTAACCGGGCGCTGCGCGGCGCCTATCCGCCCGGCTCGACCGTGAAGCCCATGATGGCGCTCGCCGGACTCGAGTTCGCGGCGATCGACCCGAAGGCGACTCGCCTGTGTCACGGTACGTTCTCGCTGCCGGGTTCCAGTCACCAGTATCGCGACTGGCGGAAGAACGGCCATGGCTTGGTCGACATGCGCCGGGCGATCGCCACATCCTGCGACGTCTATTTCTACGCCCTCGCCAGCCTGCTCGGCATCGACCGCGTCCACGAGACGATGACCAAGCTCGGCTTCGGCCAGCTGACCGGGATCGACGTCGGCGGCGAGCGTCCAGGCCTCATGCCATCCCCGGAGTGGAAGCAGCGGACCTACAAGCAGGTCTGGTTTCCCGGCGAAACCGTCATCATCGGCATTGGCCAGGGCTACCTGCTGGCCACGCCACTGCAGCTCGCGCACGCGGTCGCGGTGATCGCCTCGCACGGACACAGCTTCAAGCCGCGCCTCGTCGTCGCCGAGCGCGACGCCACGACAGGCGCTGTCACCAAGCATGCACCCGAGCAGCAGGCGGAGGTGGTGCTGAACGACCCGAGCTACTGGGACGAGATCATCGGCGGCATGGTGGCGGTCAGCGAACCGGGCGGCACCGCCTACGGGGCCCTGCACGGCACGAGCTACAAGATCGCGGCCAAGACCGGCACGGCCCAGGTGTTCTCGCTCGGCGCGGGTGACAACGCCAACAACGACTCCAAGCGCGCGGAGCGGCTGCGCAACCACGCGGTGTTCATCGCCTTCGCGCCGGCCGACGATCCGAAGCTCGCCATCGCGGTCTTCATCGAGAACGGCGGTCACGGCGGATCGGTGGCGGCACCCATTGCCAAGCGAATCTTCGATGCCTACCTGCTCGGCAAGTACGATGACGCGCCGGTGCAGGACCCGACCGGCCCGGAGGCCGCGGCCGAGGAGCCCCGCTGATGCTCTTTGAAGAAGACCAGTCCTCCACGGCCCGCCGGACGCTGTCGGCCTCGAGCCGGATCCTGCGTCGGCTGCATCTGGACGGCCCGCTCCTCGCGTCGCTGGCCGTCGTGATCAGCTACGGGCTGTTCGTGCTCTACAGCGCGACCGGCCAGAACCTCGCGCAGTGGCTCAACCAGGTCGAGCGCCTCGGGCTCGCGGTCGGCGCCCTGCTCCTGCTGGCGCAGATTCCGCCGCCCTGGCTGAAGCGCCTGTCGCCTGCCATGTACGTGCTTGGCATCCTGCTGCTGCTCGCCGTGACCGTCGCCGGCACGGTCGGCAAGGGTGCGCAGCGCTGGCTGACGCTGGGCGCATTCCGCTTCCAGCCCTCCGAGATCATGAAGCTCGGCGTGCCGATGATGTGCGCGTGGTACCTGCGGGAACGTCCATTGCCGCCCTCGACCAGGGACCTCATCCTGCTCGGTCTGATCGTGCTGATTCCCGCTGCGCTCATCGCCAAGCAGCCCGACCTCGGCACCGCGATCCTGGTCGCCGCGGCGGGCTTCAGCGTCATTTTCCTGTCCGGCCTCAGCATCTGGGTGATGGTTGCGGGCCTCGTTGCACTCGGCTGCGCGGTGCCGGTCGCCTGGCACTTCATGCACGACTACCAGCGGCAGCGGATCATCACGTTCCTCGACCCGTCGCGCGATGCGCTCGGCGCCGGCTACCACACGATCCAGTCGCAGATCGCCATCGGCTCGGGCGGCGTGTTCGGCAAGGGCTGGACCCACGGCAGCCAGGCCCAGCTCGAGTTCCTGCCCGAACGCTCCACCGATTTCATCTTTGCGGTCATCGGCGAGGAACTCGGCTTCCTCGGCCAGATGCTGCTCCTGGCGATGTACCTCGTCGTCATCGGCAGGATCCTCTACATGGCTTCGGAAGCGCAGGACACCTATGCACGCCTGATCTGCGGCAGCCTTGGCCTCACGTTCTTCGTCTACGTCTTCGTCAACACCGGCATGGTGAGCGGCATCCTGCCGGTCGTCGGCGTGCCTCTGCCGCTGGTCAGCTACGGCGGCACGTCGATGGTGACCCTGCTATCGGGCTTCGGTATTCTGATGTCGCTCTACCGTCACCGGAAACTGGTGGGATCTTGACCGCTCGAGCCAATCAAGCGCTTGCCCCGGCCCGCCTGCTCGCGCTGATGTTGCTGGCGTGCTCGGCGCCTGTGGCCCAGGGCCTGGACACGAGCCGCCCGGAGGTCGCGCACTTCATCGAGGAGGTCGCGGCGCGCCAGCACGTCGACCGGACCTGGCTGAAGCACCTCCTCGAGGACGCCCAGACCAAGCAGGCGATCATCGACACGATGTCGAAGCCCGCGGAGAAGGTGAGACCCTGGTACGAGTACCGGCGCATCTTCGTCACCGAAAAGCGCATCCGCGAGGGGCGCGCCTTCTACTTCGAGCACCGCGACGTCTTTGACGGCGTGGCCGCGAAAACCGGCGTCAGCGCGGCCGTGATGGTGGCGATACTCGGCGCGGAGACCTCGTACGGAAAGTCGGTCGGGACCTACCGGGCGCTCGATGCGCTGTCGACACTGGCTTTCGACTATCCGGCGCGCGCGGCGTACTTCCGTGGCGAACTGGAGCAGTTCATCGCCCTCGCGCGCGACGGCAACGTCGAGCCGCTGACCGCGCTGAGTTCCTACGCTGGCGCCCTCGGTGCGCCGCAGTTCATGCCGACCAACGTCCGCAAGTTCGCGCTGGACGGCGACAATGACGGCACGATCGACCTGTACGCCGACTGGACAGACGTCGCCGAAAGCATTGCCAATTACCTGGCCCAGCACGGCTGGGCGAAGGGCGAGCCGCTCTACGCCCGCGCGACGCTCTACGACCCGGACGTCGAGGACCTGCACAGCGGACTCGATTTCAATACAACTGTCGGCGCGCTGCGCCGCCAGGGGGTCGTCGTCGACGAGGCGATCGCCGGCCCGACGCCCGCTCTGTTTGCGGCATTTCGCGACAGCGACGGCCCGATCTACAGGGTCGGGTTTAAGAATTTCTGGGTCATCACCCGCTACAACCACAGTCTCATGTACGCGCTCGCCGTCAGCGAGCTTGCCGAGGCCATCGGCGGCACGGCCGGCAACCCGTGACACGCGGGCGGGCGATGCGCCTCGCCGTCATGGGCATGCTCCTCGCCGGCGGTCTCGCCGGCTGCGCCGACGCGCCGCACCGGCACGTGATCGCCCCGCCCGTTCCGGAACGTGTCGGCGAACCGCCGATCACGGTGCCGCCGCCCGGCCGCCCGGACGATGCCGAGCTCCTCAAGGTTCCGGACCCCGTACCGAAGGCCGAACCGCTGGCCGGGCACGGCAACCCGGCTTTCTACGAGGTCTACGGGACGCGCTATACGGTGCTGCGCGAGGCGCACGGCTACGTCGAACGCGGCGTCGCCTCGTGGTACGGGCCCGACTTTCACGGCCTGAAGACCTCGACCGGCGAGTCCTACGACATGTACGGGCTTACCGCCGCGCACAAGACGCTGCCGCTGCCGTGCTACGTAGAGGTCGCCAACCTCGCCAACGGCCGCAGCGTCGTCGTGCGGGTCAACGACCGCGGACCGTTCAAGGCCAATCGCATCATCGACCTGTCCTACACGGCGGCACTCCGGCTTGGCATGCTGCGCGACGGCACGGCGCTGGTCGAGGTTCGCGTGCTCGACCCGGGCGGGGCGATCCCGCGCCCGGCGGGCCCGGCAGCGATCTACGCCCAGGCCGGTGCCTTCGCCGACGCGGACAACGCCCGCCGTCTCCGGGATCGCCTCGAAGCGGCCGGGTTCGCAGGGGTCAGCGTGTACCGCGCCGAGCATGGCGGCAGCACCCTCTATCGCGTGCGGGTCGGCCCGATCGCCGACGCCGCCGCGTTCGATGCCCTCGTCGCCCGACTGCAGTCCGAGGGCATCCAGCACGCCTGGCTGTCGACGCCCGGCGACGCGGAGCTTGCCCTGCACTGAGCGTCGTGCGCGGTCACGGGCTACAATCACCTCTTAAGCCAACGCCCTCATGAGGATCGCCGACCCATGCGCCTTGCCGCCACGCTTCTAGCCTCTCTCGCGCTCGCCGCAGCGTCCTCTCCCCTGGCGGACGCGACCGACGCCCCCGCACCGCCCGCCGCCGCGCAACCCGCACCGGTGCCGCCGCCGCCGGCGATCACCGCCAAGAGCTATGTACTGATCGATGCGCTCAGCCGGCAGGTCCTCGCCGGCCAGAACGAAGCGGCCCGGGTCGACCCGGCGAGCCTGACCAAGCTGATGACGAGCTACGCGGTCTTCGGCGCGCTGCGCGACGGCAAGCTGCGCCTTGACCAGGAGGTCCCCGTCTCGGAGCATGCCTGGCGCGCCGGCGGTGCGGTGACCGACGGTTCCACCTCGTTCCTCGAGCTCAACTCGCGGGTCAAGGTCGACGACCTGCTGCAGGGCATGATCGTGCAGTCGGGCAACGACGCGACGATCGCGCTGGCGGAGGCCATTGCGGGCTCGGAGTCGACGTTCGCCGCGCTGATGAACCAGTACTCCGATCGCCTGGGCCTGAAGGGCTCGCACTGGAACAACTCCGCCGGCGTGCCCGATCCGGACCCGACCCACTACACGACGGCCCAGGACATCGCCGTGCTGTCCGCGGCGCTCGCCAACGACTTTCCGCAGTACTACCACTACTTCTCGCAGAAATCCTTCACCTTCAACGGGCACAAGCAGGACAACCGCAACCGCCTGCTCCTGAAGGACCCGACGGTCGACGGCCTGAAGACCGGCCACACGCAGGAAGCGGGCTACTGCCTCGCCGCCTCGGCCCTGCGCAACGGCACCCGCTTCGTTGCCGTCGTCATGGGCACCGACAGCTTCGCCGCCCGCGAGGATGCGACGGCGGCACTGCTGGGCTATGGCTTCAATTTCTTCGAGACCCGCAAGCTCTACGCGGCGGCGCAGGTCGTGGGCAAGGCGCACGTCTGGAAGGCGTCGGACATGGCCGATGTCGTCGTCCACCAGGACGTCGCGGCGACGCTGCCGCGCGGCCTCGCCGACAGCGCCACGGCCACGGTCATCCTCGAGAAGCGCCTGATCGCGCCGATCCCCGCCAGCCAGGCGATCGGCAGGCTGCGCGTCATGCAGGGCGACAAGCTGCTGGCGGAGGTGCCGGTCTACGCCGCGCACGACGTGCCAACCGGCGGCTTCTTCCGCCGCCTGATCGATACCATCCGGCTCTGGTTCGCCTGATGGCGGGGCCCCTTCCGGTCGCATTCCTGAATGGCGCCTTCTCGCCTCTCGAGACGGCGCGGATTTCGCCGCTCGACCGGGGCTTTCTCTACGGCGATGCCGTCTACGAGGTGATACCGGTCTATGCCGGGCGCCCGTTCCTGCTGGCCGAGCACCTCGCCCGGCTCGAGCGCAGCCTGCACGAGCTGTCGATCCCGCAGCCCCACCCGGCCGCCCAGTGGCTCGCCATCCTGCAGCAACTCATCACCGCCAACGGCGGCGGCACGATGTACGTGTACCTGCAGGTCTCGCGCGGGTCCGAGTGGGGCCGCAACCACGCCATTCCGGCCGGCCTCGCCCCGACCGTCTTCGCCTTCGCCGCCGAGCTGCCGGCGGAGGATTCGCCCGCCGGGACGCCCGGGGTGCGGGCCATCACCGCTCCGGACTGCCGCTGGAATCGCTGCGATATCAAGAGCACCAACCTCCTTGGCAACGTGCTGGCAAAAACCGCGGCGGCGGCGGTCGGCGCGACCGAGACGATCTTCCTCGCCGACGGCGAGCTTCGCGAAGGCTCCTCGAGCGCGATCCTCGTGGTGCACGGCGATACGGTACGGGCACCGGTCGAATCGCGCGCCATCCTGCCGAGCACCAGCCGCCGCCTGGCGCTTAAGCTCGCGACGGAGGCCGGCCTTCGCGTGCACGTCGGTCCCGTGCCGGTCGCGGCGCTGGTCGCGGCCGACGAAGTCTGGATGTGCAACGCCACCCGCGCGCTGCTGCCGGTCGTGGCGATCGACGACCGTCCGGTCGGCGACGGCCGCCCGGGCAGGCACTGGCACGCCGTCCGGGCCGGCCTCGATGCCTATCGCCGTGCCGTCGCCGACCTCCCGCC
Source organism: uncultured Pseudomonadota bacterium (assembly GCA_903839465.1). Classification (GTDB taxonomy): domain Bacteria; phylum Pseudomonadota; class Gammaproteobacteria; order Steroidobacterales; family Steroidobacteraceae; genus CAIKMS01. Next base: position 7,608 of record CAIMCI010000011.1, read on the forward strand.
ACTCCAACCGCTCGCCTGAAGCCACGCTATGGAAGACAGCCCGCTGACCTTTCCGTGCGACTACCCACTGAAGGTGATGGGCGCGCACACGGAGGAATTCCGCCGGCGGATGCGCGAGATCGTCCGCGCGGAGCTCGGCCCGGACCAGCCGCTCGCCGCCAGCGAACGGAGCAGCAGCAACGGGCGCTTCCTGTCGCTGACGCTGACCGTCCGCGTCGAGAGCCGTGATCAGCTGGATGGCCTCTACCGGACGCTGCACGCGACCGGCCTCGTGCTGATGGCCCTGTAGCGGCGGACGGCCCTACGGCGACTGCCAGCCGCAGCCGAGCGCCTTGCCGAGCGCCGCGTAGGCGCGCAGCGCCTGCGCCTCGCTGACGAGCTGGCCGTCGGCCGCCACCCGCCCGGCATGGTCCGCGCCGATCGAGTCGACCCGCGATGAGTCCCCGGCCCGGAAGCGCTGCCGCTCGAGCTCGGCCACCGAGCGCAGGGCCGCCGCCTGGGTGGTGAGCGCGGCGAGCCGGTGTCGCTCCGCCGCGTAGCGCACGATCGTCGTCTCGGCATCGCCGAGCGCCCGGAGCACCGTCGCGCGGTATCCGGCCAGCGCCGCGTCCCGGCCCGCGACGGCGGCGTCGGTCTGCGCGCGCAGCCGGCCGCCGGCGAACAGCGGCACGGACAGCTGCGGGCCGAAGTTCCAGTAGCGGCTCGCCGCACTCGTCAGTTCGCCCGGATGCACCGAGTCCCAGCCGAAATCACCGACCAGCGTCAGCCGCGGAAACTGGGCAGCGGTCGCGCTGCCGACGTCGGCCGTCGCCGCGGCGAGGTCCCGCTCCGCGCGCCGGACATCCGGCCTGCGCCGGAGCACGTCGGCCGGCAGTCCGACCGGCACCTGCTCCGGCAGGTGCGGCAGCGTGCCCGCCTCGCCGAGCCGCGCCTCGAGCGCCCCGGGCTCCAGCCCGGTCAGCACCCCGAGCTGGATGTACGCCGCGTCGCGGTCGGCCTCGAGTGGCGCGACGGCCGCCACGGCTGCCTCGCGATCGGCCTCGGCCCGGCGCCGGTCCGCCACGCTTGCCCAGCCTGCCTGCTCCTGCAGCCCGTAGAGACGCAGCACTTCGTCGGCACCTGCGAGGTTGTCCGCGGCGAGCGAGAGCCGTGCCACGGCGAGGCGGTAGTCCACATACGCGTCGGCGACCTCGGCCGCCAGCACCGCGCGCGCGTCGTTGCGCGTCTCGGTCACGCTGCCGAGGCGCGCGATGGCGGACTCGACGTCACGACGGGTCTTGCCGGCAAGGTCGATTTCCCAGGACGCGTCGATGCCGACGCGGTAGTCCGTGAATTCGGTGCGCGGCGGGGTGAAGGGAATGAGCGCGAGGTTCTCGCCGTTGCGGCTCAGCTTGTCGCGGGAGATCTTGCCGTCGGCGTTGACCGACGGGTAGAAGGCAGCACCCGTCACCCGAGCCTGTGCCCGCGCCTGCTGCACGCGCGCCTCCGCGCTCGCCAGGTCGGGGCTCCCCGCGAGGGCGGCATCGATGAGGCCCGACAGCGGCGCGTCGTCGAGGGCGGTCCACCAGCGCTCGACGGGCGCCATCGCCGTCAGCGTCGCATCGGCCAGCACGCGGGCTGCCGGCGGCGGCGGCTCGGGCGCGCGGTAGTCGGGCCCGACCGTGCAGGCGGCGAGGGCCACGAGCGCCGGGGATACGACCAACCGTCCGGGTAACAGTGTGCGCATAGGCAGTTCTCCGTTCAGGCGATCCGGCGCCTGAACATCCAGTATCCGATCGACATCGTGAAGATCGTGTCGAGCAGCAGGGGCCAGAGGTTCGGCCAGACATCGGCCAGGCCATAGCCCTTGAGGAAGACACCCTTGAGAATGACGATGAAGTGGCTGAGCGGATCGACCCAGGCAATGGCGCGGAACACGAGCGGCATGTTCTCGATGGGCGCGACGAACCCGGACAGCATGACCGCCGGAACCATGAAGGAAAACACGCCGAGGAACGCCTGCTGCTGCGTCTCGCACAGGGCCGAGATGAAAAGGCCGAAGCCGGCCAGCGACATCGCGTAGAAGAGCATGCTCAGGTAGAGCGCGAAGACGGAGCCCTGGAAGGGGACCCGGTAGATGAACACGGCCGCGAGCGCAATGACCGTCGCCTGGACGAATGCCACCATGATCGCAGGCACGGCCTTGCCGACCATGATCAGCGCCGGCGTCAGCGGCGAGACGAGGAGCTGGTCGAGCGTACCCTGCTCGCGTTCCCGGGCGACCGACAGGGCCGTCACGATCAGGCTGCCGAGCGTCGTGATGACGGCCACCAGCACGGGCAGGATGAACCACTGGTACTCGAGATTGGGGTTGTAGAAGTTGCGGACGATGACGGCGCTGGTCGGAGGCCGCCCGGCCTGCGTCGCCCGCTCGTCCGCATAGCCGAGGATGACCGACTGCGCGTAGCCGAAGGCGATCTGGGCGCTGTTCGAGCGGCGACCGTCGATGACCGCGAGCACGTCGGCGGTCCGCCCGTCGGCAATCTTGCGCGAGAAGTCCGCCGGCACCTCGAGCGCAACGAGCGCCCGCTGCTCGTCGACGACGCGGGTGAGTTCCGCCTGGCTCGTGACCATCAAGAGGTGCGGGAAGGCCCGCGCCGCCGCCAGCCGCTGCACGAGCTCCCGGCCCGACCCGCCGAGGTCGTGGTTGAGGATCGCCAGCGTCGCGTTCTTCACCTCGAGCGTGGCGGCGAAGGGAAACAGGGTGAGCTGCAGCAGCACCGGCAGGAACAGCAGCACCCGGCTCTGCGGGTCGCGCAGGTTGAGCTGGAGCTCCTTCTTGATCAGCGTGATGAGGCGGCGGAACATCGTCTAATCCAGGCGCCGGCGGGTCTTCAGGGCCGTGAGGCCCAGGAAAAAAGCCGCCGAGGCGGTCAGGAAAACGAGATCCTCGAGCAGGATCCGGCCGACGAAACCCGCCTGGAAGAGCGTCTGCAGCGCGTTGACGAAGTAGCGCGCCGGGATCAGGTAGGTCACGGCGCGCAGGGGCGCCGGCATGCTGGCGATCTCGTAGACGAACCCGGACAGCATCGTGGCCGGCAGGAAGGCGACATTGAGACTCGCCTGCGCCGCGTTGAACTGGTTGCGGGTAACCGTCGACAGCAGGAGGCCGATGCCGAGCGCGCTGCCGAGGAAGAGGCTCGTGTACAGCAGCAGGAGCAGCAGCGAGCCGCGAAAGGGCACGGCAAACACCGTGACCGCGAGGGCCACGCAGAGGAGCATCGAGGCGATGGCCAGCACGTAGTAGGGAAGTATCTTCGACAGCAGCAGCTCCGTGCGCGTCACCGGCGTCGACAGCAGCGCCTCCATCGTGCCGCGCTCCCATTCCCGGGCGATGACGAGCGAGGTCAGCATCGCGCCGATGATCGTCATGATCAGCGCGATCGATCCGGGCACGATGAAGTTGCGGCTCACCGCCGCGGGATTGAACCAATAGCGGGCAATCACGTTGATGGAACCGGCGCGTACCGAGGCGCTCTGCGCCGCCTCCTGCCCGGCCCAGGTTGCCCAGATCCCCTGCACGTAGGAGGCGACGAAATTGGCCGTATTGGGTTCGGCGCCGTCGGCGACCACCTCCACCGGCGCAGGGCTGCGGCCCGCCGCCAGACGGGTGCCGAAATCGCTCTGCAGGACGACGTAGCCGCGAATCGCCCCCGAGCGCAGCGCGGCGACCATGGGCTCGCGTGCCGCGTAGCGGTGCGTCTCGAGGTAGGGCGAGGCCGCGAGCACCGCGGCGAAGCGGGTAGCCTGCGCGCCCGAATCCTCGATCAGCACGCCGACCCGGACCCGCGACGCGTCGAGGTTCACCCCATAGCCGTAGATCATCAGCAGCGCGATCGGCAGGACGAAGGCGATGATGATGCTGGACGGATCGCGGACGATCTGCAGCGATTCCTTGCGGCACAGGGCCAGCAGGCGGCGCACGCTGAAGCTCGCGCCGTCCGTCATGCCGCCGCCCTGCCCGCCACCGGCGGGTGCCCCTCCACCAGGGCGATGAAGGCCTCCTCCATGGTCGGGTCCGGCACCTCGGCGGTCGCAGCCGTTGCCTTCAGCGCATCGGGCGGCCCGACCGCGATCATCTGGCCGCGGTAGACAAGTCCGATGCGGTCGCAGTATTCGGCCTCGTCCATGAAGTGGGTGGTGACCATCACGGTCACGCCCTTCTGCACGACACCGTTGATGTGTCCCCAGAACTCACGGCGGGTCACCGGGTCGACGCCGGAGGTCGGCTCGTCGAGGAAGAGGACCGCCGGGTCGTGCATCAGCGCACAGGCGAGCGCGAGGCGCTGCTTGTAGCCGAGCGAGAGATCGGTGGGCGTCGTGCCGAGGTACGGACCGAGCGCAAAGGCGTGGATCATCTCGTCGATCTTCCCGGCCTGGCGGCGGCCTTCGAGCCCGTACACACCGGAGAAGAACGTCAGGTTCTGCAGCACCGACAGATTGCCGTACAGCGAGAACTTCTGTGCCATGTAGCCGAGCTCCTGTCGCGCCCGGGCGGCATCACGACCGAGGTCGATGCCGAGGACGCTCGCCGTGCCCGAGGTCGGCACGAGGAGCCCGCAGAGCATCTTGAACGTCGTCGACTTGCCGGCACCGTTCGGGCCGAGGAGGCCAAAGATCTCACCCTGCGGCACACTGAACGTCACGTTGTCCGTCGCGGCAAAATCGCCGAATTTCTTGGTCAGGGCCTCGGCGCGGATGACGGCGCCGCGGCTAGCCTCCGGCAGCGACACCGGTGGCATGACGGCCGCGAGCCCGGAATGCCCGCCGGGGCCGCCACCCAGGATGTCGATGAACGCGTCTTCGAGCCGCGGCGCTACGGCGACGAGCGCGGCGGCAGGCCCCGCCGCCAGCGCCGCCAGGTCCGGCGCATCACCTGCGGCGCGCAGCACGAGGCGGATGCGACTGCCCTGGATCACGCCGTCCATGACCTGCGGCGCGTCGAGCGCGCGGCCGAGCAGCGCGCGCCGGTTGGTCTCGATACCGGTCAGCTGCACGCTGCGCCCGGCGAGCCGGCCGGTCAGGTCCGCGGGCGGTCCCGCATAGGCGACCCGGCCGGCGTTCATCAACAGGATGAAGGCGCAGCGCTCTGCCTCGTCGAGGTAGGACGTGCTCCAGACGACGGCCATGCCGTCGGCGGCCAGCGCCGTGACCATGCGCCAGAGCTCGCGCCGCGAGATCGGATCGACGCCGACGGACGGCTCGTCGAGCAGCAGCACGCGGGGGCGGCCGAGGAGCACGCAGGCCAGACCCAGCTTCTGCTTCATGCCGCCCGACAGCTTGCCGGCCGGGCGGTCCGTGAAGGCGGCGAGGTCCGTGAAGGCAAGCAGCTCGCTGAAACTGCGCTTACGCTCCGCGCCGACGACGCCGCGCAGATCCGCGTAGAGGTCGAGGTTCTCCTCGACGGTCAGGTCCTCGTACAGGCCGAATTTCTGGGGCATGTAGCCGAGCACGGTGCGCAGCTCCGCGCCCTGGCTCAGCGGATCGAGCCCGACCACCGACAGGGAACCGGCCGTTGGCTTCAGGAGGCCCGCCATGAGACGCATCAGCGTCGTCTTGCCCGCGCCGTCGGGACCGACCAGGCCGGAAATGCCGCCCAGCGGGATCTCGGCCGAGACGGCGTCGAGCGCGGCGCTGCCCGCCGCCGCAAAGCGGTGGGTCAGGCTGCGCAGCGCGATCGCGCTCGTCACGGTCCGCCGCTGTGACCGGCCGTGGCCGGGCGGGCGCTCGTGCGCACGGTGACCGGCATGCCCTGACGCAGCTGCGGGTCCGGATCCGTGACCACGACGCGTGCCCGATAGACGAGCGCCGTACGCAGGTCCGGTGTCTCGACGTTCTTCGGCGTGAACTCGGCAGTCGGGGACACGTAGCCGATCCGCCCGTGGTAGGGCCGGTCGGGCCTCGAGTCGGTGTAGAGCAGCACCTCGTCGCCGGGCGCCACGCGGCCGAGATCCGGCTCGCCGACGTAGATCCTCGCCCACACCGGCGCGCGCAGCGACACCGTGAACACCGGCGTGCCGGCGGCGAGGATGGTTCCGGGCTCCACCGCGCGGGTCAGGACGATGCCATCGGCCGGGGCCAGCAGCACGGCGTCGCCGAGGCGCTGCTCGGCCTGCGCCGCCACCGCGATCGCCCGCTTGTGGTTGGCCTCGCCTTCGGCGACTTCCTGGGCGCGGTAGCCGCGCTCGAACTGGGCGAGGCTCGCCTGCGCCGCGGCGAGGCGAGCCTGCGCCTCGTCGCGCGCCGCGAGTGCCTCGTCGTAGACCCGCTGGGCGACCGCACCGGTGTCGCGGAGCGCTTCCTGGCGCTTCAGTACCTGGTCGGCATTGACGAGGGCGGCCCGTCGCTCGGCGACCGTGGCACGACTCTGCGCGATCTCCTCGGGCCGAAACCCGGCCTGCAGCAGGGCGAGGCGGCGGCCGATGGCCCCGGCGTTCGCCCGCGCCTCGTTGAGTTCGAGTTCGAGCGGAGTCACGTCGAGCCGGCCGAGCTCCTGGCCGGCCTGGACGGCGTCGCCCTCGTCAACGGCGAGGGTCGCTACGCGCCCGGCGACGCGAAAGCCGAGCGTCACCTCGCGGATATCGACGTTGCCGTAGTACACCGGCGCCCCGTCCGTCGCCCGGCCGCGCCAGAGGACGTAGGCGGCCACGGCCACGATCAGCAGCGGGACTGCCAGCAGGAGACTGCGCTTAACGATCGGACGTGTCATTGCCAACCTCGGGTGTCAGGCCACGCAGCGCCCAGTCGAGCCGCTGCACGATGTGGTCACGATCGCGGGCGATACGGCCGAGCGCCACCGACGCCGCGCGGCCGAAGAGTGGTGGACCGTGCCAGGCGCTGGCCATCAGGCGCGGCAGGCCGACAGAGGCCATCAGGAAGCAGAGGACCTGCAGCGGATGGCCGCGCTCGAGGCTGCCCTCCGCCTGGGCGCGTCGCACCAGGCGGACGAGCAGCCGCGGATGCCGCTTGGTCAGCGAGCGGAGGAAATCGCGTGCCGCGGGCTCGCCGTTCGCCGCCGCCATGACGAGCCGGCCGAGGAAGACGTCCTGCTCAATGCCGAAATCGACGAGCTGGAGGATGGCCGCGCGCAGGCGCTCGATCGCCCGGCCGCCACCACCGACGGCGGCGCTGACGCGGACGAAGAGCGGCCCGTACCAGACCTCGATCAACTCGGCGACGAACGCGTCACGCGACCCGAAGTGATAGACGAAGCTGCCGAGGTTCGCGCCGGCCGCGGCGGCGACGTGGCGTACGGTCATCGCCCTGAAGCCGCGCTCGACGACGATGTCCCGGCCTGCTGCCAGGAGGAGATCCCGGGTCGAGGTCTGGGCGTGCGCGGCAGCCTTCATGGGCTGACTTTATACACATGTATAAATCGACGCAAGCCGCCGTCCGGGGCGTGGTCATTGGCCCGGAGGTTCGTGGGGGGAAGCCGGTGGGCGGCGCGGGCCGCGGTCGGCCGCCCGCCCGCCCGGGTCGGATCAGCGGGATCCGGCGACGTGCACCGTGAAGGTATCGGGTATCTGGGCCGGCCGCGGGTGCGGCTGATCCGCAGTCGGCGCCGGCGCCGGGCCGAAGTCGGAGGTCACGAGATAGACGCGGTGCGTCTTCGGGTCGAGCGCCATGGTGCGTGCACCTTTGGCCGTGCCGAGCGTCGACACGTTGCTGTACTTGTTCGGCGTGTCCTGGTGGATGATGGACAGCGTGCCGTCACCGTTCGAACTGAACACGAGACCGAGCGCGGCATCGTAGGCCGTCGCGTCCGGACCCTCGCCGATCTTGACCTTCGCGACCTGCTTGCCGCTGACCGTATCGGTCACCGCCATCACGCCGTCGTCACAGACCGAGAACACGCGGTGATGCGCTTCATCCAGGGCAAGCCCGGTCGGCGCGTTGCAGCCCGGCAGCGGCCAGGTCGCCTTGACGGACGCGGTCTTGGCGTCGATGACGACCATCTGTCCGGGTTCGGTCTCGATATTGAGGTAGATGCGTCCGGTCGCGTCGCTCGCCGCGAACTCGGGCTTGCCGGGCACCGGCAGCGTCGCCTTGACGGCATACGTCTTGGCGTCGAGCACCGTGACGTTCTTGGTCTTGCCGTTGAACGTATAGAGTGCGTCGGTCGTCGGCTCGTAGAGGATGGCGTCGGGGTTTTCACCGGAAACCGGCACTTCCTTCACGACCTTGAGGGTGCCGAGCTCGAAAACGGTGATCGAATTCGCCTTGCCGTTGCTGGTGAATCCGAGGTTGCGTGATTCGATGAGCGCGACGCCGTGCACGCCCTTCGTATCGGGCACGGTGCCGATGACCTTGCGCGCCACCGTGTCGTAGACATCGACGTGGTCGCCCCGCGAGATGAACAGCCGGGCACCGGCCGCATCGAGGCTGAGGTAGTCCCACCCGCCCTTGCCGCCGATCCGGTTGCTGTCGAGCAGCTGGTAGTCCTTGGGTTCGGCAGCCGGGGCGACACTCGCGACGGCGAGGGCCGCGGCGACGATCAGCGGCAGCCGCACGGCACGGGCACGACGGGCGTGATACATGGTCTCTCCTGTGAGGGGCGAACGGGCGCGGGCGCAGCGCCGATCAGGGGATGCTAGCGCATCGCTGTCGGAGTTTCGTTAACCGAAGCTTAACCGCCCTCGGCCTCGAAGAGTGGTGCCACACCGAGCGCCGCGCGCGCGTAAAACTCGGGCAGCAGCCGGGCCGCAAAGCCACGCGGGGTTTCCCGGACGCCGAGCCGGGAAAGGTCCGTGACCTCAAGCCCGGCGTAGCCACAGGGGTTGATGCCGGCGAACGGCGCGAGGTCCATGGCGACGTTGACCGCGAGGCCGTGGTAACTGACGTGCCGCCTGACCCGCAGACCGACGCTGGCGAGCTTTTTGCCCTCGACGTAGACACCCGGCGCCTCGCGGCGCGCATAGGCGGCGACGCCGAGCGTGGCGACGGTCGCCACGACCGACTGCTCCAGCGCCGAGATGAGGTCGCGGATGCCGAGGCCGCGACGCTTCAGGTCGATGAGCGGGTAGACCACCAGCTGCCCCGGGCCGTGGTAGGTCACCTGCCCGCCACGATCGACCGGCACGACAGGCACGTCGCCGGGCGCGAGCACGTGCTCGGTGCGTCCGCTGGCGCCGAGGGTATAGACCGGCGGGTGCTCGAGGCACCAGACCTCGTCCGAGCCGTCGGCGGTGCGCTGAGCCGCGTGTTCCTGCATCGCCCGCCACGTCGGCACGTACGGCAGCGTCCCGCGCCAGCGCAGCCGCGGCGCGGCGAGCGACGGCACATCGGGCGGGCTCACGTGCCGGCCGGCAGCCCGCAATTGTTCTGCTCGAGCACCCGCTCGGCGCGGTAACTCGAGCGAACGAGGGGACCGGCGACGCACTCGAGGAAGCCGGCGGCGAGCGCCCGGGTCCTCAGCGCCGCAAATTCGTCCGGCGTGACGTAGCGCGCCACCGGCAGGTGGCGCGGCGTCGGTCGCAGGTACTGGCCGAGGGTGAGGATATCGACGCCGGCCGCGCGCAGATCCGCCATCGCCTCGACGATTTCGCCGTCGGTTTCACCCAGCCCCAGCATCAGGCTCGTCTTCGTGAGGACCGCGGGTCGGTGGGCCTTGGCGTGAGCGAGCACCATAATCGTCTGCTCGTAGCCGGCCCGCGCATCGCGCACGGGATGGGTCAGGCGACGCACGGTCTCGACGTTCTGCGCGAACACCGACAGGCCGCTGTCGACCACGGTTTCAACCGCAGCCCGATCGCCGCAGAAGTCCGGCGTCAGCGCCTCGACCGACACGTCGGGCGTGCGTTCCTTGATGGCGCGGATGCACGCGGCGTAGTGCGCCGCCCCGCCGTCGGCCAGGTCGTCACGATTGACCGAAGTCAGCACGACGTAGCGAAGACCCATGAGCTCGACGGTCCGCGCGACATTGGCCGGCTCCTCGGCATCGAGCCAGCCGCGCGGGTTGCCGGTGTCGACCGAGCAGAAGCGGCAGGCACGCGTGCAGACTTCGCCCATGAGCATGATGGTCGCGGTGCCGTGGTTCCAGCACTCGCCGACGTTCGGGCACTTGGCCTCCTCGCAGACGGTCGCCAGACGATGCGAGCGGACGATTTCGCGCACCGACTCGAAGCGCGCGCCGGCCGGCAGCGGCGCGCGCAGCCAGGCGGGTTTCGGCAGCGGCGGGGTGGTCGCGACGGCCGCCTTCACGCCGTCCTTGATGGCGAGGTGCCCCTGCGCCGTGCGGTACTTTTCGCCGCTGCGCGCGACCGATGCCGCCACGACCTCGATGCCCTTGAATTCGCTCATGTCGCCCCGTTCCCGTCCTGGTCTGCCGCCAGTGTAGCGCCGCCGTCCCCCGCCGTAGCGGCCAGCCGGCGGTTGAGCTCGTCCAGGCGTTCCGGTGTACCCACATCGCTCCACACGCCCCCATGGACCTCGCCGGACAGCCGCCCGGCCCTAAGGGCGCGCATCAGCAGCGGCTTCAGGGACGCGCGGCCGCGCGGCAGGCCGTCGAAGAGCGCCGGAGCGAAGCTCGCCAGCCCCGCGTAGGTGTAGCGGCGCGGCCCCTCGGTACGGACCTCGCCACACTCGAGACCAAAATCGCCGTGCGGATGCTGGGCGGGGTTAGGCACGAGCACGAGATGGCCGAGCAGGCCCGGGGCGGGAGCGGTCAGCGCCAGCGGGCGGTCGGTGTAGACGTCGCCGTTGACGACCGCAAACGGCTCGCCGTCGAAGAATCCGAGCGCGTTGCGGATGCCGCCGGCCACCTCGAGCGGCGCATCGCCCTCGTCGTAGTAGCGGATCGAGACCCCGAATGCCGAGCCGTCGCCGAGGGCGTCCGGAAACTGCTGCTTCAGCCAGCAGACATTGATCGCGACCTCGCGGATGCCGGCGGCCGCGAGCTTCTCGAGGTGGTGGACGATCAGCGGCTTGCCGCCGACCGCGAGCAGCGGCTTCGGCGTGGCAAGCGTCAGCGGCCGCATCCGTTCGCCGAAGCCGGCGGCCAGGACGATCGCGCGCCGAAGCGGCGGCGCGCTCACGCGCCGGCCCGCGCCTGCGCCGGCGCAAACCGCGGCAGCACCACGGCGGAGATGAAGGCTTCGAGTTCCGAAAGCTCGCCGTACAGGGCCGTCGTCTCGCGCACGTAGTCGAGGACGAGCGGCAGGTCGGCGAGGTATGCAGGCTTGCCGTCGCGGTACCACAGGCGCGCGAAGATACCGAGTACCTTCAGGTGCCGCTGCAGGCCGACGAGGTCGAACCAGCGCACGAATTCGCCCTGCCCGGGCAGCTTGAGCCCCGCGGCGATGCCCCTGCACCGGTAGTCCTCGACCCACTCAAGCACGGTGCTGCGGGGCCAGCGCACGTAGCAGTCCTTGTACAGCGACACGAGGTCGTAGGTCACCGGCCCTACGATCGCGTCCTGGAAATCGAGGATGCCCGGCTCCCCGTCCGCGGCGACCATCAGGTTGCGCGAATGGTAGTCGCGATGCACGAAGACCTGCGGCTGGGCGGCGAAGGCACCGTTGAGGACCTCGAGCACGCGCTCGAGGAGTGCGAGCACCGGCCGATCGGGCTCGGCCCCGAGGTGGCGACCGAGGAACCACGTCGGAAAGAGGCTCACCTCGCGGGCGATGAACGGCGGATCGTACGCGTCAAGGCCGTCCGTCAGCGTGGCGCTTGACTGCATCCGGCACAGGACCGCGGCCGCCCCCGGGTACAGGGACTGCGGCGTAGCACCGGCGCGCAGCGCCGCCAGAAAGTGCGTGTCACCGAGATCGGACAGGAGCAGGAAGCCCTCCGCCTCGTCGCATTCGGCGATCTCCGGCACGCGCAGCCCGGCGGCCAGCAGCGCCCGGCCGACGCGCACGAACGGCCGCACGTCCTCGGTGGCCGGTGGCGCGTCCATGGCGACCCACGTGCGCGCGCCGTCCCAGACGCGGAAGTAGCGGCGGAAGCTCGCGTCGGCCGAGGCCGGCGCCAGACGCAGCGCGCGCCCGGGCAGACGCGTTGCGAGCCAGCGGCCGAGCAGTTCCAGGCGTTCATCGGCAGCGGGCGGGGTCACGTCGGGCATCGTGACCTGATTATAATGGTAGGGGTCCCGCCGTCGTCCCGGCGACAGATGGATCTCCGACGCTTGGCCCCGAGCCTTCCCCGCCCCCGCCGGATCGCCGCCTTCCTGCTACTGGTCACCGGAGCCCCGGGAATCCACGCCGGCGACTGCCCGCCAGTCCAGGCGACGGGCCCGCGCCCCGCGGCCGGCGCGCCCCCGGCCACCGCGGGCGGCATGCCGCCGATCGAGCTGTCCAGCGACGGCGCCAGCGTCGATGCCGACGGCAGCAGCCAGCTGCACGGCAACGTCAGCATCGTGCAGGGCGACCGGCGCCTTCTTTCCGACGGGGCGACCTACGACGCGCGCAGCCAGACGGTGACCGCGGCGGGCGAAGTGTCCTACGAGGATTCGCGATTGAAGCTGCGCGGCGACAAGGGTGGCTTCCAGGAAGGCGGCGCGGGTTCCTTCGAACACGGCGACTTCCAGCTCGTGCAGCGCGCGGCCCGCGGCCATGCCGAGGGCATCGCGCTCGCGCCGAACGGCGAAATGACGCTGAAGGGCGTGTCGTTCACGGCCTGCCCCGCCGGCCGGCCGGATTGGCAGATCAAGGCCGCGTCGATCGATATCGACCGGCAGGCCGATCAGGGCCAGGGGCGCGACGTCAGGCTCGAGTTCAAGGGCGTGCCGATCCTCTACTCGCCATGGCTCTCGTTTCCGGTCAGCGAGGCGCGCAAATCCGGCTTCCTGTTCCCCACGCCCGAGCAGTCGAGCCGAAGCGGCTGGGCGCTGTCGACGCCGTACTACTTCAATCTCGCGCCGAACTACGACGCGACACTCAGTCCCGGCTACATGAGCAAGCGCGGCGCGGCGATCGAGGGCGAGTTCCGCTACCTGACCGACACGAGCAGAGGCTCGATCGCCGCCAACTGGCTGCCCTACGACGAGGAAGCCCATTCCGACCGCAGCTACGTGCGGTTCCGCGACCTGTCGGAGTTCACCTCGCGCCTGCGCCTCGACGTGACGGCCTCGGCCATCAGCGACAGCCACTATTTCGAGGACTTCGGGCGCGGACCGGAGGGCACGAGCGTCACTTTCCTGCCGCGCTCGGCCCGACTGTCCTTCTATGAGGAGAACTGGCGGGCGGTCGGCCTCGTCGAGCAGTTCCAGACGATCGACCAGTCGCTGGCCACGGCCGACCGGCCCTACACGCGGCTGCCGGACCTCCTGTTCAATGGCCGCTGGCGGCTGCCGGCCCGCTTCGAGGCCGCGCTCGACGCCGAGGCCGTCTACTTCACGCGCGAGGAATCGGTGACCGGCGCGCGGGTCAGCGGCAACCCCGTCCTGCGCTACGTCTGGCGTACGCCCGGCGCGTTTCTCGTCCCGTCGGTCGGCTACCTCGCCACCGGCTACTCGCTGAGCTATCCCGGAGCCACGGCGAGCCCGCTGGCCGGGCTGTCGGCACCGACCTCACCGTCCGTGACGGCGCCGCAGGCGAGCCTCGATGGCGGTCTGGTGTTCGAGCTGCTGGGCCACAACCACCTGACCACGCTCGAGCCGCGGTTCCTGTACAGCTACATCCCGTATCGCGCACAGAGCACCCTGCCGGTCTTTGACACGGCGCTGCCCGATCTCAACCTGGTGCAGCTCTTTCGCACGCAGCGCTACGTCGGCGGCGACCGGATAGCCGACGCCAACCAGGTTGCCGCCGGCGTGACGTCGCGGCTGATCGAGACCGCTTCCGGGCAGGAGCTCCTGACCGCCACGCTCGGCGACATCCACTACTTCTCGCGCCCGCGCGTGACGCTGCCGGGTGAAGCGCCGGTCGACACTCACACCTCGGACGCGGTCGCCCAGCTCATGGTGCATGCCTACAAGAACTGGAACGTCGAGGTCGGCGAGCAGTGGTCGCCACAGACGTCCAATTCGCAGCGGACCGAGGCGACCGTGCAGTACCGGGCTTCCGGCACCAAGGTGGCCAACCTGTCCTACCGGTACCGGCGCAACCTGCTGCAGCAGGTCGACGGCAATTTCGCCTGGCCGATCACGGATTCCTGGAACGTCGTCGGCCGCGAGGTCTATTCACTCAAGGACAAGACCAGCATCGACACGCTGTTCGGCATCCAGTACGCCAGTTGCTGCTGGAAGATCCGGGTCATCGGCCGGCGGGACATCGTCAGCCGGCCCACCGACCTGACCGCGAATGCCGGCCGGCGCGACACCTCGATCGCACTCGAACTGGAACTGAACGGGCTGGCGACGGTCGGATCCTCTGCCAACTCTTTCCTGAAGACGGCGATTCGGGGATACTCCCCCCTCGTCGCCGGGAACCCGCTGGCCGACTGAAGGCCCTCCCCCCAAGAGCCCGGAATCCGACGCATGTCATTGATTTTCAGCCGCCTGACCCTTCTCAACGCCGGCCGGGCACTGTGCATCGCGGGAGGCCTTCTGGCCGCCGCGGCAGCGCTCGCCCAGACCCGCGAGATCGGCGGCAAGGGCGTCCTGATCGACCGCATCGCGGTCATCGTCAACGACGGCGTGGTGCTGCAAAGCCAGGTCGACGAGCAGGTCGCCGAGATCACCAAGCGGCTGACCGACCAGAAGACCCCCCTGCCGCCGCCGTCGGTGCTTCGCCAGCAGATCACCGAGCGCCTCGTCCTGCAGGAGATCCAGATGCAGCGGGCACAGAAGCTCGGCATCAAGGTGACCGACGAGGCGCTGAACAACGCCATCCGCAACGTCGCCGATACCAACCACATCGCCTTCGCGCAGCTTCCGGACGCGCTCGCCCGCGAAGGCATCGTGTACTCGGAATACCGCGAGCAGATGCGCAAGGAAATGACGCTCTCGATGCTGCGCAACCGCGACGTCTTCTCGCGCATGTACATCAGTCCGCGCGAAGTGGACCAGCTGCTGGCGCGCCAGGCGAACGGCGCCCAGGACGGCGGCGAATACAACGTCTCGCACATCCTCCTGTCGCTGCCGGAAGCGGCCACCGCGGCGCAGGTCGAGCAGGTCGAGAAGAAGGCGAACGAGATCTACGAGCGGGCGGCGGGTGGCGAGGACTTCGGCCAGCTCGCGGTGACCTACTCGCAGGCCCAGTCGGCCCTCGAACGGGGCCAGATCGGCTGGCGCAAGGGCAGCGAGCTGCCGACCTTCATCTCCGAAATCGTCGCCAAGCTGAAGCCGGGGCAGGTAGCCGCTCCCGTGCGCACGCCGTCGGGCTATCACATCGTGCGCCTGAACGAGGCCCGCACGGCCGACTCGCCGGTCATCGTCGAGCAGGTTCACGCCCGCCACATCCTGATCAAGACCAACGAGCTGCAGGACGACGAAACCGTCCGCGGTCGCCTGGCCTCGGTGCGCGAGCGCATCCTCAAGGGCACGGACGACTTCGGCGCACTGGCGAAGGCGATCTCGGAAGACCCGGGATCCGGCGCCGAGGGCGGCGATCTCGGCTGGACGGCGCCGGGCACATTCGTACCGGACTTCGAGCAGGCGATCAGCCAGCTCAAGGAAGGCGAGATCAGCGAGCCGTTCCGTACGCAGTACGGCTGGCACATCGTCCAGGTCCTCGGGCACCGCACGCAGGACATGAGCGCCGACGAAAAGCGCCACAAGGCCTACGACCAGCTGCGCTCCGGCAAGGCCGACGAGGAAACCGAACTGTGGCTGCGTCGCCTGCGCGATGAGGCGTACGTCGACTTCCGCAACTAGCGGTCCGGCGGGCGCCGGACCCGCGCTCGCCGTCACTTCCGGCGAGCCGGCCGGCGTCGGCCCCGATCTTTGCCTCGCACTCGCCGCCGCCGACTTTCCGGCGCGGCTGCTCTTTCTCGGTGATCGCGCGGTGCTGCGTGAACGCGCCGAGGAACTGCGCCTGCCCGTGCGCATCGTCGAGGCCGCCGAGCCCGCCGCGCACCGCGCCGGCGAACTGCAGCTCCTGCACGTCGCGACGGCGGCCCCCGTCGAGGCCGGCCGCCTGGATCCGGCCAATGCGCGCTACGTCATCGACCTGTTGGACATCGCCTGTGACGGCTGCAGCGCCGGCCGCTACGACGGCATGGTCACGGCCCCGGTGCAGAAGAGTGTGATCTGCGAGGCCGGGCTGCCGTTCACCGGCCACACCGAGTACCTCGCGGCCCGGACCGGCGCACCGCATCCGGTCATGCTGCTGGTCGCCGGCAAGCTGCGCGTGGCGCTCGCGACCACGCACCTGCCGCTGGCCGAGGTACCGGCCGCCATCACCATCGAGCGCCTCGTCGACACCCTCGTCGTCCTCGATGGCGGCCTACGCCGGCATTTCGGTTTCGCCCGGCCGCGCATCGTCGCGTGCGGCCTGAACCCCCATGCGGGCGAGAGCGGCCACCTCGGGCGCGAGGAGATCGAGGTCATCGAACCGGCGCTGAAGGCCGCACAGGCGCGCGGGCTCGTCGTCCGCGGTCCGGTGCCGGCGGACACCGCGTTCACGCCGCGGGTACTCGCCGACGCCGATGCGGTGCTCGCGATGTACCACGACCAGGGCCTGCCCGTGCTCAAGCACGCCGGCTTCGGCGGCGGCGTCAACGTCACCCTCGGCCTGCCGATCCTGCGCACCTCGGTCGACCACGGCACGGCACTCGATCTCGCCGCCACCGGGCGCGCCGACGCCGGCAGCCTGACCGCGGCGCTCGAACTTGCCATCGAATGTGCCAACCGGTGATCCGGCCGCGCAAGCGCTTCGGGCAGCATTTCCTGCATGACCCGTCGGTGATCCAGCGGATCCTCGCGGCGATCGATCCACGCCCCGGCGAACCGATGCTGGAAATCGGACCGGGCCTCGGCGCGCTGACCGGCGGCCTCTTGCGCGGCGCCGGCCGGCTCGAGGTCGTCGAGCTCGACCGGGACGTCATCCCGGAGCTCGTCGCCCGCGTCGGGGGCGAGGGCGAGCTCATCGTGCACGAGGCCGACGCGCTCAAAGTCGACATCGCCGGGCTCGCCGCCGGGCGGCGCCTCCGGGTCTGCGGCAACCTGCCGTACAACATCTCGACGCCGCTCCTCTTCCACCTGCTGGAAGCCGCCCCGCACATCGCCGACATGCACTTCATGCTGCAGAAGGAAGTGGTGGACCGCATGGCGGCCGGCGCCAACGACGAGGCCTACGGCCGCCTGTCGGTCATGCTCGCCGTGGTCGCCGAGGTCGAGCCGCTGTTCATCGTCGGCCCGGGCGCCTTCCGGCCGCCGCCGCGCGTCCAGTCGGCGGTTGTCAGGCTCCGGCCGCGACCGGCGCCGCCGTTTGCGCTGCCGGATCCGGCGCGCTTCGCCCGGATCGTCGCCAACGCCTTCAACCAGCGGCGCAAGACCCTGCGCAACTCGCTGCGCGGCCAGGTCGACGAGGCGGGCTTTGCGGCTGCCGGCATCGACCCGATCCGGCGCGCCGAGACCCTGACGCCGGCCGACTTCGGCCGGCTGGCCGTCACCGCCGCCCCGCCGCCGTGAGCGACGACGGTTGTCGCTCGGCGCCCGGTGCCTGAAGATAGTCCCCCCGGGGGCAGCGCGGCTGTCCCGGATCCCCGAGCCGAGGCCTGCCTGCCATGACGACGCTAGATTCCCCGCCGACCGCGACCTCCTACCGCATTGCGGTCAACGTCGACACGTCCTATGTCGAGGACCAGTCGGATCCGCGCGACAACCGCTACGTGTTTTCCTACACGATCACGATCCGCAACGAAGGCGAGGTGCCGGCCCGCCTGCTGACCCGCCACTGGGTGATCACCGACGCCAACGGCAAGGTCCAGGAAGTGCGCGGCGACGGCGTCGTCGGCGAACAGCCGCACCTGCAGCCCGGCCAGGGCTTCCGCTACTCGAGCGGCGCGATCCTCGAGACACCGGTCGGCGCAATGTACGGCAGCTACCAGATGCTCGCCGACGACGGCCGCCGCTTCGACGCGCCGATAGCACCGTTCACGCTGGCGATTCCGGGATCCCTGCATTGAGCGCCGGACGGCGGTCCTAGTCGTGGCCGTCTACGCCATCGGCGACATCCAGGGCTGCTACGACGAGTTCCGCCGCCTTCTGGACCGGCTGGACTTCGAGCCCGGCACGGATCGCCTGTGGCTGACGGGCGACCTGGTCAACCGCGGCCCGGGCTCGCTCGCCACACTGCGCTTCGTCCGCGACCTCGGCGCCGACGCGACAACGGTCCTCGGCAATCACGACCTGCACCTCTTAGCCGTTGCCGCCGGTCGCGAGGCCCGCACCGGCGACACGCTCGCCCCCGTCCTCGCGGCGCCGGACCGCGATGAACTGCTCGCCTGGCTCGCCGCCCGCCCGCTGCTGCACGAGGATCCGCTCCTGCGCTTCTCGATGGTGCACGCGGGCCTGCCGCCGCAATGGGACATGGCGCGCGCCAGGCTCGAGGCGCGCGCCGTGGAGGCAGCGCTCGCCGACGACCCCGGCACCTTCCTCGCCGCGATGTACGGCGACGAGCCGGACCGCTGGCTGCCGGGCCTGACCGGGACCGACCGGCTGCGCTTTGCCGTCAACTGCTTCACGCGCCTGCGCTACTGCACCAACGACGGTCGCCTGCTCCTGAAGCTCAAGGGGACGCCGGAGAGCGCACCGGCCGGGGCCGTGCCGTGGTACGCGGCGACGCAGCGGCTGACCCGCGGCGACCGGATCGTGTTCGGGCACTGGTCCGCGCTCGGCTATCGCGTCGCGATCGACACCTACTCGCTCGATACCGGCTGCGTCTGGGGCGGCGAGCTCACCGCGATCCGCCTCGACGGTGCGCGGCCGGGTCCGCCGGTGAGCGTGCGCTGCGCGGCCGCGCTTGCCCTCGACGCGGCCGAGTGACGGCCGGCCGCTAGGGAATCTCTGCACAGGTCGTTCTAACTGAACGATACTGTAAGCAGAGGCCCGAAACGGTCAGGGATTGAGGATTCGCATGAAGCAGACGACGTTTGCGTCGGCGGCCTGGGACGGCAAGGGCAAGGTAACCCGTCGGGAACGGTTTCTGTCCGAGATGGACGCCGTCATTCCCTGGTCCGGGATCCTGGCGTTGATCGAGCCGCACTACCCGAAGGCCGGCAACGGCACGCAGCCGCTGCCGATGGAGCGGATGCTGCGGATCTACTTCATGCAGCAGTGGTTCAACCTGTCGGATCCGGCAGCCGAGGATGCGCTGTACGACTCGGAGTCGA
>CAIMCI010000012.1 GCA_903839465.1 uncultured Pseudomonadota bacterium
GGAGCCGGTCGCCTTCGGCTTCCACTGGTATCCGATCGACGTGGACGGCCGCAAGGTCGGCGACCTGACGAACTACGCCTTCTCCTATCGCCTGAAGAAGAACATCGGCTTCGCGCTGATCGCCACGACCTGCAGGCCGGGCACCCGCGTCACCGTCCACAAGGACGGCAAGGCCATCGGCGGCGTCCTTCAGGAACTGCCGTTCATCTAGATTTCCCGGACCGTCGCGACGGCGCCGTCAGGCGCCGATGCCGGCCATGCCCGTCCAGAGGAGGCGGGCGCCGACCAGGATCATCAGCCAGTAGATGATCCGGTAGAAGCGCTCGACCGGCACCCGCTTGACGAGCCAGACGCCCGCCCAGGTCGAGGCGAAGGCCAGCGGCATCAGCACGAGCGAGGCGTGCACGGAATCCGCCGTGAACTGGTGGAGTGCTATGAACGCCGGCACCTTCATCCAGTTGACCACCGCGAAGAAGATCGCGCTCGTACCGACGAACTCGTTGCGCGGCAAGCCGAGCGGCAGCACGTACATCTGGAACGGCGGGGCGCCGGCGTGCGACAGCTGGCTGACAAACCCGGAGGTGGTCCCCGCCACGGCGGCGAGCACCGGTGATGGCGGACGCCGGTGGATGACACCGCCACGCATCAGCACGAGCTGCCGGCCGCCGAACAGGATCGCGACCAGCCCGACGACGAGGGCCACGGCTGCCTGGGAGACGTAGGCCGTATAGAGATAGCCGAGCACGATGCCGACGGCTGCCGGCGGCAACATCGACACCAGCACGCGACGGTTCCATTCGTGGCGAAATGCCCAGACGCCCACCGCATCCTGCAGGATCAGTATCGGCAGCAGGATCGCCGCCGCCTGCACCGGCGCCACGACGAGCGCCACGATGGGCGTGGCCAGCGTCCCGACACCGGCGAAGCCGCCCTTGGCAAGCCCGACGAGGATCACCGCGGGGATCGCCGCCGCGTAGAACAGCGTCGGGTCGGTCAATGTCAGCCGACCCCCGCCCGGGCGGGCAGGACGGTGGCGCGGCATTCGCCGAAGCCGATCCGTCGCGCCCCCGGCCGCTCGCAGTAGCCGCGCAGGATCACCGTATCGCCGTCGGCGAGGAACGTCCGCTGCTCGCCGTTTCCCAGCGGCACGGGCTGCTGCCCGCCGCGACTGAGCTCGAGGAGCGACCCGCCCTGCGAAGGCTCCGGCCCGGACAGCGTGCCGGTACCGAGCAGGTCGCCGGTACCGAGATTGCAGCCGTTGACGGTGTGATGGGCGACGAGCTGGGCCAGCGTCCAGTAGGCATCCCGGAAGCTTGACGTACTGAGGCGAACGCCGCGATCGCCCCGCTCGCGCATCGCCGCCGTCTGCAGCCACACCTCGAGTTCAATGCCGATGACGCCGCTCTCGCGGTTGGCTGGCGAATCCAGGTACGGCAGCGGTGAGGGGTCGCCCAAGGCACGCCCGAACCGCTCGCGGAACGGTGCCAGCGCCTCCAGCGTCACGATCCACGGCGACACGGTCGTCGCGAAGTTCTTGGCGAGGAAGGGCCCGAGCGGCTGGTATTCCCAGGCCTGGACATCGCGCGCGCTCCAGTCGTTCAGGAGCGTGAGGCCGGCGACATGGGCCTCGGCGTCGGCCAGCGTCACCGGCACGCCCGGTTCGTTGCCACGGCCGATGACGATGCCGAGCTCGAGTTCGTAGTCCAGGCGCGCGGAGGGGGCGAGCCGGGGCGCGGCCTCACCGGGCGGCTTGACCTGCCCGTGGGGGCGCCGGAAATCGATGCCGCTCGCGTACACCGACGAGGCCCGGCCGTGATAGCCGATCGGCACCCACTGGTAGTTGGGCAGAAGCGGACTGTCGGGGCGAAAGAGACTGCCGACTGCCCGCGCGTGATGGATACCGGCGTAGAAATCGGTGAAGTCACGGATCTCGCACGGCACGCCGAGCTCGACATCGGTCTGGGCCACGAGGCAGGCCCGCAACCGCGTTTCATCGCTGCTTCCTGCGCGCAACGCCTGCGACAGGCGCACCCGCAGGTCGCGACGCTCGGCGACCGGCAGCGACAGGACCTCGGCGATATCGGGACCGCGCCCGAGACCCGCCGCGTGGAGATCGAGCACCCCGTCGCCGATCGCGACACCGACCCGCCAGGGCTCCGTGCCGCCGCGGCGGCGGAACCTGCCGTAGGGCAGGTTCTGGATCGGGAAGTCGCTCGCCGGATCGTTGGCTGACCCGACCCAGGAGCGCAGCGCCGGGTCGTGCGTCGCATCGCCGGCCAGCGTCACTGCGTGAACTCTCGCGCGTGCAGGAACGCCGCGTGCTTCGGCGCGCGCTTCGTCTTTGACCAGTCCTCGAGCATCGCCCACTTCACTTCGTCCATGCGCCGCAGCATCTCGGCCTCGTTGGGATCCGGACAGGCAAGCTCCAGCCGGTGCCCGTTCGGGTCGAAGAAATAGATGGAATGGAACATGCCGTGGTCGGTGATGCCGAGCACGTCCACGCCATTGGCCTCGAGGTGCTGCTTGTACTCCAGGAGCTCGGCGCGGTCCCTGACCCGGAAGGCGATGTGCTGCACCCAGGTCGGGGTGTTCGGATCGCGCCCCATGGCGGGCTGGGTCGGAAGCTCGAAAAAGGCGAGCACGTTGCCCTGACCCGCGTCGAGAAAGACGTGCATGTAGGGATCCGGCTCCTTGGTCGAGGGCACGAGGTCCTCCGCGATCGCCAGCACGAAGTCCATGCCGAGCATCTTCTGGTACCAGAGCACGGTTTCCTTGGCGTCGCGGCAGCGGTAGGCGACGTGGTGGATGCGGTCGATCTTCATGGCGAACTCCCCTTGCGGGTGCGTTGTGGCAATCCGGATGCCTAGGTCCCGGGACGCAGCTGGCGGCGCGCGGCCGCGATCGCTGCGAATATCACGGCCTCGTCACCGATGTGGTTGGCGAGGAGGAGCACCAGCGCCGCGCTGGCGCGATGGCTTTCCTCGTCGCTCAGGCCCTCGTGCAGTCCGACGAGGCGCGCGTAGACCTCGTCGGGGCGCAGGATGTTCGGCTCGGTCTTCAGTGCGTCGGTCATACGAGCCCCCGGGCGCGCGACAGCGCCGCTTCGATCGCGCCGCGCGTCGGCCTGCGCCAGCGGGCCGCCACGTACTGGTCCGGGCGGAGCAGGCAGGCAGCACCCGGCGTGAGGTCGAAACGCTCGATCGCGAGTGCCGCACCGGTGCCCTCGTCGGCCAGATCGACCAGGTCGACGCCCGGCGGCCATTCGCCGCGATAACCGTTGGTCAGCAGCACGAACCGCCCACCGAGCCGGTCGAGCAGCCAGCCGCTACCCAGTGGCGCATCGAGCGCCGGGGATCCTGGCGCCACTCCCGCCCAGGTCTCGCCGGGCACGTCCGCCGTCACGAGCGGGCTCTGCGGATAGCTCACCGGCGTCGACAGGCGGCCCGAGTTCACGAAAGGCCGGGCGAAGGGATGGTGGCGCGCCAGGGACAGTACCGCGTCGCGCAGGGCGCGACTGGCGGGCGTCTTCGGCGTCAGGAAATCGGTCGACCGGGACGAGTTGAGGATGTTCTCGTCGGCGGTGGTGATCGCCTCGTCGTTGTAGGTCTCGAGCAGGGTCGCCGGCGCCTCGCCACGCAGGATGAGATCGAGCTTCCAGACGAGGTTGTCGGCATCCGCGACGCCGCCGTTGCAGCCGCGCGCGCCGAACGGCGAGACGAGGTGTGCGGAGTCGCCGGCGAAGATCACGCGGTCATGAACGAAGCGCTTCATGCGCCGGCACTGGAACGTGTACACGCTGTACCACTCGGGCGCGTAGCGGATATCCGGTCCGAGCATGCCGCGCACGAGCGGATCCACGAACGCCGGATCCGTGCAGGCCTGACGGTCGACGTTCCAGCCAAGCTGGAAGTCGAGGCGCCAGACGTTGTCCGGCTGCTTGTGCAGCAGTGCCGACTGACCGCGATTGAAGGGCGGATCGAACCAGAACCAGCGCTCCAGCGGCCGGCTCTCCTCGATCTTGATATCGGCGATGAGGAAGTTCTCCTCGAAGACCCTGCCGTCGAAATCGAGCCGCATCAGATCGCGGATCCTGGACTTGTTGCCATCGCAGGCAATCACGTACTCGGCGGCGAGCGTATACGCCGACCCGCCACTCGCGACGTCGAGCTCGACCTGCCCCGACTGCTGGCGAAGGCCCGTCACGTCGTGTCCGAAGCGTATGTCCGCGCCCGGGCACTCCTTCAGTGCTGCCAGCAGAAGGTCCTCGGCGTAGTACTGCTGCAGGTTGATGAAGCCCGGATGCTGCTGGTTCTTCACCGGCAGCATGTCGAACTGGTAGACGGGCTCCGTCGCATCGCCCCAGAAGACCTTGCCGACGTTCCAGATCACGCCCTTGTCGATCATCGGCCGCGCGACGCCGAGGCGCCCCCAGATATCGAGAGTGCGCTTGGAAAAGCAGATCGCCTTGGAACCTGCGGCGATGAAGTCGAACTTGCCGAGGACGACGACCGGGTGGCCGTACCGGGCAAGGTCAAGGGCTACGGTCAGCCCCACCGGGCCCGCGCCGACGACGACCACCGGATGACGCCGGGTCGTCGTTGGGACAGGACCCGCGTCCAGCTTCTTCCAGACCGGAATCGACGGCGCATTCGCCATGGCAGGCCTCCGTCAGCCCTGCAGTTCCGCCCACACGGCCCGATCGCGATCCATGGTCCAGATACGGGGCCAGTCGATGCCGTCGAACTCGTCCCAGAGCCGCTGCACGTTGAAGGGCAGGCAGTGCTCGAAGATCGGCCAGTGTCCGTAGCGCGGCGCGAGGGCGGCGTGCGTCGCCTCGAAGGCCTGCTTCAGCGACCCCCGGGCGCCGTGCACGGCACCGACCTCGGCGATCATGACCTTGAGGAAGTCACGGGTCTGCTCGATCGCCGCATCGGTCGCGGCGACGCCCCTGGCAACGGCGCCGCGGCCGCCGATGAGGTTCTCGGCGCGAAACTCTCTGACCCGATCGAGCGTGCCGGACGCCCAGTCCTTGTGGAAGGCATCGCCCGTATAGAGCGCGGCCTGCGCCTCGACCAGATCGCCCGCGAACAGCGTCTTCGAGCGGTCGTGCCAGACGACGATGTCGCCCGCGGTGTGGCCGCGACCGCAGAACCGCAGCTCCAGTCGGCCCCGGTCGCCACCGAGTTCGATGGTCATCCGGTCGCTGAAGGTCAGTGTCGGGTGGGTGAGGCCCGGGATCGAGGCCGGCTCCTTGAAGAGGCGCGGCATGCGCCCGAATTCGCTGTCCCAGTCCTGCAGGCCACGCTCGTCGATGAGCCGGCGGGTGACGTCGCTGCTGATGATGGCCTGCGCACCGTAGGCGCTCGCGCCCAGCACGCGCACGGCGTGGTAGTGCGTCAGGACGAGGAACTTGACCGGCTTGTCGGTGTGCCTGCGCAGCTCGGCCAGCCACTCGCGGGCGGTGACCGGCGTGGCGCGCGCCTCGATGCAGACCAGGAAGTCTTCGCCCTCGATCGCACCGACGTTCGGATCCCCCTCCGCGGTCAGCGCGTAGACGCCGTCCGCGACGACTTCCAGGGTCTCTGTCTTGGGCGCCGTGTCGGCACTGGATGCGAAGGGCTTGGCCATCGGTATCTCCGGAAGGACTGCAGGCGAATGCGCGCGCGGACCCGCCCACTCGGGTCGGTCGCAGAACGGAGCTTAGGCCGCTTCCCCATCGATAAAAAGTCGATATTATTGGGAATCACCATCTAATTTATAGATCATCTATGCGACCCGATCTCGACGCGCTGCAGGCCCTGATTGCCGTGGTGCAGCATGGCAGTTTCGCCCGCGCGGCTGCCGAGCTGCACAAGGCGCAGTCCGCCGTCAGCTACCAGGTCCGCAAGCTCGAGGACCAGCTCGGGGTGGCATTGCTCGACCGCGACGGCTACCGGGTCCGCCTGACACCCGCCGGCGAAGCGGTGGTCGGGGAAGGCCGTCGACTGCTGGCGCATGCCGAGCAGCTCGCCGGCGTCGCCGACCAGTTCGCACGGGGCTGGGAGCCGCGACTGACGCTCATCGTCGACGGCATTCTGCCGCTCGAGCCGATCCTCCACGCGCTGAAGGCCCTCGCCGAGCAGCGGGTTCCCACCCGCGTCCAGGTGCGCGTCGAGTTCCTGGGTGGCGTGCAGGTGCACTTCGAGAAGGACCGGGCAGACCTGATGCTGGTCAAGGACTACCAGCCACGGGCGGGGCTCGAGGCCGAGGCGCTCGCGCCGATGGACGTCATCCTGTGCGCGGCGAGTGGCCATGCGCTCGCGCGCGCGGATCGCGTCGCCCTGAACGACCTGCACGAGCACGTGGAGCTGTCGGTCCCGGATTCCGGCAGCCGCGCCGCCTCGAACCTGATGTTCGGCGGCGAGCGCGTCTTCCACCTGTCCGGCTTCGAGGCCAAGAAGCAGGCGCTGCTCATGGGCGTCGGCTTCGGCTGGATGCCCCGCTACCTCGTCGCCGCCGAACTCGCGTCCGGCAGCCTGAGCGAAGTCCGCTACGCGGGCGGTTCCCGTTACCGGTTCTCGCCGCTGCTGGTCCAGCGGCTGGACACGCCCCTCGGCCGCACCGGCCGCGCGCTCGTCGGGATGCTGAAGGCGACAGCGCCATTCGCCCCGGCCCTGGCTCCTGGCTAGCCGGCGAGTTCCACGTCGAAGTCGCAGCCGGTGCGGGCCCGCACGGTGTCGAGCGTCACGCCCTCCTGCAGTTCGCGCAGCACCAGGCCACCGGGCGGCCTGACCGTGAAGACCGCGAGGTCGGTGATGATCATCTCCACGCAACGCCGCCCCGTCAGCGGCAGGCTGCAGGTCTTCAGCACCTTCGGACTGCCGTCCTTGGAATTGTGTTCCATCAGTACGATCACCCGCCTCACCCCCGAGACGAGATCCATCGCGCCGCCCGGGCCCTTGACCATCTTGCCGGGGACCATGAAGTTCGCGAGATCCCCCGCCTCGGAGACCTCGAGGCCGCCGAGGATGGCGAGGTCGATATGTCCGCCGCGGATCATCGCGAAGGAGTCGGAACTGGAAAAAAAGCTGGCGCCCGCCGCCGCGGTGATCGTCTGCTTACCGGCATTGATGAGGTCGGGGTCGACGGCCGATTCGTCCGGAAACGGCCCGATGCCGAGCAGCCCGTTCTCGGACTGCAGCACGACCTTCATGCCCGCCGGGATGTGATTGGCAACCAGCGTGGGAATCCCGATGCCGAGGTTGACGTAATAGCCATCGCGCAGTTCCTGCGCAGCACGACGCGCCAGCATGTCCCGCATCGGCGACTCTTTCTTGCCGCCACCCGCGGCCTGGGCCGTGGTGCGGAACTCGATCCGCTTCTCGTAGTGCGGGCCGCGGATGATGCGGTCGACGTAGATACCGGGCGTGTGGATCTGGTCGGGATCGAGCTGGCCGACCTCGACCAGCTCCTCGACCTCGGCGACGCAGACCTTGCCGCAGGTGGCGATCATCGGATTGAAATTGCGCGAGGTCTTGCGATAGACGAGGTTGCCCGCGGTATCGCCCTTCCACGCCTTGACGATCGCCACGTCGGCCTTGAGCGCCGTCTCCAGCACGTACTCGCGTCCGTCGAACGTCTTGGTTTCCTTGCCGGCGCCGATCTGCGTCCCGGCGGCCGTCGGCGTGTAGAAGCCCGGAATGCCCGCACCACCGGCACGCAGCCGCTCGGCGAGGGTGCCCTGCGGTGCGAGTTCGAGTTCGAGCTCACCGCTCAGTACCTGGCGCTCGAATTCCTTGTTCTCGCCGACGTAGGAGGCGACGACCTTGCGGACCTGGTGGTTGTTGAGCAGTACGCCCATGCCGAAGCCGTCGACGCCCGCGTTGTTGCCGAGGATCGTCAGGCCCTTGACCCCGGATTGGCTCAGCGCCGCGATCAGGTTCTCCGGGATCCCGCACAGGCCGAAGCCGCCGGCCGCCACGGTGATTCCGTCACGCAACAGCCCGTGCAACGCCGCGTCGGCGTTTGCGAATACCTTGTTCATCGTTTCCTCCTGCGGGATCCAGCCGGCGGCGTAGTGTCGCATTCGGAACTGCCGGTCGTCACCGTCCGGACCAATCGCCAGAACGCCGCCGGCGGGTCTATGCTGCGGTCTGCCCGACCGCCTGCTGGCAACCGATTTCAGGAGTCATACGATGCGAAATGCGACGTTACTGGTTCTGTCCACGACCGCCATCCTCGGCGCCTGCGCGACCCCGTCTGCTCCGAAGCTGCACGCCGCGGCCACTCTCGAGGCCCGCTCCGGCAGCACCGTGACGGGCCGCGCCGATCTCGAGGAAAGCGCCGGTGCGGTATCGGCGCATATCGTCCTCGCGGGCCTGACTCCCGGCTCCGAGCACGGTTTCCATGTCCACGAGAAGGGCGACTGCTCGGCGGCCGACGGCTCGAGCGCCGGTGGCCACTTCAACCCGACCGGCCAGCCGCACGGTGGTTCGGCCGACGCGGCCCACCATGCCGGCGACCTGCCGAGCCTCACCGCCGACGCGGCGGGCAAGGTCAACGTGACGCTGCCGCTCGCGGGCGTCACGCTCGCTGCGGGCCCCAACTCCATCGTCGGACGCGCACTGGTCGTGCACCGCGACAAGGACGACCGCACGACCCAGCCGTCGGGCAACTCGGGCCCGCGGGTTGCCTGCGGTGTCGTCACGAGCCCCTGACTGGCGCCGCGTTGCGGCGGCCGCAGGGCCGCCGCAACCCCCGGCTAGAAGCTCATCCTGAGTGACAGGGCCGGGAAGAACGGCAGGCCCTCGTAGTCCTTCGTGTAGACCGGACCTCCGGGGACGCTCTTCAGGTAATCGAGCTGCCTGACCTCGACGTTCTTGGCGTTCAGGACGTTGATGATGTCCAGACTGAGCGAACTCGGGATGCCGTAGAGGCTGAACGACCATTTGGCGCGAAGATCGAGGCGGGTATACGTCGGCAGCCGGTCTGAATACGGCGCGCCGTACTCGGGCGCGACGTAGCCCGGGAAATACGGGTTTTCGATGACCCCGACGATCGGAGTCGTCGGCTGTCCGCTGCGCACGGTCAGCCGTGCGCCGAGTTCAATCGACGGCCGCCACTGATAGCTGACCACCGCGTTCGCGATGACCGGCGTATCCAGGTAGTACCGGCTCGATAGCCCGGTACGGTCGTTGGTGCGTTCGCTTCTCGAGTAGCTGACCGCAACCCACCCGGACCAGCGGTCCAGCCGCCGCTTCTCGAGCAGGAGGTCGACTCCGTACGCCCGGCCCCGGACATCGTTGCTGTAGAGCCGGGCCGCATCGGGCTGCGTGGCATCCAGTGCCAGCGGCAGATTGCTCAGCGTCTTGAAGTAAGGCTCGACGGAGAGGCTGTAACCATCGCCCGCGTCGTGCTTGACTCCGAGGGCGTAGTGATTGGCGCGCGACGATTTCAGGGCCGGATTGCCGATGCCCGGATAGACATCGACGGTGTCCGGGAAGCGGTCGTAGGACCCCGCTTTCGCGGACCAGGTCGTCGTCGCGGTCGACGACCAGTGGAGCGCCGCGCGTGGCTCGGCGAAGCTCTCTCCGGTGTAGGTGTTCCGGTGCCACTGGCCGCCGACGTCGACGCGCACGGCCGATGAGGCATGCCAGGTGTCCGACACCGCGACCACGCGTGAACTCTCGCTGAACGACGGCGTACCGCTGACAATGCCGCGCCGGCTGTCGACGCAGGTCGGATCGAACTCGTTGCAGACGAACAGCACCTGCCGGTAGTCGGCGACGTGGCGGTTCTGCTGCCACTCACCGGTCAGGTGCAGCGTATTGCTGCTCGAGAGCGGCTGGTCGAAGAGTGCCCGTACGATATGCCGGTCGAGCTGTTCATTGAAGAAGTAACCCGCTCCCAGCGAGCTGTCGCTGTCCTGCCGCGTATGCCCGTAGGCCACCCGCAGCTGCCCGGCGCCGGGGGTGGCGGTATCCCACGTAGCGCTCTGGTTGTTGTAATGGGTATCAAGGCGCGCATCGCCACTGAAATCGGGGTTCTCGGCGACGATCTGCGAGGAGGACTGGAACCCCGCCTGCGCCGAGTCGGTAGCGCCATTGGCCGCCAGCGTCAGTTTCTGGCTGTCGCCGACGTGCCAGACAAACTTGGCCTGGTAGTCGCTGTCCCGGGGCGGCTTCTGCAGTTCGATGCCGTCGGTCGTCGAACCGGACTTGATGAAGAGGTGGAAAAGGCTCTGCCGTGCCGAGAGGTACGCGGCGCTGTTGGCGGTAACGGCGGATTCGACAAAGAGCCCGGAGCGGATCATCGACAGATCGACGGTGGTCGCCAGTGGCTGGTTCCGCGGATCGCGCAGGCCGAGGTCGAAGACCGCTCCCGTGACGTTCGAGTACTCCGGCCCGTAGGCGGCAGGACGCAGGTCGAACGTCCCGAGCACGCGATCACTGAAGACCGAGGCACCGATGTCGAGGGTGTGGAAGACGTAGGCGACCGGCAGGCCGTCGACGAGGTACAGGTTGTCGGCCGGCCCCGAACCCCTGACTGCCGGCGTGCCGGTGTCGCCACCGGCATAGACGACGCCGGGCAGGCTGAAGGCCGCCGATACCGGATCGCCCAGCGCGCCGGGTACGTCGACGAGGCGGCGCGCGTCGGCCGAAATCTCGCTCGGGTCCCGGTCGCGACGCGCGAAGACCTCGATCTCGGACAGCGCCGCGGGTGCATCGGCCGTCGGCGACGTGGATTCGGCCCGCACGGTACCGAGCGTGCCCGTCAGGGCCGCGCCCGCAATCAGAGCCGCCGAGCGGCGCCCGACGAGGGAAATACGCACCATCCAGACTCTCCTGAGTGCCGTCGCGCAGGCTGACCGGCGATGATGACCGTCTGTCGGGCGCGACTGGCCTTGATTTCGCCGGGTCCGGACGAACGGATTCACGGCGACACCCGTTAGTCGGTGGCCGCATCGTGGAGTTCCCCCGCCAATATGCAAAAATCGGACGGCACGGCCACTCCAGAGGGCAACCGATGACCACTCGCCGAGGATTGCTGAAGAACGCGCTCGCCGGCGCGTTTGCCATGGCCACCGGACTGGCGGGACGCCTCGCCCATGCCGCCCTGCCGGACGGGTCGTTGCGCTCGCAGGTACTCGAGTCCCTGTCCGGCAAGAAGCCGATGTGGAAGCGGTCGTTTCGCCCGCCGAACTATGAAACCCCGCTCGAGGCCTTTGGCGACGTCCTGACGCCGAACGACCAGTTCTTCGTCCGCTGGCACCTGCCGCTGATTCCCGAGGTCGATGCGCAAGCATGGCGACTGACGGTGTCGGGTGCGGGCGCCGATGGCGAGCACAGCTTCACGCTGGATGATCTGAAGCGTGACTTCGAGGCCGTCGAGGTCGTCGCGGTCTGCCAGTGCGCCGGCAACCGCCGCGGTTACTCCGACCCGCACGTGCCCGGCGTGCAGTGGGGCTCGGGCGCGGTCGGCAACGCCCGCTGGCGCGGCGTGCGACTGAAGGACATCCTCGCCCGGGCCGGGATGCGCAAGGAAACCCTCGAGGTGGGATTCGCGGCCGGCGACCGCGCGCCTCTCGATGCCACGCCACCCTTCGTCAAGAGCATTCCGACCTGGAAGGCCATCGAGGACACGACGATCATCGCCTACGAAATGAACGGCGCGCCTCTGCCGCACTGGAACGGACAGCCGGCGCGCGTCGTGGTTCCGGGCTGGGTTGCGACCTACTGGCTGAAGCAGGTCACCCACGTCGAACTGCTGACAGCCCCCGCCAAGACCTTCTGGATGTCGACGGCATACCGCATCCCCAAGGGACGCTTCCCGGTGGACGACCGGTTCCCGACCCAGTCGAGCGACGCATCGACGCCCATCACCGAGATCCTCGTCAATTCGATCGTGACCAGCCCCGTCGCCGGCGCGACGCATCGGGCCGGCTCACCGCTCGCCGTGCGCGGGATCGCCTGGGACGGTGGCGCCGGCATCCGCCGGGTCGACGTGTCCCTGGACGATGGCCATAGCTGGACCGCCGCTGCCCTCGGCGATGAACTCGGTCGGTTCTCGTTCCGCAGCTTCGAGCTCATCGTGCCGGCCCCCGTCCCCGGCTCGCTGCGGATCCTGGCGCGGGCCATCAACA
This sequence comes from uncultured Pseudomonadota bacterium, assembly GCA_903839465.1. GTDB lineage: Bacteria > Pseudomonadota > Gammaproteobacteria > Steroidobacterales > Steroidobacteraceae > CAIKMS01. Next base: position 12,122 of record CAIMCI010000012.1, read on the forward strand.
CGCGGGGCGTCGCCCAGACGGAGGTCCTCAACTTCAATCCCGCCGGCTATCACAACAACGTCATGGACGTCGTCACGGTAACGGTTGTCTGAGGAGTGCCGCCGATGAAACGCCGCAACACGATTGCCCTGCTCGCCTGCCTCGCGACCGTACCGGCCTACGCCGGCGAAGCCGCGCTCAAACTGGCCGATGACCCGAACGCGGTGTTGGTTCGCGCGCGCTGCTCGATCTGCCACAGCGTCGACTATATCCAGATGAACTCCCGCTTCATCAAGCGGGAAGGCTGGGAAGCCGAGGTCCGCAAGATGGTGAAGGTGATGGGCGCGCCGGTGGCCGAGGACGAATTCAAGCCGATCGTCGACTACCTGACCCGTTATTACGGAATCGACCAGTAAACCGGCGCCCGCGCGCGGGTGCCTAGAAGATCCACTGCAGGCGGGACAGGACCGTCTGGGTGTTCCCGACCGTGCCGTTCTTTTCGAGGTCGATGGTTCCGTAGCCGATGCTGGCCTTCCACCGCCGGGTGGCCCACCAGTTGATGCCCGTCCACCAGCCGGTCATTCGCCCGCCATGGACAGCGCCATCGTTGAGGTCGACCACGCCGTAGCGCATGAAGACTTCCCACGCCCCGATCTTGCGCGACGGCATCACCCGGCGCGCGTAGCCGACGTTCTTGTCGTAGGGCCGGTGTTCACCGGTCACGACCCAGCTCGCCGTGGCGTAGTAGCCGGAAAATCCCGGGTTGGATCCGTCTGCGGCGCTGATTTGGGCATGGGCATACTCGGCGAGCACCGAGTACGGCCCGGAATTCCACAACGCCTCGAGACCCAGGTTGAAGGCGTGATCGGCGCTGATGTTGCCGGTGTCGACATAGTTCGACGCCACGTTCGACGCCGGCTTGCCGCGCAGGCGGATGGCGTGGTCGGCGGCGCCGGCATAGCGCAGCGACGCGCCGACGTGCAGGTATCCGCTGCCCTCGTCCAGCCAGACCGGCAGGAAAGTCACACGCGCCGCGGTATCCTGGCCGTTGGTGGCAAACGACTTGCCGCTGGCCAGCCAGTCGTTGTACCAGCCCGCCGACCACGTGCCCGAGCGGTCCATGAACGTGTTCGAGAACTGGATCCCGATGCTCCTCGACTTGAAGAACGGACTCAGGATGCGTTCGTTCTGCGGCAGGTTGGCAGCGTCACCGGCCATCTCGTAGACGTACGGCTCCTTCATCTTGCCGAGCGTGACCTTGCCGAGGAAGGTGCCGGTCTGCGTCGAGATATTGAGATCCGTGGCCGCCCAGTTGGCCGTCTTCGCCTGGTCGAAGCCCTTGTACTCGTAGCTGACCATGTAGTTCCAGGTGCGGCCGAGATCCACGTAGCCGCGGGCCATCAGCCGCGCGGAGCGCACCTCGAACTTGTCATCCTGGCGGCCGACCTGCTGCTGGCTGGCCGGATCCTGGGTGAAATTCGTGTAGTCCGCCGGCAGCAGCGCAACACCCCATTTCAGAGAATACTTCTTGTGCTCGGGCTCGATCTTGGTCGCTTCAAGTGCCTTGTCGCTGACATCCGGGAGGACGAATTCCTCGCTGACCGGCAGGCCCGGCGCCGCATCCGGGGAGCGGTCCGATTCGGGCGACTGCGCCGACGCGCAGGGCACGCAGGCCACCCCCAACAGGCCCGTCAGGACCGAACCCGCCATCGCGGCCACCCGCCGGCGCCGGCCGGCCATCGGCTTGATCGACATCTCGAACCTCGGTTTGGTCATCCGGAACGGGAGTCCCGCTTCCGCGGCATGGCACGAAAGCGGGACGGTGGTCAGCCGCGCATCAATCGCCCTTGCCCGCCTCGAGCTGCTTCATGATGCCATTGAGGTTGAAGGAGCCCGGCGTCTGGCTGGGCGGGTAATCCTTCATCGTCTGCAGGAACTGCGCGGCCATGCCCTGGATCGGCACGACCACGTACGGGTGGTCGAGGAACCAGTCGTTATAGGTATTCGAGTTGTGCTGCGCCTTCTCGAACGGGTCGCGCCGCAGATTGAACAGGAGCGGCACGCGCAGCTCGGTGAAGGGCTCGCGCCAGACGCCGAACGCCTCGCCACGGTTCTCGAGGAAGACCACCTTCCAGTCCATGTAGCGCGCCGCCACGATCTGGGCATCGTCATTGACGTACCAGAACTCCTTGCGCGGCGACTCGTTGGTCTTGCCGGAGAGGTAATCGACGAGGTTGTAGCCATCGAGGTGATTGCGGTACTTGCGGCCATTGATGGTCGTGCCCTTCAGCAGCCGCTCCTTGACGTCGGCGTCCCCGGCAATCGCCGCGAACGTGACGAGCCAGTCTTCGTGGGAGACGATGCCGTTCAGCGTCACGCCCGCCTGGAAATGCCCGGGCCAGCGCACGAAGGCCGGCACCCGGTAGGCGCCTTCCCAGTTCGAGTTCTTCTCGCTGCGAAACGGCGTCGTGCCGGCATCGGGCCACGTGTTGTAGTGCGGACCGTTATCGGTCGAGTACATGAGGACCGTGTTGTTCGCGATACCGAGCTCGTCGAGGAGCTTGAGGAAGCGGCCGACGTGCTGGTCATGCTCGACCATGCCGTCGCTGTACTCGTCCTGGCCGGACTTGCCGCGATTTTCGGCCTTGACGTGCGTGCGAAAGTGCATGCGGGTCGCGTTCCACCACACGAACCACGGCTTGCCGGCCGCGTGCTGTTCGCGAATGAACGCGATCGCCCGGTCGGAGGTCTCGTCATCGATCGTTTCCATCCGCTTCTTGGTCAGCGGACCGGTGTTCTCGATGCGCTGGCCACCCTTGCCGTCGGCCCACGTATGCAGCACGCCACGGGGACCGAACTTTTCCCGGAACGCGGGGTTCTTCGGGTAGTCCATGTTCTCGGGCTCTTCCTCGGCGTTGAGGTGGTAGAGATTGCCGAAGAACTCGTCGAAGCCGTGCATCGTCGGCAGGTGCTCGTCGCGGTCGCCCTGGTGGTTCTTGCCGAACTGGCCGGTGGCGTAGCCCTGGCCCTTGAGGACCGTCGCCATCGTCACGTCGGTCTTCTGCCAGCCCTGCGAGGCGCCCGGCAGGCCGACCTTGGTCATGCCACTGCGCACCGGCACCGAGCCGCCGATGAAGGCCGCGCGGCCCGCGGTGCAGCTCTGCTGCGCGTAGTAGTCCGTGAAACCCACGCCTTCACGCGCGATGCGGTCGATGTTCGGCGTCTGGTAACCCATCATGCCGCGGTTGGTGTAGCTGATGTTCCAGGTGCCGATATCGTCGCCCCAGAGCACCAGGACGTTCGGCTTCGACTGCGCGAAGGCCACCCCGGCACCGCCCAGCAGCGCCAGCGTGGCGAGCACGCGGCCGAGCCTCGAAAAGACTGAAATAGTCATGACATTCCCTTTATTTTCAATAATTTATAATTCTTCCTGGCATTCCCATTTGCCGCGCCGACCCGCGGTGCTGCCAGGTGACTTAATCTTTTGTGAGGTAACGATAGCGAATTTTCCGGCCGAGCACGACCCGGCGGACGAGCCCGGCCCGCGCGGTAGCGATTCATCCCGCCGGCGGGCCACGCCGGCACCGCCTCACCGATCCGGCGCGAGCGACTCGATCAGCGTGGCCACCGTCGGATCTCCGGGCAGGAGCTGGCCGAGGTCGCGCGCGTAGCGAAGCGCCGCGGGCCGGTCGCCGGACTCGCGCAGCAGGTCGACCAGTGCGAGGAGCGTGTCGCGGTCGGCCGGGTGGGCGACGGCGTTGGCCCGCAGCCGCTCGATCGCAGCTTGGCGGCGGCCGCTCGAATCCATCGCGATCGCGTAGACGTAGGCATAGCGCGCCGACCCCGGCGCGAGCTCGCTTGCCCGCTGCAGGTGCCCGATGGCTTCCGGCAGGCGCTGCGCCCGGACGAGGGACAGCCCGAGCGCGTGATGGAGAGCCGCGTCATCACCGTCGGCAGCCAGCCCCTCGCGCAGCAGCGCGTCGGCGTCCGGTTCACGACCGGCGTTGCGCAGGAGGTCCGCGAGGTTGATCCGCGCCGGCGTGTAGAAGGCATCGAGCGCGAGCGCGGCGCGATACTCGCGCTCGGCCGTTGCCGTGTCGCCGCGCCGGACGGCGACGAGTCCGAGGTTCGTCCGCGACGGCGCCCGGTCGGCGTTGGCCCGTTGCAGGGACAGATACTCATCGAGTGCCCGGTCGAACGCGGGTCGGTGCGCCTCGTCGATCGGTGCGGCGAGGAGGAACGGCACGGCAACCAGCCGCACGGCACGTGACGGGTCGTCGAGGAGACCGGCCGCCGCCTTGAGCCGACGCTCGCCCGGCAGGTACTCAAGGCCGGCCACCGCGCCGATCCGGACGAGCGGATCGGGGTCGGCCAGGGCGCCGGCGATCGTCGGATAGATGGCCGGCGTCAGGAAGGGCGCGAGCTCGGCGAGCGCCGTTGCCCGCACGATCGCCGGTTGCCCGGGCTCGCCGGCAACCGCGCCGAGCAGTGCCGGCGCAGTGAGCGCCTCGCTGCGCGCGGCGTGGAATGCAGGCGCGAAGGTCTGGAAGCCCTCGCGCCCGTTGCCGAACCAGCGCTGCACCGCGTCTGCTGCCCAGCGTGGCGCCTTGTCCCGGTGACAGTCGGTACAGGCATCGCGGGTGCCGAGGGTCGCGTGCTGGTCGGGCCGCGGGACGCGAAAACCGTGGTCGTGGCGACGGTGCACGCCCATGTAGGTGCGGACCGGCATGTGGCACCCGGCACAGGCGGCGCCCTCGGAACCGGCCGGGTGGTGGTGGTGCGCCGGCGAGTCGTAGCGGGCCGCATGGCACTGCGTGCAGACCGCGTTGCCCGGGGCCCGGAGCCTGAGACCGTGCGGCTCGTGGCAGTCCCCGCAGGAGACGCCGTTCGCGTGCATCTTGCTCTGCAGGAACGAGCCGTAGTTATAGACCTCGTCCTGCATCTGGCCGTCGGCCTGGTAAAGACCCGCACGCAGCAGCGCCGGGAGGTGCGTGTCGGTCAGCGGCCGTCCGGGCAGGTGGCCCTCGGCGAACTGCGCCCGCCGGGCGTGGCAGAGTGCGCACGTCTCAAGCTCCCCGGCCGATGCCAGCGGCGGACTGCGGTGCGCCGCACCGGTGGCCGGATCGGCAATCCACGCCACGCGTCCCTCGAAGTGCACGCCGAGCCCTGTCGCCGCCGGGCGGCCAGCAGACGTGCCGGCGACCGCAGCCTGCTGCACGTGCGCGGACCCCGGACCGTGGCAGGCTTCGCAGCCGACATTCAGATCGGTCCACGTCGTCGCGTAGCGGTCCCGGTCGGGATCGTAGCCCCGCCGGAGGTTGGTCGAATGGCACTCCGCGCACATCGAATTCCAGTTCTGGCTGGGACGCGTCCAGTGCAGCGGGCTCGCGGCCGTGACGTGCTGATCGGCGTAGAGGTGGTACCAGCGCTGGCCACCGCTCTCGCGCGGACGGGAATCCCAGGCAATGGACAGCGCCTGCAGGCGGCCGTCGGGGAACGGCACGAGGTACTGCTGCAGGGGGAAGACGCCGAAGGTGTAGCGGATCTCGAACTCGGCGAGCTTGCCGTCCGCGCCGTCCGTCGTAACGTAGTAGCGGCCGTCGCGGGTCGTGAACCGGGTCGTCACCCCGCCGTAGCGGAACGAGGCGTCCCGGAAATCGCCCAGCACCGTCTCGGCCGTGGCCGGCTGCATGGCCTTCGCGTGATGGGAGTCACGCCAGGCTGCCGTCTCGGCGGTGTGACAGGTCACGCAGGCCGCGGTGCCGGCGTAGGTCGCGGCCGGCGCCTCGGCCGTGACCGTCGCCGGCGGCCGCTGGCCACAGGCTGCAAGCAGCAACGACAGCGCCGCGACGGCCGGCGCCAGCGCCAGTGCGGACCGGCTGGCAGAGCGAAGCAGGCGTCGACAACGACCGGCAGGCATCAGCGCTTCCCCGAACCACGGCGCCGTCCGCCGCCAAGAGCCCTTGCGCCGTTGGCCAGCACGGCCCTTCAGGCTATGCCCCCCCCGGCCGATAACCCGGGTGGCTGAGGCCAGAACGCCGGGGTCCGCATGCTCGCCAATTTCGACTCGATCCACAACCACCAGGAAGAGGGCGTGAAACGCGAGGTGCTGTCGCGCGCCCCGCGCCACCCGGGCGTGGCCGCGGATCCGGACCTGCTCGCCGACGTCGCCTGTATCGCGCTCAACCAGCTGCCGGCGCGCTATATCCGCCACGCGATCGACCTCAGTTTCTACCAGACCGAGCAGGAACGGGCAAAGGTCGAAGCCCAGCTGCACGCGGCCGTGGAAAAGGCCTTCCATTTCGTCGAAACGCGCCTCGCGGAGCGCAACCGGGCCTGACCGCGGCCGGCGGGCCGCAATCGAGCCGGGCGAGGTCCGGCCGGCCGGCCGGGCGCCGTTCGTCCCCGGGCGACACCGTCTGCTACCGTTATAGTGTTCCCCGCCCGGGCGGGCCGGCGCGCGCTTCTGTGACGCCGTCGAACCCCGGGCCCGCCGGTCAATGACCATAATGATGGCCATTGACCGGATGGCGGCTGCCGTTTTCCCGCCCGACAGCCCCCGCGGGCATCGCTTGTTTCGAACCGTGACCAGAAGGTGCGCCTTGGCGAATACCAACCATCCCGTCGTTGCCGTGCTCATCCCGTGCCGGAACGAGTCCGTGACCGTTGCCACGGTGGTCGAGGACTTTCGTCGCGCCCTCCCCGAGGCCGTCATCTTCGTCTACGACAACTGCTCGACCGACGACACGTTCGAGCGGGCCGCCGCCGCCGGCGCCGTCGCCCGGCGCGAGCCCACACCGGGCAAGGGCAACGTCGTTCGGCGCATGTTCGCGGACGTCGAGGCCGACGTGTACGTGATGGTCGATGGCGATGCCACCTACGATGCGTCCGCGGCCCCGATGCTGATCCAGAAGCTGTGGAGCGAATCGCTCGACATGGTGAACGGGTCGCGCGTCGAGACCGGGGTTAATGCCTACCGGGCCGGGCATCGCCTCGGCAACCGGATGTTGACCGGAACCGTCGCCTATCTTTTCGGCCGCCAGTTCAACGACATGCTTTCCGGCTACCGGATCATGTCGCGACGATTCGTCAAATCCTTTCCGGCACTCTCGGCAGGTTTTGAGATCGAGACCGAACTGACCGTGCACGCGCTTGAACTGCGGGTGCCGATCGCCGAGGTCCAGACGCGTTACGGCGAACGACCGGAAGGCTCCACGAGCAAGCTCAGCACCTACCGGGACGGACTGCGGATCCTGATGACGATCATGCGCCTGTGCAAGGACGAGAAGCCGGCCGAGTTCTTTTCGGTGGCCGGCGCCTTCCTCGCGGCCCTGAGCCTCTTCTTTGGCATACCCGTAATCGCCGAATTCACGCGCACCGGCCTCGTGCCACGCCTGCCGACGGCCGTACTCGCCACGGGCCTCATGCTCGCGGCACTGCTGACGTTCATCTGCGGGATCATCCTGCAGACCGTGACGCGGGGACGCCTGGAACTGAAGCGGCTTCATTACCTGTCGGTGCCGATCCGCACCCCCACCCGGCCCGACACAACGGCCCGCGACAACGCGTCCTGACGACGATGAAGGCCGTGCTGCGCCGCCTGATCCGGTTCGGCGCGGTCGGCGTCATCGCCTTCGCCGTCGACGCCGGCTCGCTGTGGGTCGCGGTCAACCACCTGGGGCTCGGACTCTATTCCGGTCGCGCGCTCTCCTTCGTCCTGGCGGCGACCGTCGCCTGGTACCTGAACCGGCGGTTCACCTTCGGCGACCGGGGATCGCACGGCCGCGGCCACCGGCAGTGGGCGCTCTACCTGCTGGCGAGCCTGACCGGCGCCGTTGCCAACGTCGGCACGTACGCCCTGCTCGTCGCGTTCCTGGCGCCGTTCGCACGGACGCCGACCCTGGCGGTGGCGGCCGGGTCGATCGCCGGCATGCTGGTCAACTTCAACGCCTACTCGCGCTTCGTCTTCCGACGCCCGCCCATGGCCTGATCGCTGACCGGCCCGCGGGCCTACGGGCGCGCGGCCAGCGCCTTGATCATCGCGTACCAGTGCACTAGGCCGGCGTAGTATTCCTTCGTCCGGATGCGCTCGTTCAGGCCGTGCGAAAACTCCTCGCTGTTCTTGCGGAACACGCCTTCCACCCCGTAGGTCGGGATGCCGGCGTTGCGGAACACGGCTCCGTCGGTCATGTAGGAAGCCTGCGTCAGGACGACCCGCGCCGTCGGATGGGCCGCCAATCGGGCCGCCTCCACGGCCGCCATGACGTCGGGACGAACCGGCGACGGCGACGACATCAGCGCCGCGTAGGCCGCCTTGACTTCGACCTTCGGCCCGACCACCTGCTGCAGCGTCGCCCGGACCGACTCCATCGTATTGCCCGGGAAAATCCGGCAGTTGACCGTGGCGGTCGCCTTCTGCGGCAGGGCGTTTTCGGCATGGCCGCCTTCCAGCATCGTCGCCACGCAGGTCGTGCGCAGGCGCCCGACGTAGGCGGGATCGCGGGCGATCTCGGCTGCCGCCGCCGAATCGTTCGGGTTCGCTGCAAACCGCCGCATGGCGGCGCCGAGGGGGCTGTCGAGAATCGCCCCGGACTCCCGGAAATCGCCCAGCGTCCAGTCATTGGTCTGCACGGGGAACTGGTAGGCCTGCACCGCCTTGAGCGCATCGGCCAGCTCGTAGATCGCGTTGTCGGCGCGCGGCTGGGAGCTGTGTCCGCCGGGATTGCGGGTCGTTAACAGGAACGTCGCGGAGCTCTTCTCGGCGCCCTGCACGTAGAAAGCGATCGGTTCGGCCGTCGCTTCGCTCAGCACGCCGCCACCGCCGTCCCCGTTCAGCGCGAATTCCGCGTCGACGAGGTCCCGATGTCGGGTCACGAGATCGGTGGTCGACTCCTGGCTCGTCTCCTCGTCGCCGGAAAAGACGAGGATCAGGTCACGGGTGGGCACGAACCCCTCTGCCTTCAGGCGTACGAAGGTCGCGACCAAGAGAGCCGCCTCGTCCTTGACATCCTGCGTGCCGCGCCCGAAGAAGAAGTCGCCTTCTTCGATCAGCTTGAACGGGTCGCGCTGCCAGTCGGCACGATTCGCCGCGACCACGTCGAGGTGCGCCATGAAATCGATCGGCCGCCCGCCGCTGCCGTCGCCGCGGTAGCGCACGACCAGCGAAGCGGTCTCGCCGAACGGCAGCACGTGGATGTCCTCGGCCGGGAAGCCCCCACGGCGGCACTGCTCGGCGAGGTACTGCGCCACCTTCGGGACATTGCCCTTGCCGATCGAGCTTTCGATCCCGACGATGTGGGCGAAGATTTCACGCGCCTGGTCCCTGGTGGACTGCGGCGGCGGGACGACGGTCGCCGGTGCCTGGGCGAGTGTCACGGAGGCGACCGTCGCGGCGGCGAGGAATGACAGAACGCGCATTGCCATGGAGGTACCTTTGCGGATTGGCGACCGGGGCATACTATCGCCCCGTTCGATCCGCACGGGCAACCGACGCGAGCAGAGGAGTGATGACCGACCGCCCCTACCCGCCCGCCTTCGAGCCGGCACTGCGCGAGCTTCTCGGCCCCGAGGGAGTGCGCGGCGCCGAGCAGATCGCGCTGCTCGACGCGGGCGTGGCGAGCGGCAATCTCGGCGCGGGACTGTTTGCCCGCCCGGGCACGGTGCCCGAGGTCGCCGCGACGCTGCAGCTGGCCGCCCGGCACGGCGTCGGCGTCGTCCCGCAGGGAGGCAGGACCGGGCTGGCGGGAGCCGCGCTGGCCGGACCCGGCGAACTCATCCTCTCGCTCGATCGTCTGAACCGCATCGAGTCGATCGACGCCGATTCCCGGGTCGCGGTCGTCCAGGCCGGGGTCTCCCTCGAGGCGCTCGATCGGGCGGTCGCGGCTTACGGGCTGAGCGCTGGGATCGATCTCGGCGCGCGCGGCAGCGCCACCGTCGGCGGCATGGTCGCGAGCAATGCCGGCGGCATCGATGCCTTCCGCTACGGGACGATGCGCGAACGCGTCCTCGGCCTCGAGGCCGCCCTGCCGTCAGGCGCCGTGCTCGACATGCTGGCCCGGGTCCGCAAGGACAACAGCGGCCTCGCCCTGCGCCAGCTCTTCATCGGCTCCGAAGGCACGCTTGGCGTCGTCACCCGGATCGCCATCCAGCTGGTACGGGCACTGCCACCGCGCCATGCCGCCCTCGCGATCACGGCCGATGCGACCCGGGCCGTCAGGGTCATGCGGGCCATTGAAAACCAGCCCGGGCTTTCGCTCGCTGCCGCCGAGGTCATGTCCGGCAATCACGTCGCGCTGACGGCGGCCAGCCTCGGCATCCGGCTGCCGGTCGATGTCGCTGCCGGCAACCTCGCCACGATTTTTTCCGTTTCCGCGACCGGCCCGTCGGCCGCGCCCGATCTGCTGTCCGATGCCCTCACGGCGGCCCTGGAGGCGGATCTCATGATCGATTGCCTGTGCCCCAAGAACGCGGCCGAGGAGCGTGACCTGTGGCGGATCCGCGAGGACTGGGCGGTCGATCGGCAGCGGCCCGGCGGACTGTGGTTCGATGTTTCGGTGCCGATCGGCGGGCTGGGCAGCTACCTCGTCGCCGTGCAGCAGCGGGTCCGGGCACTGGACCCTGCGCTTGACGTCTTCGTCGTCGGTCACCTCGCCGACGGCAACCTGCACGTCACGGTCAATTCCGACGTACCGTTGACGACGCGTTACGAGGAAATCGCGCCCCTGATCTACGAGGGCCTCAAGGAGTCCGGCGGCAGTTTCTCGGCCGAGCACGGGATCGGCCTGGAGAAGCGCCGGTCGCTCGAAAAGTGGGCGGGCCCCGTGCAGATCGACCTGATGCGAAGCATCAAGGCCGTGTTCGATCCCCGGGGCATCATGAATCCGGGCAAGGTCCTCTTCGTGCCGACCTAGCCGCCGGCGGTCAGCGCGGCGACGCCTCGAGCATCTGCAGTCCGGTTGCCCGGCGGTGCATGAAGCCCTTCCAGAGCGTGATATTCCCGGTGCCCGGGCTGTAGGCCTCATAACCCCAGGCGTTCTTCTCCGGCCATTCCCCCTTGGCGGAATCGGCAACGGCAACGTGAAGGTACTCCGCCCGGCTCCTGTCGTCGCGCAGGTAAAGATCGAGGAAGGCCGTAATGAAGTGGGCGTTGATGCCCATGATCCGATCCTTGCGCCAGACCGGGTCCTCGAACCACTCGACGTCCCACAGCGTCCCGCGCATCGAGGACGGCGTCGGCCCGAGGCCCAGCGCGTGACCCGCTCCCCGGTAGGTCAGCAGGTACCGCTGAACGTTGACGGCCTGATCGAAGAACGTCCGTGCGCCCGTCTCGTAGTTGACGGTCCGGTCGTCGTCACCGGATATCAGCAGCAGCGGGCAGTGCAGTTCCGCCAGTCCCTGCGGACCCCAGGCGTTTAAGGGCGCGCCACCGACCGGGGATATACCGATCACGGCCCGGATCGGCGCCACGTGCACCAGCGATTGCTTGGCCGCCCCGCGCCCATAGGGCACCATCAGGCCGCCCGGCACGTAGCCCATGACCGGACCGGCGGGATCGAGCGGTGCGCCGGCCGCGGTCAACACGCCGTAACCACCCATCGAGTAGCCGATCAGGGCCACGCGCTCGGGGTCGATCAGCTGCTCCGATCCGAGTCTCTCGATGAGCTGCTTGGTGACGAAGGCCACGTCCAGCGGCCGGTTGAGCAACGGGTCGAGGATGTTCTGCGGCTTCGCGATCGAGGCATCCTCGTGGCGGATCGCGGCCACGACGTAGCCCTTGGAGGCGAGGTTCTCTCCCAGCCAGGCGAGCGCCGCCGTGGCATTGCTGAAGCCATGCGAGATGACCACGAGCGGCAGGCGGCTGCCGTCCGGACGGGCGTTGAGGAGGGCGACGCCCTGCAGGGAGAACTCCGCCGGCGGCTTGTCGCCGGGCGACGGCAGGCTGGCGCGGTAGGTGACCGGCTTCTGGCCTCCCGCCGCCAGGGCCGGATACCAGACATCGACGGCGAGCGGCCGGTCGCGCAGCGGCGCTTCATTCCGCTTGGCATCGAACTCGAGAACCGCCGGCCGGCCCGGATCGACCAGAGCGATGTGCCGAAGGCCGACCGGGAACTTGCCGGGTGCCGACAGCTCCGGGGCATCGATCCCGAACGGGTTCGCCAGCCTCGCCGCGAACGCGGACGGCACGGCGACCACCAGGGTCAAGAGCAGTCCCACCGAGGAGCGGCCAACGAACCGGATTCCGCAGACAATCGAAAACAGGAAGTCCCGCATAGAGAACCGCTCCGGCTGGCATCGGTAAACAGTTGAGCCCGGAACGGAGTCTAGTACGATGCCGGCAATCCGTCAGCCGACCCGACCACGCCGTTGCGGCCAGCCTTGCCGGGCCCGGCCCGGGCAATGAGAACGCAATGCCAGACACCTCGCCGCCCCATCGCCGACGCCGGAACGCGAGTCCGCAACGGCCGGCGGTACCGTTCGGCATCGGCGTGCGCCTGCAGTCGGCATCGATGGTGCTGTCCGGTCACCCCGTCCTGCGCTCGGTGGATCTGCATCTGGCACCGGGGTCCCGTTCCCTGCTGGTCGGCCCGAACGGCGCGGGGAAGTCGGAACTGCTGAAACTGCTGGCCGCCCAGCGCTGGCCGACGCCCGTGGGCCGGCCAAGCCGTCACTACCACGACGCGGCCGGGGCGCCACTCCCGCTGCCGGATATCCTGCCGCGCCTCCAGCTCGTCAGCGCCGAACAGCAGGACCGCTACGAGCGCTACGGATGGAATTTTTCGGTGGCCACGGTCATCGGTACGGGCTGTCGTGGCCTGGTCGCGCCGCTGACGCCCCTGACGGTCAACGAACGCCACGTCGTCGCGGAATGCATCGAGACCTGCGGCCTCGGCGCGTTTCGAGGCCGGCGGTTTCTCGGCCTCTCCTACGGCGAGCGGCGTCTCGTCCTGATCGCGCGCGCGCTGGCCGCCCGTCCAGCCCTACTCCTGCTCGACGAGGTCTATAACGGGCTCGACGGGGCGAACAGATCCCGGGTCGACGCGCTAATCGCCGGCCTCTGCCGCTCCGGCGTCACCCTCGTCGTCTCGGCGCACCGGGCCCACGATGCGCACCCGGACCTCGACCGGGCCATCGCGCTGGAAGCCGGTGAAGTGGCCTATTGCGGCGCGCGCGTCCGGCTGCCCGGCAGGTGGCGCCGCCTGATCGAGCCTGTGCGCCCGGCGGCAGCGACGCCCGACAAGGCAACGCGCGCCGCTGCCGGAGAGGAGCCACTGGTCGAGCTGGTCGACGTCACTGTCTTTCAGGAGCAGCACCGCGTGCTGCAGCGACTGTCCTGGCGGGTCGCTGCGGGTCAGCACTGGGCCGTCGTCGGCCGCAACGGGTCCGGCAAGACCACGCTGCTGGAACTGCTGCATGGACATCGCCACCCCGCCGCCGGCGGCCAGCTGATCCGCCGCGGTCACGGTCGGCACGACCCGATCGAGGCCTGGCAGCGGCGCGTGCGCTACTCCGGACCCGATCTTCACAACGAGGTGCGAAGCTGTGGCACCCTGCTCGACGTCGCCCTCCACGGACTGCCGGAACTGCGTCGTCTCGGGTCGGTCGCCTCACCAGCGCAGCGCCGCGCCGCGCGCCTCGCGGTCGAGGCGGTCGGCATCGCGGCCCTTGCACGACACGGCGCGCGCGAGGTCTCCTACGGCGAACTTCGCCTCGCGCTGCTTGCGCGGGCCTTGATCGGCAAACCGGAGGCGCTGTTGCTCGACGAGCCGCTGACCGGCCTCGACACGACCATGCGACGGCGCATGACCGATGCCCTGCAGTCGGCCCAGGCCCGGGGCATCCAGCTGATCATCGCCATTCACGAGATCGAGGACATGCTGCCGTGCATCTCCCACGTCCTTACTCTGCCGGATGCCACGCAGGCATCGCGTCACCCATGACGTCCTTCCAGCCGTCGGAGCGCCAATGACCCGTTCTTCAGTCCCTTCCCTGCTGGCCGCACTCGCCATCTGCGCCACCGTGCCCGTCAACGCCGGCGTCACGGCCGACGTCCTCCTGACCCACGGCAAGCTGTACACGGCCGACGGCAACCGGTCGTTTGCGACTGCAATGGCGATCAAGGGCGGCGACATCATCTATGTCGGCGACGAGCGGATCGCCCGATCGTTCGCCGGTCCCGGCACCAGGACCCGGGACCTTCACGGTGCAACCGTCCTGCCGGGCCTGATCGACTCCCACATCCATGTCACGGACTCGCTGCAGCCCGTCGGGTGCGATCTCGACAATGCGACGCTGTCGCTCGCGGAACTGACGGCGTTCATCCGCGGCTGCATCCGCAGGTACCACACCCCCCCGGGACAGTGGGTGAGCGTACGGCAGTGGAACTACGCCAACGGCAACACGCCCGACGACGGGCATCCGACCCTGCGCGCGGCCCTCGATGCCGCCTCGATGAGGCATCCGATCCATCTGCTCGGCAGCGATGGCCATCATGGAGCGTTCAACAGCCTCGCGCTCGCCGGAGCGCGCAACGACCAGGGGAAGGTGGTCGGCCTTTCCGCACGGACGCTCGATACCGATTTCGCCGCGAGCAGGCCGATGGTCGGCGTGGATGCGACCGGTGAGCCGGACGGCGCGGTCAACGAGACGCTGCAGTACGCCATCGACGGCCCGGACGAGTACGCCCAGGAGCGCGAGGACTTCAGGCACGTCATGGCCAATCCCGTCGCGGTCGTACGGCACCTGAACGCCGCCGGCATCACCGGCGCGCTCGACGCCTCGGTAGTCGGTTCAAGACTGCCGTTCTACGACCGTGTCCTCGAGCGGAGCCAACTCACCTTCAGGACCGTCATTGCCCAGTTCTACGAGCCGGCTCGGTTCCGCCGGGACGACGGCAGCATCGACCTCGCGGCGATGGTCGAGCGGGCGCAAGCTGTCAGGAAGCATTTCGAACCGTCGGGCCTTGTTCGGGCCGATACCGTCAAGCTGTATGCCGACGGCGGCCTGGAAGGCAATCCGCTCAGTGCGCCGCCGACCTTGCCGAATGCGGCGGTGCTGCGACCGTATCTCCAGCCTCGGTTCGCTACCGGTCCGGAGGGCTACCCCGTCGCCGTCGGTTACGTCGACACCGGCTCCGAGACGTGCGCCAAGGCGCGCGCCAACCCGCCGCGCACCGCCACGGAGCGCGCCGAGTTCGTGGCCCGCGAGGGATACCATCCCGGCCAGTGCGCGATCTCCGACGGTGCGCTGTACCAGCCACCGGAGGTAATGAACGCCTTCGTCCGGGCCTTCCACCGCGAGGGATTCGCCCTTCATATCCACGTCATCGGCGACCGCGGAGCGCGCGCCGCGATCGACGCCATCGAGGCGGCACGAAGCGCGGGGGGCCCGGATCTTCACCGCGACGGTCTTGCCCATCTTGAACTGGCGCATCCCGACGATATCGCCCGCATTGGAAAGGACAAACTCTACGTGGCGTTCACCTATGCCTGGGCGTACGTCGATCCGGAAGGCGACCAGGCCGTCATACCGTTTATCGACCGGACTGCCGCCCCGACCGGCAGCCTTCATTCCCCGCAGAATTACTTTGACCGCTACGCCTACCCGACCCGCGACGTCCTTGCGGCCGGTGGCATTCCGGTTGGTGGGTCGGATGCGCCGGTTGAGACCCGCGACCCGAGGCCGTTCGTCAACGTGGCCCGCGCCGTGAGTCGCAGCGTTCCGGGCGGCACCGCCCTCAATCCGGCGCAGTCGATATCGCTCCTGGACGCCGTCGACTCCTACACGATCAGTGGCGCCCGATTTCTGGGCTGGGGAGACGTCGCCGGCTCGCTGGAGGCCGGCAAATCAGCCGATTTTGTCATCATCGACCGGGACATCTTCGCGCTCGGTGATCGCGCCGACTTTGGCAGCATCGAACAGACCCGGGTCGTCGAGACGTGGTTCGGGGGCAAGCGGGTATACGGGCGCAGCGGCCCTCCGCCGGCGCGCGAGAACGCGCCGGTCCGGACGGCCCCGGCCGAAGCCGCTGCAGCCCGAACGCAACCGCCTGCGAGATGAGTGATCCGGATCCCGGTGCCACAGCCGCGCACCAGGTTCACGACCGGCCCGCAACGGGCGCCTTCGGCTCCGCGTCCGGTCGCGCCGCTTGCACTCACGCAGGGCCCGTCGTGCCCGGCGCCGAAGCTCGTTGGGTGCTATCCCACCCGCGCAAGGTCCGGGACGTCACCGTCCTGGCGGGGAACGCGGGGTGTGGTCTCGGCCCGGCGCCGTACCCACGCCTCGAACTCCGCGGCCGCAACGGGTGCGCTCACCAGGTAGCCCTGTGCGTAATCGCAGCCGAGCTCACCGAGGATGGCGAGTTCGCCGAGTTCCTCCACGCCTTCCGCAACGACCGTCAAACCCAGGCCGTGGGCGAGTTCGGCGGTCGACCGGACGATCGTCTGCAACTGGCGGTCGGCGTCGACCCGGCTGATGAATGCGCGGTCGATCTTGAGTTCGTCGACCGGCAGGTCGCGCAGGTAGGCGAGAGACGAGTAGCCGGTTCCGTAGTCGTCGATGGACAACGGATGACCGCGTTCCGCGAGCATCGCCAGTGTCTCCCGGGCACGCCTTGGGTCATCCATCACGCCGCTCTCGGTCACCTCGATCCGCAGGCACTCGGCGGGAATTCCAGCGGTGCTGCAGGCCTCGGAGACAAAATCGGCAATCCCATCCGACATGAAATCCCGGGTAGACAGGTTGATCGCCACCTGGATTGAAAGCCCGCTTGCGCGCCAGAGCGCTTGCTGGCGCGCCACGTCGCGCAGTACCCACCGTGTCAGAACACGGATATAGCCAGTCCTTTCGGCAAATGGAATGAAGAGCCCTGGGGGAACCCGGCCACGGACCGGATGCCGCCAGCGAAGGAGCGCCTCGGCACCGGTCACCTCGCCGGTCGCCAGATTGAGCTTTGGCTGATAGAACATCTCGAGCTCATCCCGGTCGACCGCCCGCTGCAGCTCACTCAGCAGCGTGAGCTGATCATCGCGGACCTCATCGGTCGTGGCGTCGAATATTGCGAACCCGGTGCGAGTGGTCTTGGCCGTATGCATGGCGACATCGGCCTGGCGCAGAAGCTGTTCGGAGGTCGGGCCGTGCGGCGGGAACTGGGCCAGACCCACGCTCGCGCGCACATCGACCGCCTGGCCACGCGTCTGGTACGACTCCTCGAATACGCCCGCGATTCCCGAGGTGACGGCGCCGACATCGCAGTCACCGGCAAACAGCGCCGCGAATTCATCCCCGCCGAGGCGAGCGACGCAGCTCGCGCCATCCAGTGCGCCCAGCAGCCGGCTCCCGACCTGCACCAGGATCTCGTCGCCGGCGGCGTAGCCGAGCACGTCGTTGACGCTCCTGAACCGATCAAGCCCCACGACGAAGACGAAGACCGTGGTCGGTCCTCCGGTGCCATCGACCATCGCCGACTGCAGCGACTGGATCAGCCGGACCCGGTTGGGCAGGCCGGTCAGGGCGTCCTCGTAGGCCAGACTGAGGATGCGGTGTTCCCGGTCTCGAATGCCTTCCCTGAGATGGTTGAGGCCGTCCGCGACGGCACCGAGCTCACCGCCGACCGCCTTCGGGGTCACCAGCGGCGTGTCGTAGTCGCCGCGCGTGATGCCGCGCATGGCGACCAGCAGTTCCTCAAGCGGCCTCGTGATGCCCCTTGCCAGAAGCACGCTGATCAGGGCCAGAACCGCCAACGCGACGAGGCCCAGCATCAGCAGCAGATTGCGCACGTCGAAAAAATACTTCAGGGCCGGAACCAGCGGCCGTTCAATGACGCAGATCAGTGAACCCGGCCGCTGTTGATTCAGGTCTATCACGGCGCCCTGATGCGGACCGTCGTCCATCTCCGCGGTCCAGGTTCCCTGCCGCCTGGCTCCGCCATGGCTGAGGATGGAAAAATTCCCGTCACGAGCCCGATAGGTGGAGGCAATGACACGCGGCCCGGCTTCGCCGTTCGAGATGAAGGTGACATTGAGGTTCGTCAGGTGCTGCAGTTCCTTTGCCATCGCCTCATCGAGCGGGAAGAACAGGACCACCCAACCAACGATAACCGGTGACCGAACCGGCGCCGGCACCATCTGGTAGGCCTGACCCCCGACCACGACCGGCTGCAGCGGCCTTTTGCCATTGCCCTGGATGAAGTCCGCCAGCGTAGTCGGCACGTCATGGCCCAGCCCGCCCAGGGTCCCGGCGACGGAGTCACCGCGCGTGTCCAGGAACACGGCGCCCTTGGCACCGATTCGCACGGAGATATTCTCCAGGGCCGATTCGAGCGTGCTCGTGTCGCCGCTGGCGACCGCTTCCCGGAACGCAAAATCAGCGACCAGTCCCTTCGCCGCCTGGCCGCGCTGCTCGGCGTTCTGCTCGAGCAGCCGCAGAAACACCCGTCGGGCGACCGTGAGTTCGTCCGCCACCTTCAACTTTGCCGAGTCGTAGCTGGCCAGGCTGACGACCAGAACCGTCGCGACCTGGACGACGAAGAACAGCGCGATGAACGATGCCGCAATCCTCGTCCGGAGTGTCCAGGCGCTTTTCATTGGCCGGCGTTGCCCAGCGGGGATACCGGAAGGCGGACCTCGCGGGACACGGCATCCACGCCCGTCACGGCCATCGTCTGGGTCTGTGGTCCCGATTCCATTCCGGGGTACCAGGCAGCGAGTTCATAACTCGCCGGTCGGACGCCATGCAGGACCAGCACTCCGCCGGAATCGGTCTTGCCGAAGATTGGCGTGTCCACGACCGCGACCCAGGCAGCCATGGCGTCGTGGATGTTGCACCCGAGGACCACAATCCCCTCGTGATCGAAGACCACCGGCGCCGGCGGCTTTCCGGCGTAGAGCTTGATCGTGAACGGCTTGGCCGGCGAAAACGAGTAGACGGAATGCCGAATCTGGTCGCTGTTTGGGAACGCAACGGCCGTTCCGACGGAGACTACGCTGATCTGCGGCGCGAACTGCTTGTTCTTCTGGTCGATGGTGACCTGCGCCGGCGCGCCCACGGCCGCGACGCCGGCGCCACGCAGGTAGACGACGGCCTCCGGCAAGGGATGGCCCGCCGCATCGCTGACCTTGACGGTGATATCAGCCGCCAGCGCCCGCGAGATGAAGGCCGCCGCAAGCACGACGAGCGGCAGGATGCGACTGGCCATTACGGAGCCCCCAGACCGGCGGAAGGTCTCTCGACGATTTCCCGCTCCATGGGTGCCAGGCGCGAGATCAGTTCGTTGCGCGCCGAGAGGCCCACTCCCGCCCTGCGCAACGCGTCCTGCAGAAGTTCAGTGAAGGCGAAGAATTCTCCCTGGGATATGCGCTGACCGGCGTGCACCTCTCGCATCGAATCTCCGGAGTAGCGGCACGCGCCGCCCGTCAGCTCACAGAGCTGTTCTGTGACGAGGGTCTTGATCCGGGGCAGATTGCTGCCGTGGAACGACCGGCCGGTTCGGGGGTCCGAAGCGGCATGGTCGATAAGATCGGCTACCACCCGGCCGAGCACCGGCTCGCCTCCGATGCGGTCGTAGAGCGTCGGTTCAGCGGCAGCGAGACGACCACCAGACAACGAGAGAACGCAGGCGACCAGCAGGGCCTGCGGCGTTCTCATCGTGATCACGGCCATCGCCTTTCCCCGGCCATCCATGGATGTAGAATGTTAGCCCCCAATGGCGTCGTGCCGCGTTAAGTACCTCACAACCAATTACTTTCGAGGCGAAGATGCCGGCTCCGGAGGCCAATGCCGAGTGTCCCCGCGAAGCTCGGACCGTGACCCGGTTCACAGTCGCCGGAAGTTGCCGCCCGCTGCTTCTCCTGCTGCCCGTCGTGATCGCCAGTTTCGCCGGGGCGTCGGCCTACGGTTCCGGACGCCTGGCAGCGACCGGCGGCCTTGCCGAGATCGACGGTGCGGGTGGCGGAGGCCTTACGCCGTGGGCACTGATCGCCGGACTCGGCACGGATGACGAAGTGGGGGGCAGCGCGCACTGCACGGACGTCCGCCCCCGGGACTTCTCGCTTGTCGCCTGTGGCCTGTCCATCGGAGTGCACGACAGGGTCGAGGTATCGCTGTCCCGTCTGCATCTTTCGCTCGGCGATGTCGTACCCGGCCATACGATCGACGAGTCCGTCGCGGGTGTTAAATACCGCCTGGCGGGACAGGCCGTCATCGATCAGGACCGGTGGATGCCGCAGATTTCAGCCGGCCTGTTCCTGCGCCATAACGAGGATTTCCGCCCCGTAGCCCAGGCGCTGGGCGCGCGCCACGCCTCGGGCGCAGAGTTGTACATCGCTGCGACCAAGATTCTCCTTGCCGGCCCGTTCAGCCGGACCTGGCTGCTGAACAGCACCGTGCGGCTCAGCAACGCGAACCAGTTCGGCCTCCTCGGCTTCGGCGGGGACCGTGGCGACTACCGCTTACTGGCTGAAACGAGCGTCATTGTCTTTGTCGCGGACCGTGTCGCGCTCGGCGGCGAGTACCGCCAGAAGCCGGACAACCTGCAGGGAGTCCGCGAGGATGGCGCGGGCGCTCTGGTGCTGAGCGTCATTCCGAGCAAGCACTGCACGATTACGTCGGGCTACGCTGACCTCGGCCATATCGCCGGGCGCGGCACCCAGAGAGGTCTCTATCTTTCCGTTCAGGCTGCATGGTAGTGCAATTGCCGGAAAAGCCCCTGACAGCCTGGTTCCGCGCATTGCGGCGATTCAGTCTCTGCCGTGTTTTTGGCCCGGCACTTGTCCTTTTGCTCGGACTCGACGGCTGCAGCCCGGCGAATCCGCGGCGCGAGACCTGGGCTTTTTCGGTCGCCGGCGATTCCAGGAACTGCGGGAATCTCGTCATGCCCGCCATCGCGGCGGGCGCGAGAGCCAACCACTCGGCCTTCTACTGGCACCTTGGCGATCTGCGCAAGACCTACGCCATCGACGAGGACTTCGCCGCCGAGCGCCGTTACAGGGGGGCCGGTTACGCGCCGACGATGACGGACTACACGCACCTCGCGGCGTCCGACTTCGTCGAACACCAGGTCAGGCCCTTCGGCGACATGCCGTTTTTCGTCGGGATCGGCAATCACGAGACCATCGCGCCCGCCTCGCGCCTCCAGTTCCGGGTCACCATGCGGGAGCTTCTCGATCGACCCGAGCTTCGCAACCAGCGCCTCCGCGACGGCATCCCGGCGGATGCCCTTCGGCAGGACGCACTTCCGCCGACGTACTACCACTGGCGCATCCGGGGCGTGGAGTTCATTTACCTCGACAACGCGACCGACGATGCCTTCGACGACGACCAGATGCAGTGGTTCGGCGAAATCCTCCGACGTGCGCTGGCTGACCGGGCGGTGAAAGCGCTGGTCGTCGGCATGCACGAGGCGCTGCCACACAGCCTGGGAGACGACCACAGCATGTGCGCGTCGAAACGCGGAATCGCGTCCGGTGAGCTGGTTTATCGCCAGCTCGCGCAGGCAAGGGACGCCGGCAAGCATGTCTACGTGCTGGCCAGTCATTCCCACTTCTATCTCGCCAACGTATTCGAGACCCCCTACTGGCAACAGGCGGGCCCCGGCGTACTGCCCGGATGGATCATCGGCACCGCCGGTGCTGAGCGATACCCGCTTCCCGCGGGGGTCGCGCCGGGACCCGATGCGCGCAGCCGCGTATACGGCTACCTGCAGGCAACCGTTTCGGCCGACGGCACCATCGATTTCCGCTTCCAGGAACTGGCGCGCGGGGACCTCGCTTCACATCTCAGCCCGGACCTTGACCCCGAAATCCTCGACGTGTGCGTCGACGCCAACCCACCGGCGTCGGCCCCTGCCCGCTCACGACCGCCCGTCCCCTGCGACTAGCGTGCCAGGGGTAAGCGCGGCGATCCCGGCGTCACGGACCCAACAGCGCATCGAGTCGAACGAAGCCATACCCGCGCCTGCGCAGTTCCGCCAGCAGGCGGGGCAGTACGGCGGCCGTATGGACCCCTCGGCCGTTGATATGGAAGATGAGGATATCCCCGCCGCGCACCCGCTCCAGTGTGTCCGCGAGAATGGCATCGGCCGGCAATTTCGGGTCCGGATCGCCGCTCGGGAAGCGCCAGTGCACGACGCGATACCCCAGCGACTCGACGACCGACACCACCCGCTCGTCGGCTCGCCCGGCCGGAAAGCGAAAGAACCGGGTCGTCCGGCCCGTGGTCGCGCGTATGGTTTCGGCGGCACGCAGGACTTCTGCCCGGACCTGCTCGTCGCCGAGACGGCGCATATCCTGAGGGTGGCTGTAGGAGTGGTTCTCGATTTCGATCCGCGGATCTCTCGCGAGGTCCGCCACGGCGCGGGCATTGTCCCGCGCGAAGCGTCCGCCCATGAATACCGTGTAGGGGACGCCTTCGCTGCGCAGGATCCCGACGAGTTCCGTATCGAGGGTGGCCGGCGTCGGTCCTTCGCAGGCATCAAAGGTGAGCGCCACGACGCGCTCGCGGGTCGGCAGCCGGTCGATGATGGCCGCCGCAGAGACTCCGCAGCCCAGCAACGCCGCGGCAACCAGCAGCAGCCTGCCGGTCACCGGGACGGCCATTCGTCGGCGAGGATCGACATGATAACCCGGTCGGCCCGACGGCCGTCCGGCAGCGCGAACGCGCTTCGGAACAGGCCGTCTTCGCGCAGGCCTGCCCGCCGGTACAGCTCGCGCGCCCGTTCGTTGTAATCGAAGACGTCAAGCCAGAAGCGGGGCGCCGCGGCGTCGTTGATGGCCCAGTCGATCACCGCCCGGAGGATCCTCCCTCCGTCGCCCGCGCCGGGACTGTTGACGGCGATGCGCTTGAGCTTGATGCCGTTGTGGCGGTCACCCACACCCTCGCATATCGCGAATCCGACGGCTTCGCCGCGGGCTCGCTCGGCGATGAAATAGACGACGTCCGGGCGCGCCATCGCCTCGCGATGTTCGGCAAGCGACCACTGGGCGAGAAGCAACTCATAGCCCGGCATCCGCTCCGTTCGCATGACGTAGGCAAGGTCGTCGCCACTCGCGTGTCGCAGGTGGATTTGCTGACCGACATGGAGAGCCACGACCGACCTCGCACAACCTGTGACACCGGTCCGGGATTCTAATCCAGTACCCGCAAAAGAATAGGCCCGGAAATTCCGGGCCTTATTTTTATTTTTAGCGGCGACGCTGCGTCGGCGTCGTTCGGACGATTGGTTGTCTGCGCAACCTCCGCCGAATCGTGAAATCTTCTAGCGGTGCCGCCGGCGCACCGCAAAGACCCCCAGCATACCCATCGCGAGAAGCCCGACCGCGCCCGGCTCCGGTACCTGGGCGTAGGCGATGTTGTCGACCTCGAAGTTGTACTGCGTCGTGATCAGCTTCACCTCGTCGAAGCCGCCCGCCCGCATGATGTTGACGTACTCATTCGAACCGGGAAGGAACTGGTTGCCCCGGGGCGTGCCAACGGCCCGTACGCTGGCTCCATCGATTGTGTCGACCTTGACGTGGTTCAGGTACAGCTCGATGTAGTTGTAGTCGTCGATGGAACCCCAGAGCAGACCGAGGTAATTACCGATACCCGGAAGCTTCAGGTCTTCGACGCCCGCGGCCGTCGTCGAGACGGCAAGGTAGGGGCTCGTGTCCCCGGCAGGGGTTGCCCACGTACGCGTGGTTCCGGAAAAAACCGCACCGGTTCCGGAGAAGTTCGACGGAACGGTCGCAGTGTTGAAGTCCACGGTCGTGGCCCCCGCGACGCAGGTCGTCGCACCGTAGCCTGCGGTAGGACCGGCGCAGCCGCCGATGCTGATCTGGGAGGCACCGGCGACGTCGGCGGCAGCCACAGCCATCAGGGTCGAGACAATTGCCTGGCGGATCATGTAAGACTCCTTGGAACCCGTTGTCCGCGCTACGCGGCGCGTTGTACGGAGTCCAAAGCAAGTCCTGTGCC
>CAIMCI010000013.1 GCA_903839465.1 uncultured Pseudomonadota bacterium
GACGTCTACCGGCCGTCGCCCGCCTGGGGGAGGCTCCTCTCGCGCCAGGTGCCGGTGGCCAACCTCGCGATGGGTCTGTTCCTGTGGTGGGCGGCCGGGCGGGCCGATGCCTGGGTGCATTTCTCGACGGTCCGCCAGGTCGCCACGCTGTCCTTCTGCGTGCTCGGTGCGATCGCGGTCTACGTCGCCGCCCTCGCCCTGACCGGCCTTCGTATCGCCGACCTCCGCCACGGCCGCGGCACGGCCGGGGCCTGACCCGAGGCTCGTGTCCGGACCGCGGGCGGCCGCGATTTCGATTATGATTATTCGATTATAATTAAACGTTTACGCGCTTCGAACAACGCATGGAATTTGTCCGCGTCCGACCCGGGATGCGCGCGCCACGGGCCGGTCTCGTGGTCGCCATCGGCAACTTCGACGGCGTGCATCTGGGCCACCAGACGCTCGTCGGGCGCGCCTGCGCGCTCGCCGCACGCCTGGGTGCTACGCCGGCGATCCTGACCTTCGAACCGATGCCGCTCGAGTTCCTGCGCCCGGCCGAGGCGCCGGCGCGCCTCATGCGCCTGCGCGACAAGGCGCTCGCGCTCGAGGCGCTGGGGGTCCGCATCCTGGCCGTGACCCGCTTCGACGCGCGGTTCAGCCGCTCGACACCGGCCGAGTTCGAGCGTCTGCTCGCCGGCGATCTGCGCGCGCGCGCGGTGGTCGTTGGCGCCGGTTTCCGCTATGCCTGCGGCCGCGCGGGCAGCGTCGACAGCCTCCGGGCGGCCGGTCAAGACCTCGGTTTCGCGGTCGAGGTGGTGGAGCCCGTGCTGGCGGGCGGCGAGCGCGTGTCGTCGACCCGCCTGCGCGAAGCCCTGTCGGCCGGTGACCTCGGGCTCGCACGGACCCTGACCGGGCGGCCGTTCCGGATCGCCGGCCGTGTCGGCCATGGACAGCGCCTGGGGCGGACCCTGGGCTATCCCACCGCCAACATCCGCCTGAACCGGCACCGCGTGCCGCTGAGCGGGATATACGCCGTCCGAGCACAGGTCGCCGGCGTTACGTATCCTGCCGTGGCGAGCCTCGGGACGCGGCCGACCGTGGCCGGGACCGAGCCCTGGCTCGAGACTCATCTCTTTGATTTCGACGGCGACCTCTACGGCAGGCCCTTGTGCGTGGAGTTCGTGGCCAAGCTCCGCGACGAGGCGCGCTTTGCGAGCCTGGCCGCGCTGACCGAGCAGATGCATGCCGACGCGGCGGCCGCCCGCCACGCTCTTTCGACCGACCGCTGACGACAGGACCGGAATCCACCGTGGAATACAAGCAGACCATCCATCTTCCGCAGACCGACTTTCCGATGAAGGCCGATCTCGCCAAACGCGAGCCGGGTCTGCTCGCGCGCTGGCAGAAGGATGACCTCTACGGCCGGCTGCGTGCCGAGGGCCGGGGCCGGCCGACGTTCGTGCTGCTCGACGGGCCGCCGTACGCGAACGGTGCGATCCACCTCGGCCATGCCGTCAACAAGGTCCTGAAGGACATCATCGTCAAGTCGCGCCGCCTCGACGGGCGCGATGCGCCGTACATTCCGGGCTGGGACTGCCACGGCCTGCCGATCGAGCACCAGGTCGAGAAGGTCCACGGCCGGGTCGGCGCCAAGCTCGATGCCAAGGCGTTTCGCGCCGCCTGCCGCGCCTACGCCGCCGAGCAGGTCGACAAGCAGCGCCGCGACTTCGAGCGCCTGGGAGTCCTCGGTGATTGGCACCGGCCGTACCTGACGATGCTGCCGGGCTACGAGGCGGCGCAGCTGCGGGCCTTCGCCCGGATCTATGCCCGTGGCCACGTCTACAAGGGCTTCAAGCCCGTCTACTGGTGCCTCGATTGCCGCTCGTCGCTCGCCGAGGCCGAGGTCGAGTACGAGGACCGGACCAGTCCCTCGGTCGACGCCGCCTACCCGGTCCGCGACCCCGCCGACCTGGCGCGCCGGCTTAACGTCGATCACGTGCCGGCCGGCGTCGCGGTCGCGATCTGGACGACGACGCCGTGGACGCTGCCGGCGAGCCAGGGCGTCACGGTGCATCCGGAGTTTGACTACGCGCTCATCGAGACGACCCAGGGCGAACGAGCGCTTAGCCTCGTTGTCGCCAAGGAACTCGTGGCGCAGATTGAAACGCGGCTCGGGCTCGGCCCGGTCCGCACGCTCGCGGTGGCCAAGGGGGCGGCACTGGAGCGCCTCGAGCTCCTGCACCCGTTCTACGAGCGCGTGGTGCCGGTGATCCTCGGCGAGCACGTCACGCTCGAGCAGGGCACGGGCTGCGTGCACACGGCGCCCGGCCACGGCCTGGAGGACTACCAGGTCGGCATCAAGTACGGCCTGCCGGTCGACAATCCGGTCGGCGGCGATGGCCGCTTCCTGCCCTCGACGCCGCTGTTTGCCGGCCAGGCGGTGTTTGCCGCCAACGATTCGGTGATCGAAGTGCTGAAGGAAAAGGGCACGCTGCTCGCGCACGCGCCGTACCGCCATTCCTATCCGCACTGCTGGCGGCACAAGAAGCCGCTGATCTTTCGTGCCACCCCGCAGTGGTTCATCAGCATGGAGCAGGCGAACCTGCGTGCCGAGGCGCTCGACGAGATACGCCGCGTCGAGTGGATGCCGGGCTGGGGCGAGAACCGCATCTTCAGCATGATCGAGAACCGCCCGGACTGGTGCATCTCCAGACAGCGGACCTGGGGCGTGCCGATCCCGTTCTTCCTTAACAAGGAGACGGGCGAGCCGCATCCCGACACGGTCGCCCTGATCGACCGGGTCGCCGAGCGCGTCGGGCGCGACGGCATCGACGGCTGGTTCGACCTCGACGCCGCCGAGCTCCTCGGTGCCGACGCCGCGCTCTACGAGAAGTCGACCGATGTCATGGACGTCTGGGTGGATTCCGGTCTCGGCCACACCTGCGTCGGGGCGCTCTTCCCGGAGATGACCGTGCCGGCGGATCTCTACCTCGAGGGTTCCGACCAGCATCGCGGCTGGTTTCATTCCTCGCTCCTGACCTCGGTGGCGCTGACCCACAAGGCCCCGTACCGGGCGGTCCTGACGCACGGCTTCACGGTCGACGAGAAGGGCCGCAAGATGTCGAAGTCGCTCGGCAACACGATCGTGCCGCAGACGGTCATCGATACGCTGGGCGCCGACGTGCTGCGGCTGTGGGTGGCGGCCACCGACTATGCCAACGAGATGAGCGTGTCGGACGAGATCCTGAAGCGCATGGCGGACTCCTACCGGCGCATGCGCAACACGCTGCGCTACCTGCTCGGCAACCTCGCGGGGTTTGATCCCGTCGCCGACGCGGTGGCGCCCGCCGACATGGTCGCGCTCGACCGCTGGGCCCTGGCGCGGACCGCGGCGCTGCAGGCCGAGGTCGTCGAGGCCTACCGGACCTACCAGTTCCACCTGATCTACCAGAAGGTGCACAACTTCTGCGTCGTCGACCTCGGCGCGTTCTACCTCGACGTGCTCAAGGACCGGCTGTACACGATGCCCGAGGCGAGTGCGGCGCGCCGCTCGGCGCAGACGACGCTGTGGCACCTTGCCCATGCCATGGTGCGCTGGCTGGCGCCCATCCTGTCGTTCACGGCCGAGGAGGCCTACGGGTTCCTGCCGGCGGCCGGCCGGCACGACTCCGTCTTCCTCGAGCAGTGGCACACGCTGCCGTCGACCGACGGCGGCGGTGGCATCGACTGGGACGCGCTGCTGCGCCTGAAGACCGACGTGCAGCAGGAACTCGAGCGGCTGCGCAACGCCGATAAGATCGGCGGCCCGCTCGATGCCTCGATCGACGTCTGGTGCGAGCCGGGCGAGTACGGGCGCTTCGCCGCGCTCGGTGACGAGCTGCGCTTCGCGCTCATCAGCTCCGAGGTCCGGGTCCACGAGACCTCGGCCCTACCCGCGGGTGCGGTCCCGGCGCCGACCGCGGCGCCCTCGGGCGTGTACCTGACGGTGCAGCCGAACAGTGACACGAAGT
The DNA here is from genome assembly GCA_903839465.1 of uncultured Pseudomonadota bacterium. Classification (GTDB taxonomy): domain Bacteria; phylum Pseudomonadota; class Gammaproteobacteria; order Steroidobacterales; family Steroidobacteraceae; genus CAIKMS01. The sequence goes on from CAIMCI010000013.1 coordinate 3,993, forward strand.
GCGTGCGCTGCTGGCAGCGGCGCGCCGATGTCGGCTCGGTGACCGGGCATCCGGAGCTCTGCGGGCGCTGTGCCAGCAACGTGGCGGGGCCCGGCGAGCGGAGGCGTTTCGCATGACCGAACTGCAGGAACCGGCGCCGGCGTCGGCCCGACCGGACAGCACGGCGCTGCGCTGGCTGACCCTGACCGCGCTCGTGGTCGCGCTCGACCAGCTCTCCAAGGCGCTGATCCTCGACCACTACCAGCTCTACGAGCGGACGGGCCTGCTGCCGTTCTTCGAGATCATCCGCCTGCATAACCGCGGCGCCGCGTTCAGCTTCCTCGCCTCGGCCGCCGGCTGGCAGCGGTATCTGTTCAGCGGCCTCGCGGTCGCGGTGTCGCTCGGGATCGTCGTCTGGCTGGCAAGGCTCCGGGCCCGGGCCGACTGGCTGCTGGCCGCGGCGCTCGCGCTGGTCGCGGGCGGGGCGATCGGCAATGTCATCGACCGCATCCGCTTCGGCTACGTGATCGATTTCATACACGTCTTCCAGGCCGGCATCTGGGACTTCCCCGCATTCATGACGCACCAATTGTCCCCGATGATACACGTTACCCAGTTCGTCCTGGGTCGACTGAGGGACAATGTCAATCTCGGCCAGGGTGGCGTTGTCGGGCGTGGTGTCTGAAGTAAAGGCCAACGTGGCCACGATGGCACCACTGTGCCTGTCGCGAATGGTCCCGTCAGCGCAGATGCC
>CAIMCI010000014.1 GCA_903839465.1 uncultured Pseudomonadota bacterium
GGCCTCGGCCTGCATGCGGCTCTCGATCTCGCGCCGTTCGACGTTCAGCCGGTCGAGCTCGCCGGCGAGCGCCTGCGCCCTCGCCTCGTCGTCGGCGAGCAGGCACTCGATGCCGATCGACATGTCGGTCAGGCGGCCGGCCGCGTTGAGGCGCGGCCCGACGAAGAAGCCGAAGTCGCTGGCGACCAGCGACTCGAGCGGCCGGCGCGCGACGGCACACAGCGCCCGGATGCCCGGCAGCGTACGTCCGGCCCGGACCCGGCGCAGGCCCTGCTCGACCAGAATGCGGTTGTTGCGATCCAGCGGCACGACGTCTGCGACCGTGCCGAGCGCGACGAGGTCGAGGTACTCGGTGAGCTCGCCGGGCGAGCGGCCGAGTTCGCGGGCGGTGGCCACGAGCACGTAGAAGGCCACGCCCACGCCGGCCAGCGCCCGGCTGCCGAAGCCGCTGCCCGGCAGGTTCGGGTTGACGTGCACGGTCGCGTCGGGAAGCACGCTGCCCGGGAGGTGGTGATCGGTGATCAGGACGTCGATGCCGAGGGCCCGCGCGAGCGCCACGCCCTCGACACTGCTCACGCCGTTGTCCACCGTGACGATCAGGGACGGCGAGCGCTCGCGCGCGAGCTCGACCACGCCGGTCGACAGTCCGTAACCGAGGCGGAAGCGGTCCGGAACCAGGAAGTCCACGGCCGCGAAGCCGAGGCGCCGCAGGGCGCGCACCATCAGGGCGCTCGCCGTCGCACCGTCGGCATCGAAGTCCCCGACCACGAGCACGCGCCGGTCGCGGTGGCCGGCGAGCAGGCGCGCCGCATCGCCGACCGCGGACAGCGTGCCGACGGGCAACAGGCCGTCCAGACCGAGTACCAGCTCATCGGCCGAGGCGATACCGCGCGCGGCGTAGACGCGCGCCAGCACCGGCTCGAGCCCGGGCAGCGGTTCGGCGCGCGCTTCGCGGCGGACGATCGGCCGGCCGGGCGAGCCGCTCACGACGCCGCCGCCTGCCACCACGGCCGGGCCCGTCGGTAGAAGCGCAGGAGCCGCGCCCGGCTCACCCGGTAGACCGAGCCTGCGTACCAGAGCTCCAGCCGTCGCCGCTCGCCACGGGCGAGCGACTCGAGCAATGGCGCGAAGTAGTGCTCCTCGGCACGACGGAACGCGTCGCCGTCGCTGCCGAGCGCGGCGATGCGATAGACCGCAAGCTCCGTCGCGGCGTCGGCCGGCGCGGTCGCGGCGAGCGCGAGGCAGGCCGCCAGAAAGGGCTCGGCCCCGGTCACCACCGGGCGGCGCGTAAGGGCCGGCACGGCGCTCCCGGCCGCGCCCCACAGCCACAGCGCGTTCGGCTGCAGGCGCGATGGCGCCTCGTCGGCCAGCCAGTGCAGCCACATCTCGCGTTCGGCCATCAGGCCGCGCAGCGCCGCCGCGCCGGGACCCGAGGGCAGCGCGCCGGCCACGTCGCGACCGGTATACGGCTCGGGGTCGTGGGTCACCGCCACCGGTTGGGCGAGCGGTGCCGCGAACAGGAGTCCGCCGGCGGTGGCGACGAGTTCCGTGCCCGAGCCGGCGAAGTCGACCGCGTGCCGCGCCGCGAGCGCCGCACGCTCCTCCACCGACAGCGGAAGCGGCCCGGCCGGATGCACGCGCACGTGGTTCATGCCCGCCACCAGGTGGAGTGGCGTCGCGACATGCCAGCGCCGGCCGGGTGCGAGCCCGGCGGCAGCGGCCATGATCGAGGCGACCGGCAGCGTATCGTCCGCGGCCACGCCGAACGCGGTCGCCGCGAAGCCGTGCCAGCCCGGGCCGCCCGGCTCGCGGTCGGCCCGCGCGAGGAGCCGCTCGA
>CAIMCI010000015.1 GCA_903839465.1 uncultured Pseudomonadota bacterium
CGGCCGGCGCGGGTGCCTGCCCGTGACGCGCACCGCAGGCGGCGAGCAGCAGGCAGACAACGGCAAGCGGGGCGGAGCGGATCAGGAACTTCATGCGCACTCCCTCAGGACTGGACGGGCGCGTACCGCGCCCGCCGTACGGTGGTTCTGGCCGGTGCCGGCGCCGCCGGGCAGGACCTGCTTCAGCGCAGGCCCTGGATGTAGGACGCAACCGCCTTCATCTCGTCGTCGGTGAGCTTGCCGGCGACCGTGTACATCATTTCAGCGCGCTCCGGCGCGCTCGGCTGACCGTCCACCTTGCTGTACTTGGTGCGCGCGGCGTAGTTCTTCAGCTGGTTGTAGACGTAGGTGTCGTGCTGCGCGCGGACCGCGGGCCACTTGGCCGGGCCGTTGCCGCGACCGTCCGGTCCGTGGCAGGTGAAGCAGGCAGGCAGGCCACGCTTGGCATCGCCCGCGCGGTAGAGGCGCTTGCCGAGATCCACCAGCGCCGGGTCGGCCTCAAGGCCCTTCGGCGTCTGCAGTTCGAAGTAGGCCGCGACGTCGGCCATGTCCTGCGGCTCGAGGGCGACGGCCTGCGCGCCCATCACGGCGTTGGCGCGGACCTGGCTCTTGAAGTACATCAGCTGTTCGGCGATGTACCAGTGACCCTGGCCGGCCAGGTTCGGCCATTCCGGGTTCACTTCGCTGACGCCGGTGATGCCGTGGCAGGCACCGCAGGCAGCCGCCTTGGTGGCGCCGGCCTTGGCGTCGCCGACCAGCGGCTCGGCCGCCCGGGCACCCAGGGCAGTGAAGGTCAGGGCCGCGGCAACCACCACGGCAGCGGGGCGGATATTCATTCGACACACTCCCAGCGCGGACCCCGCGGCGCATCGCCATGCGGATGTCCCCGAACCCCTTGGCTCAGGGCTTGCTAGACTCGGCCCGACGCAAGCCGCGCATATTACACCAATGTCTGTATTTCCCCACGCGCGGTACCTGCTAGGCGCGCACGAACCCCACCAGTGTGTCGCCGACGATGGCGTCGAGGTGGCGTTCGCCGGTCGTTCCAACAGCGGCAAATCCAGCGCGATCAACGCCATCGTGCAACGCCACGGCCTCGCCCGGACCTCCAAGGCGCCCGGCCAGACCCAGCTGATCAACTTCTTTGCACTGGACCTCGCCGGACGGCGCCTGGTGGACCTGCCGGGCTACGGCTTCGCCAAGGTGCCCCGGCCCCTGCAAAACCACTGGAAGAGCCTGCTGGAAGCGTATTTTGGCCGGCGCGAGTCGCTGGCCGGGCTCTTCATCATCATCGACGTCCGCCGTGGCATCGGCGATCAGGACCGGCAGATGTACCAGTTCGCCGCCAGTCGCGGCCGTGCCGTGCACTGGCTGCTGACGAAGGCCGACAAGGTCAGCAACCAGGAGGGCCTGGCGGCGCTGCGCGCGACGCGCAAGGAATTCGCCGATTCGGCGACCGCGCAGCTTTTTTCCGCGACGGCGAAGACCGGCGTCGACGAGGCGCGCAAGGTCCTGAAGGCCATGCTCGCCAGCGGGCAAAAAAAACCCGCCGACAGCGTACTGGCGGCGGGTTCAGACTAACCCGGTTTGGGAAGAGACCGGGTCAGGGCCCGCTTAGGGAGGGAAGCGGGGAGCGTCTTGCAACGTTCAGGGAATGAGACGCTCCGGCGCGGCCGAAGTTCCACGGTGTTCGGTCAAGATCGGTCAATGCTCGCCCGGGCGCCGCGCCGGCCGGTGGCCAGCCTATAAGTAGTTGACTTTTATAAATTAATTACAGAAACGAGTAGCTGAGGCCGATCGTCAGCAGGCTCGGCGACCCGCCCGTGGTCTGGAAGTGCTCGTACTCGATGCGGGCGGCCAGGTCGCCGAGGTGGGCCTGGGCTCCGATCCCGTAGGTCGGCTGGGTGTTTTTCCGGTCGAGCGCGAACAGGCCGCAGCTGGCATTGCCGACCGTGCAGGTGCCGCTGGTGCTGTAGCTGCTCGCGGTCGTGTGTATGCGGGCAAGCCCCGCCTTGGCATAGACGTCGACCAGCGGCACCGGCAACGGCAGGTAGAGGAGCCCGTAGGCCGCGGCTCCGGTCGCCTTGGCGCTGCTCTGGGCGAGCGTGTAGCTCTCCTTCGGACTGCCGAAGTCGATGTAGGCGAGTTCGGCACCGAGCCAGTGCAGCGGGCGGGTGCCGGCGAACGCCTTCCAGCCGAGGTCGGTCTTGTTGAAATTGATCTGCCCGACCTTGGTGTTGCCCTGGCCCAGCGACCCGCCGACGTACAGCAGGCTGTCGTCCGCGTGCGCCGCACCCGCGGCTGACAGGGCGGCAAGGATGGCAATGGCGGCGGCCGGCGCGCGCCGGCGCGCGCTGACGATGGCTGGGCGGGGCATGGTGAGTCCTCGGGGTTGAGCGGTAAACGGGTTGCCGGGCGGCCGGACGATCAGTGCGCCTCGTCCCAGTTCGCGCCGCTGCCGGCTTCGACCTTCAGCGGCACGCTAAGTTTCTCGGCCGCGCTCATCAGGCGCACGACTTCGCGGCGCACCTCGGCGAGGGCGGCATGCTCCACCTCGAGCACCAGCTCGTCGTGGACCTGCATGACGAGGCGGGCCGGTGCGCCGCTTGCCTTCAGCCAGGCGGCGACGTCGATCATCGCCCGCTTGATGATGTCCGCGGCCGTGCCCTGCATGGGCGCGTTGATGGCCGAGCGCTCGGCGTACTGCTGCAGCTGCTTGTTGCGGGAACGGATCTCCGGCAGGTAGAGGCGGCGACCGGCAACCGTCTCGACGTAACCCTGTTCGCGCGCGAGCCGGCGCGTGTCGTCCATGTAGCGGCGCACGCCCGGGTAGCGGTCGAAGTAACTTTCGATGTAGCGGGCCGCCGAGCCGCGGTCGACGTTCAGCCGCGCGGCGAGGCCGAAGGCCGACATCCCGTAGATGAGCCCGAAGTTGATGGTCTTGGCCGCCCGGCGCTGGTCCTGGTCGACCGCGTCGGCCTTGACGCCGAAGATTTCCGCGGCGGTCGCCTGGTGGATGTCGCGGTCGTCGGCGAACGCGCGCAGCAGGCCCTCGTCGGCCGACAGGTGGGCCATGATCCTAAGCTCGATCTGCGAATAGTCGGCTGCCAGCAGCACGAAGCCCGGCGGCGCGATGAACGCCTGGCGGATGCGCCGGCCCTCCGGCGTGCGGATCGGGATGTTCTGCAGGTTCGGGTCCGATGACGACAGCCGGCCGGTGGCGGCGACCGCCTGGTGATAGGACGTGTGGATCCGCCCCGAGGCCGCGTTGATCTGCTCGGGCAGCTTGTCGGTGTAGGTGCCCTTGAGCTTGGCGAGGCCACGATGCTCGAGGATCAGGCGCGGCAGCGGGTAGGCTCCGGCGAGTTCCTCCAGCACGTCCTCGGCGGTCGAGGGCTGGCCGGTCGGGGTCTTGCGCGCCACCGGCAGGCCGAGCTTCTCGAACAGGATCTGCTGCAGCTGCTTCGGCGAGTCGAGGTTGAACGGGCCGCCGGCCTCGCGATGCGCCTCCAGCTCGATTTCCTGCATGCGCCTGGCGAGTTCCTGGCTCTGCGTACGCAGCAGCTCCCGGTCGACCAGGACGCCCGTGCGCTCCATTTCGCCGAGCACCTCGATCAGCGGCGCCTCGAGCTCGCGGTAGAGCTGCTGCAGGCGGGGTTGTGCCTCGAGCGCAGGCCAGAGCGCCGCGTGCAGGCGCAGGGTCACGTCGGCGTCCTCCGCCGCGTAGGGAGCCGCCATGTCGATCGGCACCTGGTTGAAGGTCAGCTGCCGGACGCCTTTGCCGGCGACGTCCTCGAAGCGGATGGTGTCGACGCCGAGGTAGTGTTTGGCCAGCGAGTCCATGTCGTGGCGCGCGGCGACACTGTTCAGCACGTAGGACTCGAGCATCGAATCGTAGATCGCGCCGGCCAGTACGACACCGTGGTTGCGGAAGATGTGGCGGTCGTACTTGACGTGATGGCCGACCTTCGGCCGGGCCGCGTCCTCCAGCAGCGGACGCAGGCGTCCGAGCACGGTTGCACGGCTGAGCTGGTCGGGCGCGCCGGGGTAATCGTGCGCGACCGGCACGTAGGCGGCGCGGCCCGGGGCCGTCGCGAACGACAGACCGACCATCTCGGCGACCATGTAGTTCAGGCTCGTCGTCTCGGTATCGACCGCGAAGAGCGGCGCCGACTCGAGTTCCAGCACCAGCTCGTCAAGCTCGGCGGCCGTGAGGACGGTGCAGTAGTGCCGCTCCGGCCGGGGCTGTGCCGCCGCCGGTGGCGCGGACGGGCCGGCATCCCCCGCGGCGTCGCCCGCCGCGGCCTGTGTCGGCGATGCGCCGGGCGCCACCAGGTCGGTGCCGGGCAGCGCCCGCAGCAGCGAACCGAGTTCCAGGCGCCGGTAGATCGCCGCCAGCGCCGCGCTGTCCTGCGGCCGCCGGTCGAGGTCCTCGAGTGTCGTTTCCAGCGGCAGGTTCGAGTCGATCGTCGCCAGCCGGCGCGACAGGTCGAGTTCGGCCAGGTGCTCGCGCAGGCTCTCACCGACCTTGCCCTCGATCTCGGCCGCGTGGGCGACGAGCGCATCGAGCGTGCCGTACTGGCCGAGCCACTTGGCCGCGGTCTTCGGACCGACCTTCGGCACGCCCGGGATGTTGTCGGCGCTGTCGCCGACCAGCGCGAGGTAGTCGACGATCTGGCTCGCCTCGACGTCGAACTTCTGCTTCACGCCGGCAAGATCGAGTCGGCTGCCCGTCATGGTGTTGATGCAGGTGACTTTGGGACTGACGAGCTGCGCCATGTCCTTGTCGCCCGTCGAGATCACGACATCGAGGCCCTGCGCGGTCGCCTGCCGGGCGAGCGTGCCGATGACGTCGTCGGCCTCGACGCCGGCGAGGCGCAAGAGCGGCAGGCCGAGCGCCGCCACGGTCTCCAGCACCGGCTCGATCTGGGCGCGCAGCTCGTCCGGCATCGGTGGCCGGTGGGCCTTGTAGGCTTCGAACAGGTCGTCGCGGAACGTCCGGCCCGGCGCATCGAAGACGACCGCGATGCGCTCGGGCTGGTAGTCCTTGAGGAACTTGACGAGCATGTTGACGACGCCGAGGACCGCACCGGTCGGCTGGCCGCGCGAGTTCGACAGCGGTGGCAGCGCGTGGAACGCCCGGTACAGGTAGGACGAGCCGTCGACGAGGTAGAGAACCGGTGCGGCCATTGGCGTCAGCGGGCGCCGGCGTCGCGGATGTCGCCTGCGGCCGGCACGGTGAGCGCGGTCTTGGGGTGCTTGTCCGGCAGCACGAGCGCGCCCTTCTGGCCGCAGCCGGCGCACAGCAGGAGGCACAGCAGCAGGGAGATCGGACGCATCGGACTCACTCGGCGGCGGCGCCCGGCCGGGCGCGCGGACCCCGAGTATAGCGCCCGGTCTAGAACGGCGTGCCGAAGCCGAGGAAGAAGATGTTCAGCGCGGCGGCGCGCCGGTAGCCGAGCGAGAGCCGCGGCAGCGGCAGACCGAGAACGCGGACCGGCTCGGCCGTGCCGAAGGTGACACCCGCCTCCGGTTCGAACCGGCCGGCGGCGCCGCCGGTCGCAAACGGCGCCGCGCCGCCGCCGTACCAGCGCAGCACGCCGTAGGTGCCGATGGCCGCCTGGCGGCCGAACACGGTCCAGGATTGCGGCCGGTCGAACTCGATGCCCTCGAGCAGGCGGATCACCTTGTCCGACGACTGGGGGCCGCCGGCGCTGACGGCCGCGAGGAGTTCGTTGCGCCAGCGGGTGCGCCACTGGCCGAGCGGCACCGCCCGCTCCAGCGCCGACTGCGAGCCGATGAGCTTGCGGTCCGAATTCCCGGCCGCGACCGTGTAGCCGAGCGCCACCAGCTGCAGGTAGCGCCACTGCTCGTCGATCGTATGCCGCGCCTCGATGCCGCCGAGAACGCTGACGGTGTCGAGCGACGTCGGCACGTCGCCGTGCAGTACGTCGGTCGGCGTGAACCCGTAGAAGCCGAAGGTGATCGGCAACTCGGCGAAATACCGGGTTCTCGCCCCCTTGTCCTCGGTCAGGTCGACCGTGATCGGAATGCGGTAGAGCTGCACGCTCTGGCCGCCGATCGTGTAGATCCCCGAGCCGAGGAACGATGACAGGCCGTAGTTGAACGTGGCGTCGTTCGATACCGGCTGGCCCCGCGGCGCCGCGCCGGCAGCGCGACCGGCCGTCGCCAGCAAACCGATAGCCAGCAGCGAGGCTGTCGTTCGTGCCATGGGTGACGTCAAAATGATCTTCTCTGCCTTCCCTGATCCTGCCCCGTGGCGAGGCGCATCGCCAGGCGCGTACCACGCCGCACGCGCACTCAAGGCTCCGGCCGTGACCGGAACCGCCGGGGTTCACACGCGAAAGCCGCGGGGTTAAGGTAGTCAGCCCGCGCGGGCCGGTCAAACCGGCCGCCACCGGAGTGCCAAACATGTCCCAGTATGCCGTGTCCGCCCCGCCGCAGCCGTCGGTGGCGATCCGTGGCGAGTCGCTGCGCTTCCCGGTACGGCGGATCTATTGCGTGGGGCGAAACTACGCCGACCACGCGCGTGAAATGGGTTTCGATCCGCGCAGCGAGCCGCCATTCTTCTTCACGAAGCCGGCCGATGCCGTCGTCGCCTCCGGTGGCGAGGTGCCGTTCCCGTCGCGGACCGGGGATTTCCATCACGAGGTCGAGCTCGTGGTCGCGCTCAAGGCCGGCGGCATCCGCGTGGCGCCGGCACGTGCCCTCGAGCTCGTCTTCGGCTATGCGGTCGGCAACGACTTCACGCGCCGCGATCTGCAGGCGGCTGCGCGCCAGACCGGCAAGCCGTGGGACCTCGCCAAGGGTTTCGATCACGGCGCCGGCCTCGGCCCGATCCACCGGGTCGAAAGCGTCGGTCATCCGCAACGCGCCCGCCTGTGGCTGACCGTGAACGGCGAGCCGCGCCAGTCCGGTGACATCGCCGATCTGATCTGGAGCGTGCCCGAGGTCATCGCCGAGCTGTCGACCTACTTCGAGCTCTCGGCGGGCGACCTCATCTACACCGGCACGCCGGCCGGCGTCGGTCCGCTCGCGGTCGGTGACCGGGTCGTCGCCGGCATCGACGGCCTCGGCGAGATCGAGCACCGGATCGGGGCACCGCTGTGAGCGAACCGGGCCTCACCCTGTACAGCTTCTGGCGCAGTTCGGCGGCCTTCCGCACGCGGATTGCGCTCAACCTGAAGGGCCTGCCCTACGAGGTCGTGGAGACGAGCCTCGCTGCCGCCGTCTCCGCGCAGCGCAGCCCCGGATTCCTGCAGAAGAACCCGCAGGGCCTGGTTCCGGCGCTCGCGGTCGGCGCCGAGGTGATCGGCGAATCGCTGGCCATCATCGAGTACCTGGACGAAACCCATCCCGAGCCGCCGCTCCTGCCGCGCGAGCCGCTGGCGCGTGCGCGGGTGCGCTGGCTGGCGCAGGCGATAGCCTGCGATATCCATCCGCTGAACAACCTGCGCGTGCTCAACTACCTGAGGGCGCCGCTCGGCCACGGCGACGAGGCGGTCAACGCCTGGATCGGCCACTGGATCGGCGAGGGCTTCGCCGCCCTCGAGGAGCTGGCGAAGCGCTTCAGCGAGGATGGCACGGTGCTGTACGGCACGACCGTTACGGTCGCCGACGTCTGTCTCGTGCCACAGATGTACAACGCGCGGCGCTTCAACGTGAAGCTTGCCGACTTCCCGACCCTGACGGCGATTTCCGCGGCGCTCGAGGCGCTCCCGGCCTTCGACCAGGCGCGTCCCGAGCGGCAGGATGCCGCGCCGCGCTGAGGCGCGATTGCAACCACCGAGGCAGACCATGTCCGTCACCGCCGTCGTGCTCATCAAGGCGCGCACCGACCAGATCAACGAGCTTGCCCAGGCGCTGACCGCGATCCCGGGCGTCGTCGATGTCTACTCGGTGGCCGGTCGCTACGACCTGATCGCGATCGTCAAGGCCCGTCGCAACGAGGACCTGGCCGAGATCATCAGCGAACGGGTCCACAAGACGCCCGGCATCGTCGACTCGGAAACCCTGATCGCGTTCAGGACCTATCGCACGGCGGACGTCGAGGCCGGCTTCGCGCTCGGCGGCGAGGATTGACCGGCTGCATCAACCCGGCTTGAGCCGCGCCGCAATCCGCCGGTAGGCCTCGCGGAACGGGATGCCTTCCGCCACGGCCAGCCGGTTCGCCTCCTCGGCGGCATGGATCGCCGGATCGAGCCGGATCCGCTCCGGGCGAAAGCGGATCCCGGCGAGCGCGGGTGGCAGGATCGCCAGCGTCTGCCCGGCCAGGTCGATGCCGCGAAACAGCGGCACCTTGATCAGCTGCAGGTCGCGCTGATAGCCGCCCGGCAGCTTGGCGATGATGCCGAGCACCTCCTGCAGGCAGGCCGCTGCCACGGCCGACCGGCCGCGGATGAGCTCGAAGACGTCGGGGTTGCGCTTCTGCGGCATGATCGAGGAGCCCGTCGTGAACGCCTCGGGCAGTGCCACGTACGAGAACTCCTGCGTGTAGTACAGCAGGAGGTCCGCCGCCAGCCGGCCGACGTCCGACATCAGCAGCGCGATTTCGAACAGCACCGCCGCCTCGGCCTTGCCGCGCGACAGCTGCACCGCCGTCACCGGTTCGTGCGTGGCCGCGAAGCCGAGGCGCCGGCTGGTGGCATCGCGATCGAGCGCGAGTCCCGGTGTGCCGTAGCCGGCCGCCGAGCCGAGCGGGTTGCGGTCATAGCGGCGCGCCGCGCCGGCGAGCCCCGCGGCATCATCGTCCAGTTCGGCCGCGTAGCCGGTCGCCCAGAGCGCGACCGTCGATGGCATCGCCTGCTGCATGTGCGTATAGCCGGGCAGGGCGATCTCGCCCTGCTCGGCGGCCAGCCGGCGCAGCGCACCGGCCGCCGTACCGGCCGCAGCCACGAGTTCGCTGACGGCATCGCGCAGGTAGAGGCGCAGCGCCGTGAGGACCTGGTCATTGCGCGAGCGGCCGAGGTGGATGCGACCACCGGCCGCGCCCACGCGTTCGGTCAGCCGCGTCTCGAGCGCGGTCTGTCCGTCCTCCTCGGCGAGGCTCACCCGCCACTCGCCGCGGGCATGCTCGGCGCCGATCTCGGTCAGGGCATGCGCGAGGCTCTCGTAGTCGGCCGCCGACAGGTAGCCGGCCGCGGCCAGGCCCTCCGCATGGGCGATCGATGCTCGCACGTCGTAGGCGACCAGCCGGTCATCGAGGGCGTGATCCTCGCCCGCGGTGTAGGCGAGCACGGCGGCATCGAGCGGCGCGCCCTTGTCCCACAGCCGGCTCATGTGCCGGCCGCCTCGCTTTCCGCGGCCGTCAGCGCCTTCACGTCGGCGACGATCAGCGTGCCCGTGCCCTCGTTGGTGAAGACCTCGGCGAGCAGCGCATCGGGCGATGAATACGAGATCACGTGCACGCGGCGCACGCCGCCGCGGATCGCCCGCTCGATCGCGGTTGCCTTCGGCAGCATGCCGTCGGCGAAGCTGCCGGCTCGGGCCAGCCGCTCGAGGCCGGCCAGGTCGGTATAGGACACCAGCGAGGAAGGATCGGCCAGCGATTCGAAGATGCCGGCGGCACCGGTGCACAGGATGAGCTTCTCGGCACCGAGGGCGGCGCCCAGGGCCGCGGCCACCGTGTCGGCGTTGATGTTGAGCGGCGTGCCGTCGACCGACGCCGACAGCGGACTGACGACCGGGATGTGGCCCGAGTCGAGCAGATCGCGCAGCAGGCTCGCATCGACCGAGACGATGTCACCGACGTAGCCGTAGTCGATCTCGCGGCCCTCGGCGGTCTTTGCGGGGCGGCGCTTCTCGGCGATGACGAGGTCCGCGCTCAGGCCCGAGACGCCGACGGCCGACAGGCCGAGCTTGCGGAACAGGCCGAGCAGCTGTGTGTTGAGCGTGCCGTTCAGCACCATGACGCTGACGGCCGCCGTCTTCTCGTCGGTGATCCGCCGACCGTCGACCAGCGTCGGCTCGATGCCGAGCGCCGCCTGGGTTGCCGACAGCTGCGGTCCGCCGCCGTGCACGACGACGACCCGCACGCCCACCTGGTGCAGTATCGCGACCTGCTCCATGAAGGCCGCGGTGGCGGCCTGGTCGCCAAACAGCGCGCCGCCGACCTTGACCACGAAGACCTGGCCCTTGTACAGGCGGATATAGGGCGCGGCATTACGCAGCGCGCGCACGGCGATGGCCTGGTCGGGTCGGAAGTTCATAGCGTGTGTCCTCTGGTTCCTCGACGCCGGGCGACGGTGGGCCCGGTCATTCATCCGCGCAGCAGGCGGTAGAGCACCGCCATCTGCGTCCACAGTCGGTTGTTGGCTTCGGCGAGTACGACGCTGCGCGTGCCGTCGAGCACGGCGTCGGCCACCGCGACGTTGCGCCGCACGGGCAGGCAGTGCATGAAGCGGCAGTCGGCGCGCGCGCCGGCGAACCAGGTCTCATCCACCTGCCAGTCATCGAGAGTGGCGCGCAGTGCGGCTTCCGCCGCCGGCTGGCCGTAGTGCACTGGCGAGCCCCATTCCTTGGCATAGACGACGCTCGCGCCGGCGAGCGCCGCCTGCCGGTCGCTGGTTTCGCTCACCGAGCCGCCGCTCGCGGCCGCGGCGACGCGCGCCCGGTCCATGACCTCAGGCGGCAGGGCATAGCCGTCGGGACGCAGCACGACCACTTCGTGGCCGCGCAGCGCCGCCATGTGCACGGTCGTCGCCGGGACCGCGAGCGGCAGCGCGCGCGGGTGGGTGACCCAGGACAGGACGAAGCGCGAGCGCGGCGCGATGCCGAGGTCATCCAGGGTGCGCCAGTCGGCAAGGCCCTGCATCGGATGCGCGATCGCGGACTCCAGGTTGACCAGCGGCGTCGGGATAACCGAGGCCATGGCCCGGAAGTCGGCGTCGGCGAGGTCCCGCGCCAGATCGACGCCGGCGGCGAAGGAGCGGATGCCGAGCACGTCGCAGAACGAGGCGAGCACGGGCAGTCCTTCGCGGACGTGCTCGGCGCAGGCGCCGTCCATGCGCACGCCGAGGCGGGATTCGAGCTGCCACGTACCCTGGCCGGGCGTGATCACGAACGACGTGCCGCCGAGGCGTGCCATGCCGGCCTGCGTCGATGCCAGCGTGCGAAGCGACGGGTTGAAGAACACGAGGCCGAGGATCTTGCCGGCGAGCGCCTGTGGCTGCGGGCTGGTACGCAGCCAGCCGGCAAGCCCGACCAGGGCGCTGACCTCCTCGCGGTCCATGTCGGCCAGGTCGATGAGATGGTTGAGGCTCATGGGCAGTCGTCTCCGCGTCCGGCAGCGTTCATGTCCAGCCCGCCGCCACGGCCCGAAGGCCGCTGTCCTCCGGGAAGGCGAACAGTCGGTTCATCCACTGTACCGCGCCGCCGGCGGCGCCCTTCACCAGGTTGTCGATGACCGAATGCACGGCGACCGTGCCGTCGCCGACTTCGGCGTGCAGCCGGGCGTAGTTGCTGGCGGCCACGTCCTTGATGCGTGGCTCGCGGCCTGCCATACCGACGAACGGGCAGTCCCGGTAGGCCTCGCCGATCAGGGCATTGACCTCGGCGCCGGTGACCGGGCGCGTCAGGCGCGCCTGCAGCGTGATCTCGATGCCGCGCGCAAACGGACCCGAGTGCGGCACAAAATGTATCCGCGCCTCGCGGCCGGTGACGGCGGCGGCGATGGCGCGGACTTCCGGCGCATGGCGGTGGGCGAGCGACTTGTAGGCGTAGAAGTCGCCGTGCCGGTCGGGATGGTGCGTGCCGGCGGCCGGCGTGCGGCCGGAGCCGGTGCTGCCGGTGACGCCGCTGATGTAGAGGTCGGGTTCGACGAGGTCGTGTCGCAGCAGCGGCACGAGGGCGAGCAGCATCGCGGTCGCGAAGCAGCCCGGATGCGCGACGTGCGCGGTCGGCGTGCCGGCCACGTGCTCGGGTACCGCACAGCTGAAGGCGGCCAGCTGTGCGGCATCGGCGGCGGCGTGGCCGTAGACCGCGGCGTACTCGGCCGGTGTCCGGAACCGGTGGTCGGCCGAAATGTCCACGATATGCAGTCCGCTCGAGCGGCATTCGGCCAGCACCCGTGCGACGAGGCCGGCGGCGGCGCCGTGCGGCGCGGCGCAGAAGAGGGCGGCGTCCTGGCGTGGGCCAAGTGCTGCAAGCAGGGTCTCGATGGCGACGAAGGTGTGGGTGGGGTAGGCGGGTGCGAGGTGCGGGAAGGCGGCTGCGAGCGTGGCCCCGGGCCGGGAGTCCGAGGCGATGCCGGCGAACTCGAAGTGCGGGTGCGCATCGATCAGGCGCAGCAGTTCGCCGGCCACGTAGCCCGTGCCGCCGAGGACGAAGGCGGGAACCGTTGCGCTCACGGGCTGCGTTCCAGGCCGCGCGTCGAGAGGTGTGGCGCGACGACGTCGAGCAGGTGATCGCCGAACGCCGCCGAGTTGCCGAGCGCATTGATGGCCCGGACGCCGATCCGCCGCTCGACGATGTCGACGCCAACCTGGTTGTCGGTCGCAGGCCCCGTGACGACCGCCGGCTCGATGCCGAAGCGCTCGCGCAGGAGCTTGACCCCGCCCCAGGCGGCGACCGGGTCGTTGGCGGACAGGACGACCGCCGTGAGCTGGGCCGCGATGTCCGGTGCCGAGAGGATGGCTTCGACCCCGTAGGTACCCAGCAGTCCGTCGCCGAGTTCGAAGACGACCACGTCCGGTTCACCCTTGCACAGGTCGGTCAGCATGCTGCGGGTGAGCGCCGGCCCGACCGCATCGGTGGTCGTGACGACGCCGAAGTCGGTGAATATCGCCGTCCGGCGGGCGCCCGCGTCTTCCATCGCGAGAATGTCCCGGCGCAGCGATACGCCGGTGGCCTTGAAGGCATGCACCTGCAGGCCGCGATGGCGGAGCCTCGCGATCAGCGCGCAGGCCGCGGCCGTCTTGCCGGCCTCCATGCACGAGCCGGCGAGCGCGATCACGGGCACGCCGCGCGTGTCGAGCGGCGCGTTCGGGTCGAGCGCCTGCACGCCGACCCGGGCCGGGACGCCGATGCGCTCGCCGAGGAACGGAAACTGCAGCACCACGCCGAGCACGCGGCAGTCGAACGGCTTGCCCTTGTCGGGATTCACCGAATCGCAGATGCCGAGCACGCCGCCGATGTTGAGCATCTGGATCACGTCGCCGACCTTGAGCTCGGTCGGGATATGGCCCGAATAGCCGAAAAGGGCGTTGCGGTGGCCGAGCGCGCCCACGACGATATCGCCCTTGGCGACCTTGGCCATGCGACCGCTGGTCAGCTCCAGCATGTTGTAGGTGTTCTTCGAGGTCAGCACCTCGACCACGACGACCACGCCCTCGGCGCACGGAATGTCGGCGCTGATGCGCAGCTCACGGCCGAGCGAGCAGCCCTGCGTGACCGAGGCGATCTTGTCGACGACCACGCTCTTCATGGCTTCACCTGCCCTGCCCGGGCATGGAACATCCCCGGCAGCGCCAGCATCTTCGAATACCCGAGCGCGTCGGCCGGCGACCACTCGCCGGCCGCTTCGCCGTAGACCCCCCGGGAGACTTTCATCAGCGAGTACGGCGAGGTCACGCCCTCGACGAACAGCGAGCCCGGCCGCAGCAGCAGGGCGACCTCACCGGTCACCCGCGCCTGCGAGGAGAGCAGCAGCGCCTCGATGTCGCGACACACGGGGTCGAGGTGCTGGCCTTCGTGGACGAGATCGCCGTAGGGTCCGGCTACCGTGTCCTTGACCCGGATCTGGCGCCCGGTCAGCACCAGCTTCTCGAGCTCCCGGTGCGCGCAGAGGAGGATCTCGGCGGCGGGCGCCTCGTAGGCGACCCGGCCCTTGGTGCCGATGACGGTGTCGCCGAGGTGGATGCCGCGACCGATCCCGTACGGCCCGCCGATCGCTTCGAGCGCCTCGATCAGCGCCACCGGCGCGAGGCTCCGGCCGTCGAGGGCGACCGGGACGCCGTGCTCGAAGGCGAGCCGCAGGCGCAGCGCCGGACGCGGCGCGGTGAATGCCTGCGCGCTCAGCACCCAGGCCTCCTCCGGGATCGAGCCGTCCGAGGTCAGGGTTTCGCGGCCGCCGATCGTGACACCCCACAGGCCGCGGTTGACCGAGTAGGCCGCGCCGTAGGGCGGCACGGGCAGCCGGCGCTCCTCGAGGAACGCCAGCTGTTCGGGCCGCTTGAAGGCCCGGTCGCGGACCGGGGCGATGATGTCGAGCGACGGCGCCAGCGTGCGCAGCGCCACTTCGAAGCGGACCTGATCATTGCCCGCGGCCGTACAGCCGTGCGCCACGCTGCCGGTGCCGAGCTTGAGCGCGAGGTCGGCGATGGTCTGGGCCTGCAGCACGCGCTCGGCGCCCACGCACAGCGGATACATCTGCCCGCGCCGCGCGTTGCCGATCACCAGGAACCTGAGCACCCGCTCCCAGTAGGCGGCGCGGGCGTCCACGAGGTGATGCGCCACGGCGCCGAGCTCGACGGAGCGTTCGGCCAGCACGCGCGCCGCATCGGCGTCGATTCCGCCCGTATCGACCGTCACGGTGATGACCGGACGGTTGTAGGTTTCCTTCAGCCAGGGCACGCAGAACGACGTGTCGAGGCCGCCGGAAAAAGCCAACAGGATCGGTTCCGCTTGCGCGGCGGGGGTCGTGGTCATGCTTGCCTCAGACGTTGAAGGTGGCGCGCAGCCTGAGGACGACGCGAGCCTGCGCTTCCTGGCTGTCGGTGGCGATGAAGATGGTGTCGTCACCGGAAATGGTGCCGACGACGTCGGGCCAGCGATCGCGGTCGATGGCGACGGCCACGCTCTGCGCCGTCCCGACCGTGGTCTTGACGACCGTGATGTTCGGGCCGGCGGTGGCGATTTCGCGCACGAACCCGGCCAGCGAGCGGACCGGTGTGCCGCCCGCGATGCCGTCCTCCGGCAGCACGTAGCGATCGCCGAGCCGCGCGGCGCCGAGCTCGCGCAGGTCCCGGCTGACGCTCGACTGGGTGACGGCAAAGCCCTGCGCCTCCAGTTCGCGCACGAGGTCTGCCTGGCGACGGGTCGGCGCGGCCCGCAGGATGCGCCGCAGCGCATCCCGCCGGGCGGCGGCGTTCGGTGTGGATGAATCTTTGTGCATAAATTTGCACGTATTCTGCAAATTTATGCGACTCTGTCAAGTGCCCGGTCAGCGCTGGAAGCTGTACTCGACGTCCGCGCTGTGGTTGAGGCCGCTCTCGGTCTTCAGCACCCAGTTGTCGCCGATCGTGTAGCGGAGCTTCAGCGTGTTGATCGCTTCGGCGAGGCTGATGCCGTAGCTGACGTACAGGCGCGGCGTCAGGAACTTGCCGAGCACCAGGGCGGTTCCGTTGTTGGCATCGCCCTCGATCGTCATCTGGTCAATGCCGAGGTAGTGCGTGTAGTCGGCCACGAGCAGGGCGCCGCCCTGCGCCGCCAGGACGTTGCCGGCGCTGCCGTTCTGTAGCGATTCGGGTGTCTGGCCGACGATCAGCAGCGAGGCGATCTGGCTCTGCGGCAGCGGCGGGTCGGAGAAGAACGACAGCTGCGGCGTCTGCAGGGTGCCGCGCACGTTGACGCCCGCCGTATAGCCCGGCAGCTTGCGCGAGGCGCGGATATCAAGGCCCGCGTTGTCGACCGGTCCGCCGCGCAGGATGAGGCGGCCGCGTTCGATGTCCAGTTCACGTGCATAGGCGAGATAGTGGCCGTCCTTGACCTCGAGCTCGCCGCTGCCGGTCACCGGTTCGTCGCTGCGAGCGGTGACGCTGACCGAGCCCTGCAGCAGTCCCTTGAGCCCGTACGCCGACAACCGCACGTCCGGTCCGACGTCGAGGCGGACCACCGAATCGACCTTGAGCGTCCGGCCGGCGGCGGGCGTGCCGGTGCCGACGAATACCTGGTCCGGCGAGACGCGCACCGCCGTCGACAGGTCCTTCGGCGCGATTCTCGCGCTCGGAATGCGCACCTCGCCGCGGACCTCCAGCACGTCCTCGGCGAGCGTCAGCGCAACCTTCGGCGAGGCAACCACGCGGGCCTCCGGCAGGTTGGCGACGAGCAGGTTCTCGCCGCCGAAGTTGAGGGTGCCGCGCGGCTGGCCGTCGTGCCAGGCGACATGGCCGGACACGCCGAGGGTGCCCTCGCCGGCCCGCGCCGAGCCCTTGAGTTCGAGACCGTTGCCGGCGAGCGTCGCGGTGGCATCGACCTGCTTGAGCAGCAGGTTCGACAGGTAGATGTCGAGTTCGCCGTCGCTCAGCGAGACATGCCCGTCGACCTCCGGCGCCGCAACGGTCCCGGCGAGGTCGAGATCCGCCTCCAGGAGCCCGCTCATCCGGTCGAGATCCTTGACCAGCACCGGAATGAGGTTCAGTTCCCGCGTGCGCAGCCGGATGCGGCCGTCGAGCGGCTGCTCCCGGAGATCCGCACCCGCCTCGCGCGGCGCGTGCGCGGCGAAGACGAGGAACGAGTCCGCGTTGGCGCGGATGTCGCCGCTCAGGCTCATCGCCGCCGCGCCGGCGCGCGCCTCGATACGGCCGGTGCCGAGTTTGACGAGCGTGTCGCGACCGCTCTTGACCCGGTAGCGGAAGCTCACGTCATCGAGATCCGCGGCGGCCTCGCCGACCGGCAGTCGGCCCGGCTCGCCCTGCACCGTTGCGCTCAGCGCCAGCGTTCCCAGAAACGCCGCGGTCGGCGGCAGCGGCAGCGGCAGGGCCTCGATCGGCACGGCGAGCGCATAGGCGGTCGCACTCCAGGGCGCCGTGGCGTGCCAGTCACCGACCGCGCACAGGCGCGCGGCGCCGCTGCGAAGGCACGCGTGCTCGAGCGCGACGGCACCCGCCGAGACGGTCAGCTGCGCGGGATATTCGAGTGCGAACACCGGCAGGTTCGGGCCGCGCAATTCCGCCGCGTCGAGGTGCAGTACCTCGACACCGGCGGCGTAGGTACCGTCGCCGCCGAGGCCGGCGCGCCGCTCACCGGCCGCGACGCGCAGCTCGACGCGGTGGCCGGCGGCGACGCCGTCCGCGTCGAGTGTCACGGCATCGACCGCGGTCGCGCCGATCCGCAGGTCGTGCGCCTCGACCTTCAGTACCGATGCGGTTGCGCGCGCCGAGTCGAGATCGGCGTGCACGGTCAGCGAACCGACCCGGCTCTCGCCGAGGCGCAGGCCACGTCCGGCCAGCTCCGCGCGCAGGCTGTCGCCCGCGGGGGTCCGGGCCACGGCGCCGGTCAGGGTCGCGCTGCCGGCCGCGTCCGGATCGAAGTCTCCGAGGTTGCCGAGCTGAACGTTGAGCGACAGCGAGCTTGCGCGGCCAAGGTGACCGTTGACCGAGGCGTGCAGGCTGGCGATGTCCAGGTGGCCATGGTCGACGGTCAGCTCGCCGCCACTCATCGCCGCCTCGCCACCGCCGCTGACCCGCTGGCCGCGGATGCTGCCGCCGAGTCGATCGAGCGAGGCCCGCCAGTCGCCGCCCGGCCCGAAGCCGCGACCGCTGGCATGGGCGTCGATGTCGATACGGCCGACCAGCCGGGCCCGCAGCGGTGCGAGGTCGAGGCGCCGGCCGCTCGCCGCCACGCTCCAGGCCCGTGCGGCATCGAAGCCGACCGTGCCGCGTGCCCTGACGGAGCCGCCCAGCAGCCGCGCCGTGGCGTCGGCGACCTCGAGCCGCTCTGCAGAGACCGTGCCGCGCGCAGCGAGGCTGGCCGGTGGCAGGCGGGCGGCGCGAAGGTCGGCCTTCAGGACGTATTCGCAGGCAGCCGGCGTTCCCCGCAATGCCAGCGAGCCGACCGGACTGGTGACCGTCTGCCTGCCGCGGAGCGGCCAACCGATCTCGTGCCAGTCAAGATCGGCCGACAGCGCATGGGGCGCGGACAGGTTCACCGTGGCGCGCCCGTCGATCGCGCCGCTCGCGCCCGCGGCGGTGAGTCTTAGCGCGGAGAGCGCGACTTCGTGGCCGGCATAGCGGCCGGTCAGGTCGACCGTCAGCGCCCCCAGCGGCAGGGCGGACGCCGCGAGCGTGCCGCGCGCCGTGAACTCGTCCTGCTGGTAGCCGAGCTCGATCCGGCCGTCGACGAGGCCGAGCGCTGCGCCGTTCGCCAGTGGCGCCAGGTCCTCGGCGTGCACGGTCGCCAGCCCGGACACCCGGACGACATCGTGCAGGTCGACAGCGCCAGCGAAATGCACGCCCTTCGGCCGCACGGTATCGGCCGTCACGGTCAGTCGGCCGAGATCACCGCCAATGACGCCACTCGCCGTCAGGGCACCGTCCGCCAGCGGCACGGCGACCTGCACCAGCGCGTCGATGCCGACCGGATCACCGGCGCGCAGCGTCGCCTCGCCCGCCAAAGAGTAGGCGCCGGTGTCCGCGCTCAGACTGATTGCGCGGACGCGCGTGGCCGAGACGCGCAGCTGGCCGCGCAACGCACGCGCGGCATAGAGCTCGGTTGCCGGATCGCGGATCTCGATGCTGTCGACCGCAAGCCGGCGGACGATGACGTGCAGCCATGCCGGCAGGAACGTCGTCGGCGTGTCGTCGGGCGGCCGGGTGCGGGGCTTGACCAGAACCCGGACGTCGGCAGCGGTCAGTTACTCGGCGTCGACCGTGGCCCCGACCAGCGGCAGCGGATGGACCCGCAGGCGCAGTCCGGAGATCTCGATCCGCACGCGCTCCTGGTCGATGACCAGGTGCGCCACCGACAGACCGGCGGCCGGTGTGCCCTCCACGCCGGTCGCCGCGACCGACAGGCCGGGAATCCGGTCGGTCAGCCGCAGCAGACGGCGAAAGCCGGCGTCGGTCGCGGTCAGCCAGTAGGCGAAGCCGGCCAGGAGCACGGTGATCGCCAGCAGGCCTGCAGCGATGGCGACGAGCGGCCGGCGCAGGATGGCGAGGCGCATCAGAACACCGGCGAGATGTTCAGGTGCAGGCGGGGATTGCCGCCGCCGTTCGACAGCGGCTTCGCGATGTCGATGCCCATGCTGAGAAACGGCAGGCGGTAGCGGATGCCGACGCCCGCACCGTAGGCCAGGGGGTCGCCAAAGCGCATCAGCGCATTGCCGCCGTCGCAGAAGACTGCGATCGCCATGTTGGAACGAATGTCGCGGTCGATTTCGCCGCTCAGCACCAGCAGTTCCTTGCCGCCCGACTTCTGGCCCCTCGAGTCGACCGGCGACAGCGACTGGTACGCGTAACCGCGCACGGACTGGTCACCGCCGGCGAAGAAGCGGTAGCTGACCGGCATCTGCTCGAATTCGTGGACGAGCGTGGCGCCGACCTCGCCACGCAGCACGACGCGCCACTTCGGGGCGACCTGGAAACTCCACTGGTCGCGGACCCGGATGCGGAAGAAGCTGACGTCGGAATGCAGGGACTGGCCGGTGGCGAGGAGTTCGGCGAGAAAGCCCGTGGCGTCGGCCGACGTGGCGTTCAATCCGTTATTGATCGGGCCGCTGCCGGGATTGAGACCACCGATACTGCTCTGCGGGCCGGCGTTGCTCATGAAGCCGCGCGGAACCTGGGCGATGGTAATGCCGGGAACGAGCAGGTTGCTGGTGGTGTTGGTCCCGGCGATCTCGCTCTCGGTATGGGCGAGGTCCACGAACGGAACGTACTGCCAGCGGCCGCGGACCTGCGTCAGCCCGGCGCGCAGCTGCGTGGTGATGGCGTGCACGTCGCCTGGCGACGAATAGAGCTGCGCGGCGCCGAACTCGAGCTTCTCCAGTGCCGGGTCGCCGACCGGGATCGTATAGGTAACGCCGTAGCTCTGCGAATTCGTGCCGATGGCCACGTCCGCGCGCAGCCGGTGACCTTCGCTGTTCAGCAGCCGGTTGTCCCAGGTGCCCGTGACCCGCCACTGCTGGTCGGTCGAGTAGCCTAGGCCGACCGTGTACTTGTTGCGCTTCGCGCCGCGCGCGGTGATCGTCACGGGAATGGTCAGCTTCGTCGTGTCGCGCTCGCCCGGCAGGACCTCGACGCTGCCGAAGTACGCCGAATCGTCGAGCGCGAACTGCGTGCGCAGGAGCTCGCCCGAGTCGAACCACTCGCCCTCGTGGAAGCGCAGGTAGCGGAGCATCAGTGCCGGGTCGAGCCGGTCCTGGTCGATCACGACCGCGCCGAACCGGTAGCGCT
Organism: uncultured Pseudomonadota bacterium; assembly: GCA_903839465.1. GTDB lineage: Bacteria > Pseudomonadota > Gammaproteobacteria > Steroidobacterales > Steroidobacteraceae > CAIKMS01. The sequence continues at coordinate 20,133 of CAIMCI010000015.1, forward strand.
CGCCGGTCGACAGCAGGAGCGTCGCGCGCGCCTCGCGCGCGTTCGGGTCCACCTCAAGGTCGCTCCGCGTGTACTTCGCGTCGAGATAGCCACGGCTGACCGCGCGGCGGAGGAGGTCGGTCTTCAGCTGGTCGTAGGCCGGATGGTTGAGCTGGGTACCGGTCTGCAGGCGATGCTCGTCGAGCACGTGCACAAGCGCGGGGTCGTCGGCCCCCGCGCCGTCGATCCGGACGTCTGCCTGCGTCAGCAGCGTGGGCGGGCCGGGTTGGACGGTCACCCTCGCGATCCAGTCGCCGCCTTCCTGGCGGAGGCTCGTGGTGATCGTCGGGCTGTAGTAGCCGAAGGGTTGCAGCGCGTCCTCTATTTCCTCCTCCGCCCGGCTCTCGAGGCGGTGGAGGAGGGCCTCGTCGATATCCGGCGACGTCGCGTAGCGGCTGAGGCTTAAGTAGGCGAGGACGTTGTTCCGCGCCTGGCCCGTGACGCCTTCGACCTGGACTTTGATTTCGGCCGGAACGGGCGGGGACAGCAGCAGGCCGGCGCTGGCGAACACCGTGAGCACGCCGGCTGTGCGCGGGATGGTCCTCATCGCTCGATCAGCCGGCCGTGGACCAGGCGAGCGAGACGCTGCCGGTGATGGCGCCCGCGGCGTCGTAACGCGTCTCCTCGATGCAAACGCCCGCCGGCCCGCCCCGCAGGACCGTCGTGCAGCGCGTGCCGTACCGGGAACCCCGCACGAAAGGCGAATTGCCGGCGCCCTGGTCGGTGCGCGCGAAGTAGGCGCGCAGCGACGTCGAGTCGGCCCGGTCGTCGGCGAGCAGCGCACCGACCGCCTGCTTGGCCTCCGTCAGGCGCCGCCCGTCCTCGTCCAGGCGGGCGTTGCCGATGCCATAGAGTCCCGGGGCGAGCGCGCGCGGTCCGGCTTCGGCGTTGCAGTAGTAGGCCACCGACTGCCGGTCGCCCACGACCAGGCTGAAGCCGGCGTAGCGGGTGCCGGCGCGCGCCACCGCCGCCAGGTAGTCAAGCGGCGGCTGCGCGGTCGCGAGAAAGCCGGGCACGAGGGCGCCGCGCGATGGCGCTCCGGCCGGTGCGGGGATCGGCGGGAAGTTCGTGACTACCGCAAAACGGCCGGCGTGGTTCGCGCCCAGCCACGCACCGCCCGCGACCAGGTCGCGGCCGCCGGCCATCGAGCCGTCGTCCCACCAGGCGAGCGGTGCGCTCGGGCGCGCATGGAGCTCGTCCCGGTTGCCGACCAGCAGCAAGGGGACTTCGGCACTGATTTCGTAGGCCAGAACGAGCAGACACATGCGGGCAGAGGATACACGGTCCGTCCAGCGCTCCCGGCGCCGGACTCAGCTCGCGTCCAGGATGCGCCAGCCGTCGATGCCCGTCTTGACAATGAGCAGTGCGACGACGGCCACGAAGGCCCGGCGGACGAGCGGTGCGCCGCCGCGCAGCGCAAGGCGGGTTCCGACCAGCGAGCCGGCGACGTTCGCGGCCGCCATCGAGAGCCCGAGTCCGGGAAGCAGGGCGCCGTGCAGCGCAAACCAGCCGAGGGCCGCGACGTTGGTGCTGACGTTGAGCACGCGCGCACCGGCGGCCGCATGCAGGAAGTCAAACCGCAGCGTACGCACCAGCAGGTACATCAGGAAGCTGCCGGTGCCGGGCCCGAAGAACCCGTCGTAGAGCGCGATCACGGCCACCCAGCCGGCGGCGACCGGCACGCGCCGTCCGTCATAACGCGGTTCGTGGCTCAGTCCGAGCTTGCGGGCGGAGAGGGTGCCGAGCAGGACGAGCGCCAGCAGGACCGGCACGAGCGGCCGGTAGAGCGCCGGCGTCATCCGGGTCGCCAGCATCGCGCCGGCCAGGCCGCCGCAGACGCCGATCAGGCAGCCGCCGGCGAGCAGGCGCCAGGGCAGGCGGACATGCCGGCCGTAGCGTGCCGCGGCGACCCCGGTGCCGAGCGCGCCGGCCAGCTTGCTGGTGCCAAGCAGGGCGGCGGGCGCGGTATTGGGCAGCGCGCTGAACAGGACCGGCACCTGCAGCAGGCCCCCGCCGCCCACCATGGAGTCGACGATGCCGGCAAGGAAGGCGGCGGGAACGATCGCCGCCGCCGGTGCTACCACCGGCGGCTGCCGCCGGCGAGGTCGGCGGCCAGCGACCGGCCCGGTCCGGCGTCGTACCAGGCTTCGATCAGCCGGAACGAAATCGAACCGAGCGGCGGCACGCGGATGCGGCCCTCGGCAATATCGTCGCGGTCGACCCAGCGGGCGTCCTCCAGTTCCTCGCCGGCGACCGGCACGCTGTCCGGGGCGGCACCGGCCGCGAAGCCGATCATCAGCGAGGACGGAAAGGGCCAGGGCTGCGACGAGTGATAGCGGACGTCGCGGAC